>JAKFCH010000036.1:0-36930 GCA_036676765.1 Deltaproteobacteria bacterium
GATGGGCCTCGCCGCGCTCAGCCTGTGCGCGGCAGCGGCGTGGGGACGGGGCGCGCGGCGCCGCGGCCAGGGGCGGGCGCGATCTCGACGAGGGCCCCCTTCGTCCGGATGAGCTTGTCGTCCCCGATGACCCCACAGCTCACGAAGAACTTCACCGCCTCCTCCACCGACATGTCGATGGGGGTGAGGTCGTCCTTGTGGAGCACCACGGGGTAGCCGAGGTGGAGGTGGTTCGAGGGGAAGAACACGACCACGCGGGGATCGTCGGGGTCGCTCGTGATGTGGCGCTTGGCGACGAGGCCGAGCGTGTGGCGCCCGGCCATCGGGTACTCGACCAGCACCACCTCGGAGAAGGGCAGCTTCTGCTTGTCGGTGAACGGCACCACGATCTGGCGGCTCGCGTTGTAGAGCGAGCGCACGATGGGCACCCGCTCGATGCCGAGCTCGATGAAGGTGAGCAGGCGCTTGAAGAACACCATGCGGGTCAGCCAGCCGATGCCGAGCACGATGAGCCCGGTGCACAGGAGCCCCAGCCCGGGGATCTGCACGTTCACGCCCGAGAGGTAGCTGATGAGCGTGTTCAGCCGGCCGCCGAGCGGCCCGTCGACGAGGTTGAAGACGATCGCCAGGATCTTCCAGGTGATGTACAGCGGGAGCAGCGCGAGCAGGCCCGCGAGGAAGCTCTGACGGATAGAACTGCTGACGGACATCCGGTACCTCTGCCTCCGCAAACCACGATGGGAACTCGCTCATGCTAATCACCTCGTTGCTGCTCGCGTGCGCCCGCCCGGCGGAGGACAGCGCGTCGGTGCCCCCGCTCACCACCTTTCCCGACGGCTTCCTGTGGGGCACCGCGGTGGCGGGCTTCCAGGTGGATGCGGGCTGCCCGACGATCCCCGCCCAGCCCTGCGAGGATCGCGCGAGCGACTGGTACCAGTGGGTCACGGACCCCGAGCTCGTCGCCGAGCCGACCAACTACCTCTCGGGGGATCCGCTCTCCCTCGCCCCGGGCCACTACGAGCTCTACCCGGAGGACCTCGCCCGGGCCCGCGACGAGCTGGGCACCAACGCCTTCCGCACCAGCATCGAGTGGTCGCGCCTGTTCCCCGACGGGGCGGCGGAGTCGGCCACCACGGTCGAGGAGCTGCGCGCGCACGTGAACCCCGAGGGGCTCGCCTGGTACGGCGCCTACTTCGACGCCATCCGGGCCGCCGGGCTCACCCCCGTCGTCACGCTCGACCACTACACGCTCCCGCTCTGGCTGCACGACGGCAAGGCCTGCCACGCCGACCTCGACACCTGCGTCGACCGCGGGTGGATGGACATGGACCGCCTCCGGCCGGCGCTGTCGCTCTACAGCGCGTTCTGCGCCGAGGAGTTCGGCGATCGCGTCGACGTCTGGGCCACGCTGAACGAGCCCCTCGCCATCGTGCTCGCCGGCTACCTCCTGCCGAGCCCCGACCGCACCAACCCCCCGGGCGTGCGCAACGTGGACGCGGCGTTCACCGTCTTCTGGCACCTCGTCGAGGGCCACGCCGCCATGTACGACGCCGTGAAGGCGCACGACACCGTGGACGCCGACGGGGACGGCGCCGCCTCCTCCATCGGCGTCGTGCACAACCTCGTGGCGCTCGCCCCGGGGGATCCCGACGATCCCGCCGACGTCACGGCGGTCGAGCACGCGGACTACGTCTACAACCGCCTCTTCCTCGACGGCACGGTGCGCGGCCTCGTGGACCGCGACATGGACGGCACCCCCGAGGAGACCCGGGCCGATCTCGCCGGGCGCATGGACTGGCTCGGCATCAACTACTACACCCGCCTCACGGTGGAGGGCCTCGCCGCGCCGCTCTACGACGGGTACGCGCGGTTCGACTTCTTCCCCACCGTCTTCTGGGAGGAGTACCCCGAGGGCCTCTACGACGTGGTCGCGGTGGGCGCCGACTACGGGCTCCCGATGATGATCACCGAGAACGGCACCCAGCCCACCGCCGAGAGCGGCGAGGCCTTCCTGCGCCCCCACCTCGCGGCGCTGCAACGCGCGATCGCCGACGGCATGGACGTGCGGGGCTACTTCTACTGGTCCCTGCTCGACAACTACGAGTGGAACCACGGGATGGGGATGCGGTTCGGCCTCTACGAGGTCGACACGGACACGAAGGCGCGCACCTTGCGCCCGATCGGGGCGACCTACGCGGAGATCGTTGCCAGCGGGGAGCCCTGACGCGGGCTATCCTTTCGCCCTCGAGCGGAGCCTTGGATGCGTGGATGCCTGTTGCCCGGAGTGGTGGTGCATTGGTTGCTTCTGGCCGGCTGCTCGGCAGGCTCGGTCACCGTCGGTGGGGACGACACGTCCGCGCCCGATGAGGCCGACACCGACACCGCCACCGACACGGACACCGATCCCGGGGGGGATGCGTTCTCCGACCTCTCCTGGCGCCTGCACGACGAGATCGAGAGCCTCGTCTACGTGACCTGGACGCAAGGGCAGGCCGGCACGGTGCACGTCGAGTACAGCTTCGACGACGGCGTGTGGCTCTCCTCGCCCGCGTTCGCCGCCTCCCCCGGCCCCAACGAGCAGCTCCTCGTCGGCATCCCCTTCGGGACCGACGCCGCGTGGCGCCTCGTGTCGGACACGGGGGCCCTCCTGGACGGGGAGCCCCTCCGCACCGGCGATCTCCCGAGCAATTTCCCGGTCCCCGTGGCCGAGATCGGGGACACGTCGAAGTGGATCGACGGGGGCAACTACCTCCTCACGAGCATCAACTCGCACGTCGGCGGCTGGACGGGCGGCAACTACTACGCGTTCATCACCGACCGGCAGGGCCGCATCGTCTGGGCGCGCGAGACCCCCGACCAGAACTGGACGCTCTACGCGCAGGTGGCCCTCTCGGGCGGCCACATCCTGTGGGACGAGGCGACCTACTGGAACGCCTGGGATCACGGCGCCGGCTCGACCGTCCACCGCGCCTACCTCGACCGGGAGATCGAGGTCATCGCCACCCCCGGGCTGCACCACGCCTGGGTCCAGCTCGAGGGGGACATCCTCGTGTGGGGCAGCCAGGATCACGGCGGCGGGGAGGCCCTCGTCGAGCGCGGCCCCGCCGACGCCGAGGAGCGGATCATCTGGACGGCCAGCGAGGACTGGCCCGGCTCGGGGCGGGATCCCGAGTCCAACGGCATCTTCTACTCGCCCGATCGCGACACCTTCCTCTACAGCTTCTACACGAACGACTCGCTGGTGGAGGTCGACCACGCCACCGGCGAGAGCTTGTGGTGGGCGGGCGAGGTGTCGGGCGGGTTCGACTTCGTCCCGACCGCGTCGCAATTCTCCTGGCAGCACGGCGTGAGCTGGACGGACGCCGGCACGCTCCTCGTCTCGACGTTCTACGCCGAGGGGGGCCGGGGCGGCACCACCGCGGCACGCGAGTACATCGTCGACGAGAGCGCCGGCACCCTCACCAACATCTGGACGTTCGATCCCCAGGTCCACGCCGACACAAACGGGGACGCGTGGCGCCTGGACAACGGCAACACCCTGCACGTCGTCGGGAGCTCGGGCCACCTCTACGAGGTCGGCCCCGACGGCGAGGTGTTGTGGCACCTCGACTTCGACGGCACGCACCTGCTCGGGCGCGGCGAGTTCATCGCGGACCTGTACTCGCTCGTCTCGCCCCGCTGAGAGCGGGCAGACCGCCTACAGGCTGCAGTCCGCGCCGATCTCGAGCATCGTCGCCTCGCTCTCGGTGAGGAGGACGAAGTCCTCCTTGGCGTCCCCCCGCACGGGATGCCAACCCGGCGGGAGGCCGGCCGAGATCAGGTAGTAGCCGAGGAGCGGATCGGTGGGGGGCGCGACCCAGAACAGGACCGCCGCGTTCGTGCCGAGGCACGCGGGCCAGAGCAGCTCGGACTCCCCGGGGATGCCGTTGCCGTCGGTGTCCTCGTAGGCGATCGGCACCTGGAACGAGCCCTCGATGCCGCTGCCGCCGTCGAGCTCGACCACGTGGGCGTCGGGCGGCGCCACGCCGACCGAGACCGTCCAGGGATCGCCGAGGTGCTGGTTGAAGAGCAGCGAGCCGACGCTCGCGCCGTCGAAGGCCACGGACGGGATCAGCGCGAGGTCGAGGTCGGTGGCGGCCGCGGCCTCCCCGACGAGCGTGCCGCCGAGGGAGGCGTCGAGGTCGGGGCGGAGGTTGACCGCGAGCGGGACGGCGTCGAGGGGGAAGGGAGTGGGGGTGTCGCCGGTGATGTCGAGCGCGTTCCAGCCCTCGACGATGCCGAGCGCGCCGATCTCGATGGGGATGTCACCCGTGATGTAGAACGGCCAGACCATGCCCACGCCCTCGACCACCTCGTCGGGGCCGTGCGCGAGGTCCCCGTCGTCGTCGAGGTGGACGAAGGGCAGCGCGTAGCGGAAGAGCACGCCAGGGAGCCCTTCGAGGGGGAACAGGTCCGCTTCGGCGGGGGTGGGGAGGTCGACCCGGGCGGTCCCGCCCGTGACGACGGACCCGGCGAGGGGCGCGCCGAGCGTGAAATCCTCCTCGAGCCACACGAGCGCGAACGCCGGGCTTTCGTGCTCCCCTTCGAGCAGGAAGGTGAACGACGTGAGGTCGGTGTCGGTGTCGGTGTCGGTGTCGGTGTCCGCGTCGGTGTCCGCGTCCGTGTCTGCGTCGGTGTCCGTGTCGGCGTCCCCGTCGAGGTCGCCGCCGGACGTGTCGTCGAGCTTGACCGTTCCACCGTCACACGCCGCGAGCGAGAGCAACAAAACGAGCATGGGCCCCTCCGAGGGGCCCATCCTACGTCAGGTGTGCGCGTGTACGCCACCTGTGCGCGTGTACGCACGATCTCCGATGGGGAATCAGAGCGTGAGCGCGTCCTCGGGGATCACCTTGGCCTTGATCGTGGGGTTCTTCTTCTGGAACTCGCGGATCATCTCGTCCACCCACGCCTGGTAGGCGGCGGCGTTCGCGAAGGGCTGCGGGGGGGTGAGGCTCTCGTTGACGCCGGTGCCCTTGCAGGACGTGGCGAGCTTGAGGTCGAACGTGCCGTTCACGGCGGCCTGGATGCGCTCGTTGACCTGGTCCGGCCACGTGCGGCCGGCCTCGTTGATGGGCGCGTGGTGGATGGACACCCGGGTATCGCCCTTCTTGCAGGTGGCGGTCTCGGTGGTGACCACGCCGTAGAGCAGGCCGCCGCTGGACTGCAGCGCGCTCTTGTAGCGGATGCCGGCGAGGCGATCGGAGTCGGCCTCGGCGCCGAGGGTGAGCAACGTGGTGCGGGCCTGGTCGATCGCCTTCTCGGGGAGGACCGGCGCCACCTCGTTGATCGAGGCGACCGCGAGCTTCACGGCCTCCTGGTCGGGGCCCCCCTCGCGCCCGACGCCCGCGGCGTTGGCGAACGCGTCGACGATGAAGCCGGCGATCTCGGGGTCCTTCTCCGTCTGCACGGAGGCCTTCAGCCCGGGGATCGCGTTCTTGCCGAGGTTGCGGGCGTAGACCTCGAGGACGCCCTTGTAGACCGCGCGGTCGCCGCTGGTGTCGGCCACGCGCGCCCGGAGGAGCTCCTGCACGGCGGTGTCCCGGCAATCGTCCAGCCCGCGGTACCACCGCTCGGACCAGAACTTGTCGGCGAGCAGCTTCTGCGTTTCGAGGAAGAAGGCGGGGACGCCGGCGGCGTCGCACTTCTCTCCGAGCTTGCTGATGGTGCTGGAGCGTTCGTCCGGCTGGAGCCCGGTGACCCAGCCGCGGACGGTCTCACCGGCGCCGACGCGCACGGCGACGACCGCGGCGGCATCTCCGCCGTCACCCGCGAGGATCTTCTTGAACGCCTCGGGCGCCGCGCCCTTGGCGGCCGCGGGATCGCACGCGGCGAGGTCCGCGTAGGCGGTGCCGGCCTGGTTCGGGGCGGCCTCGGCGAGGGCCTTGGCGAGGCCCTTCACGTCACAGGCGGGGGCGGCGTGCCCCTCGGTGACGAACGTATGGGCGGCGAGGGCGGCGAGTGCGAGCCACATCGGTCGATCTCCGGGGGGTTGCAGGATAGTCGGGCGGGATGGCGGCGTCCGTAACACTCGACGATCTGCCGCGCCTCGTGCGGCTCATCAAGATCACCCTCGGCATCAACGTCGTGCTCGTCGCGGTGAATGCCGCTGTCCTCTACGCTTTGGCCGTGTTCGTGGTGGCCGAGCCCGCCGCGGTCGACGGGGTGGATCCCTTCGCCGAGGCCGACGGGGAGGAGGGGCGCTACAAGGCCGACCCCCGCGAGGAGATGCAAGAATTCTTCGATCGGATGACCGATCTCCTCGATCGCGCGGCCCGCAAGCACGGCACCAATCCAACCGACGTGCTGCCTACCCAGGACTCCATCAAGGAGGCGGTGGAGACCCGCACGATGCACTCCGACGAGAGCCAGGCCGTGATGTCCAAGCTTCGCGAGGGCTTCGACTACTACGACCTGTCCTGGCCGACGGCCATTCCCGAGCGCTGACAAAGCTCGAACTCCTCCAAGTCCAACGCCAAGATTCAGGGGGATGGAAGGAAATGGGGGCCCTGCGGCGTTTACGTTCTCGGTCAGCCGGGGCGGGCAGTGCCCCCCCCTGACATGGGGAGTCGTGCCGAGGAAGTACATCCTCCTTGTAGAGGACAATCCGGATGACGAAGCGCTCGCGTTGCGAGCGCTGGCGCGTTGTGCGCTCGCCGCGGACGTGGTCGTCGCGCGCGACGGCGCCGAGGCGCTGGAGAAGGTCGGCTCGGGCTCGGCCGCGCACGAGGGCAGGCTGCCCGAGGTCGTGCTGCTCGATCTGAAGCTCCCCAAGCTGTCCGGCCTGGACGTGCTCCGTCGGCTCCGCGCCGACCCCCGCACGATGATCCTGCCGGTCGTGGTGCTCACCTCGTCGAACGAGGACCAGGACGTGCTGGAGTGCTACCGGGCGGGCGCCAACAGCTACGTACGCAAGCCGGTCGACTTCGACCAGTTCGCGGCGGCGGTGGCGGAGCTCGGCCGGTTCTGGCTGCTCCTGTCCGAATCGCCCAACCGCGACGTGAAGGTCCGATGAGGCGTGTCGTACGCGCGTTGCTCGTCGAGGACTCGGTCGACGACGCCACCCTCGTACAGATGCAGCTCCGGAAGGCCGGGTTCGAGGTGCACGCCGAGCGGGTCGACAACGAGCGGGACCTCGTCCGCGCCCTCGCCAAGGGCGGGTGGGACGTCGTGCTCTCCGACCACTCGATGCCCCAGTTCAGCTCCGAGGGCGTGCTCCGGGTGCTCCGGGACCGTCGCCTCGACGTGCCGTGCATCATCGTGTCGGGGCGCATCGGCGAGGAGGCGGCCGTGCAGGCCATGCGCGCCGGGGCCGCCGACTACGTCAGCAAGGACCACCTCAACCGCATCGAGCCCGCCGTGGCGCGCGCGCTGCGGGAGGCCGAGGATCGGCAGGCGCGGCAGGACGCCGAGGGCAACCTGCGCGTGCTCGAGTCGGCCGTCCAGAACCTCAACGAGGGCATCCTCATCGCCACCGGCGACTCCGAGTCGCCGCGCGTCGTCTACGTGAACAGCGGCTGGTGCGCGATGACCGGCCACGCGCACGAGTCCGACGTCATCGGCAACCCCGCCGCCAACTTCGGCGGCCCGTGGGTGGACACGGAGGGGCTCGCGCGGCTCCGCGCCGACGTCACCGGGCGCCAGTTGTTCGAGGGCGTGAGCCAGATGCGCCGGAAGGACGGCGCGGAGCACGTCATCGAGTGGCAGGTGTCGCCGGTGCGCGACCCCCAGGGGCGGCTCACCCACTTCGTCTCCGTGCAGCGCGACGTGACCGAGCGCATCCGCGCCGAGGAGGCCCTCCGGGTCAGCGAGGAGCGCTACGCCCTCGCCGCGCGCGGCGCGAGTGACGGGCTCTGGGACTGGGATCTGCTCAACGGCGAGATGTACCTGTCGTCGCGGTGGAAGAGCATGCTCGGCTACACCGACGAGGAGATCGGCACCGACCCCTCCGAGTGGCTCGATCGCATCCACCCCGACGACCGGCCGCGGGTCGAGGCGGAGCTCCTCCTCCACGTGCAGGGCGACACGCCCCACTTCGAGAGCGAGCACCGCATGCGCCACCACGACGGCCAGTGGCGGTGGATGCTCGTTCGAGGGATGGCCGTGCGCGGGCCTCTCGGCGCCGCCACCCGCATCGCCGGCTCGCAGACGGACATCACGCCGCACAAGGACATCGAGGAGCAGCTCGCCCACGGTGCCCTGCACGACGCGCTCACCGGGCTGCCGAACCGCGTGCTGTTCCTCGACCGCCTCCGCCACGGGCTCGGGCGCATCCGCCGCCCCGCGCACCTCATCGCCGTGCTGTTCATCGACCTCGACCGGTTCAAGGTGGTCAACGACAGCCTCGGCCACGGCACCGGCGATCAGCTCCTCGTCGAGATCGGGCGCCGGCTCGCGGCGTGCCTCCGCCCCGGCGACACCGTCGCGCGCATGGGCGGGGACGAGTTCGCCGTGCTCCTCGAGGATCTCCGCGAGCCGAGCGAGGCCACGCGGGTGGCGACGAAGATCCAGGCGGAGCTCTCCCGGCCCTTCTCCATCTCCCAGCGGGAGGTGTTCCCGACGGCGAGCATCGGCATCGCGCTCTCCGACTCCCCCGACGACAAGCCCGCCGACCTCATCCGCGACGCCGACACCGCGATGTACCGGGCCAAGGCGCTCGGCAAGGCCCGCCACGTCGTGTTCGACAGCGCCATGCACGAGCGGGCGGTCGCGCTGCTCCAGCTCGAGAGCGACCTGCGCCGCGCCCTCGAGCGCGGGGAGTTCCAGGTCTACTACCAGCCCGTCGTCTCGCTCGAGACCGGCGGGGTCCTCGGGGTCGAGTCGCTCGTGCGGTGGGTCCACCCCATCCGCGGGCTCATCTCCCCCTCGGAATTCGTGCCGTTCGCCGAGGAGACCGGCCTGATCGTGACCATCGGCGATCACGTCCTTCGCGAGACCTGCCGCCAGATGCGCATCTGGCGCGACACCGTGCTCCACGGCCGCCCGTTCACCGTGAGCGTGAACCTGTCGGGGCGGCAGTTCGGACAGCCGGACCTCATCGAGCAGGTCGGCGCCGCGCTCGCCGAGCACGACCTCGATCCGCGGCTGCTCCACGTCGAGATCACCGAGACGGTGCTCATCGAGAACCCGGAGATGGCGGCCGCCATGCTGGAGCGGCTGCGCAAGATGCACGTGCGGGTGAGCCTCGACGACTTCGGCACGGGCTACTCGTCGCTGTCGTACCTCCACCGGTTCCCCGTCGACACGCTGAAGATCGACAAGAGCTTCGTGGCCCGGATGGGCGGCGAGGGCGAGAACGCTATCGTCGGCACCATCGCGGCGTTGGCGTCCAACCTCGGCATGGACGTGATCGCCGAGGGGGTGGAGACCGCGCAGCAGGCCCAGCGTCTGCGCCTGCTCAAGTGCACGAGCGCGCAGGGGTACCTGTTCTCGCGGCCCGTCGTGGCCGACGAGATCACGCGGATGATCAGCGAGGACCAGCACTGGCGGGTGAGCGAACGGGTGCTCGCGCGGGTGCCGTAGTCAGCACGTTCGGGGGCCCTCCGGTCACGGCGTGGGGCGGGTGAGCCGCTCGCGGAAGCCGGACATGCCGTCGAGGCCGGGCCCGGCGGGCGTTGCGTCGGGCGAGGCGCCGATCGGACCCCCTGTTCCGCCGGCCGCGAGGAGCCGGGCGAGCCGGTCGGGATCGTCGGCGACGCGGAAGTAGTATTCGCGGAAGAAGGTAATGTCGGTGCGCAGCTGCGCAGGCGCCACGGTATCCGCGCGGGCGATGTAGGCGTCGAGGTACGCCTCGGCGTCCACGAAGCGGATCGAGGTCGTCCGCTCGCGGAGGGCACGCATCGGCTCGGGGTCGTACGCCAGGATGTTGATGCACGTGGTGAGGTCGCAGAGCTGGTCGACGGGCCGGCCGTTCGCGGACGGGGCGCCCTGGCTCGGCCCCATCGTGAACACGCTCCGGGTGAAGCTCAGGCGCACGCCCTGTTCGAGGAGGGCGTCGCGCGTGAGGCACTTCTCGTGCCCGGCCATGCTGCCCCGCGTGCGGGCGCGTTCCGCCACCGTGGGATCGACGAGGCCGCACGCCTCCACCACCCGGAGCCGGGTGCGGTAGGCGAAGCCGCCCGTGCCTTCGACCGCGAGGTCGAGGCCCTGGTCCACGATCTCCTGGAACGCGAACGTGGCGCGGGACGCGAGGAACGTGTCCGCGTCGAACAGATCGCGCCAAGTGCGGTCGTCGAACGTGGGCTCGTCCGCGATGCCCCACCGGATCTCGCGCGGCGGGATCAGCGGGAGCCCGTACGCGCTCGCGACGAAGAGCCCGCCGAGGACCGCGCCCCCCCACCCCCGGCGCGCCCGGACCGCGTGGACGAGGCGCTCGGCGCCGAGCGCGAGCAGGGGCAGGATCACGACGTAGAAGCGGCCGTAGATGTAGTCGCCGCCGACCCACGTGACGTAGGCCACCCACAGCGGGACGGCCACGGCCGCGAACCGCCGGAACACGCGCGCCGGCCCGTGCGCGGTCGGGAGCGCCAGGGCCCCGAGGAAGAGCGCCCCTACGAGCCAGGCGTGGCTCCCGAGCAGGAAGGTGAGCCCGTAGACGAGGCCCTGCGACGCGTGTTGCTCGTCGGCGGCGCGCACGTAGAAGGAGTTCGGCACGATCGTGCCGTAGTAGCCGAGCTTCCAGAGCAGGTACCCGCCGTAGGGCAACAGCGGCAGGAGGTAGCGGGCGAGCGTGCGCGCCCAGGCCGCGTCACGCGGCCCGGCCAGGGCGAAGGTCACGAAGCCGGCGCCCCAGAACAGCGCGTGGTCCGGGCGCGCGAGGGTCGCGAGCAGGAGGAAGGCGCTGGCGAGCAGCGCGCGGGGGCGCTCGGCGATCAGCGCGAGCACGCCGAGATCGACGAGCAGGCTCGCGAACATCGTCTCGAGGCCGGTGGTGGCGAAGGCGACGAAGGTGGTGTGCAGGGCGAGGTAGCAGGCGGCGGCGGGCAGCCAGCCCGCGCGGCCCTCGTGGAGCCGGGCCCCGATCCGCGCGACGACCGCGACGTTGCCGAGGAAACACGCGAGCCCGAGGACGAGGGCGATCCAGTGGGGTCGGAACGGTGTGATCGCCGAGAACGCCGCGAGCAGCGCCACCCACAGGAAGTTGGTGTACCCCTCGACGCGTTCGCCCACGTTGAAGACGATGCCGTGCCCCGCGACCCAGTTGTCGGCGTACCGGAACGAGTAGTTCGCGTCGTCGAGGATGGACAGCCCGCGGATCGCGAGCACGAGCCCCGCCACCGCGCACACCGCGAGGAGCCCGCGGGCCACCCCCTTCGGCAGGGGGGTGTCACCCGACCAACAGACGAGGAGCAGCACGACGGCCGCGACGATCGGCGCGAGGAGCACGCCGCCGGACGTCGCGAGCACGTCGGCGTACGCGGCCAGGACCTCGCTCGGCCAGCGGGGGCTCATGTCAACGCCACATCGGGACGAACAACAGCGCCCGCCACACGGCGCGGGGGATCGGAAGCGCGATCCAGATGGGCAGGTAGATCACGAACAGCAGCGTGATGGCGCCGAGCAGCGACCAGCCCAGCCGCGGGCGCGCGCGGAGCAGCCACGCCAGCCCCCCGCCGAGCAGCACGGCGCCGAACGCGTAGGAGGGCAGGTAGTGGTAGAGGTACGAGTCGCGCTTCGTGACCATCCACGGCAGGAGCGGGAGGAGCCAGAGGAGGCACGCCCAACCCACCGCGCGCGCATGGACGCCGAGGAACGTGCGTCCGCCCGCGGCCTCGCCCGCGGCCTCGCTCGGCGGGCCCGCCTCGGTCGAGCCCCACATCCGTTCCACGAGCGACCGCGGCCCGCGCCGCACGAGGTCCCACAACGCGGCGATCAGCAGCAGGTGGCTCGCCCACCACACCGCGAGGTTGCCGATGCCGACCATCGTCCGGACGATGTCCCCGTTCCGTTCCCACCGCATGACCACCGGCTGCGTCGGCAGGAACCAGGTGTACCAGGCCGAGACCCACGGGTTGTCCCAGCGCGACTTGCCGAGGTGGGTCTCGTAGAGGATGCGCGTCGCGTCCACGACGCCGAGAGGGCCCGCGGGGAGCCCGGTGAGGAGGAGCGCGAACGCGAAGATGGCCCCGTAGGTCAGGGGGGTGAGGAGCACCAGGAGCGGCGCCCATCGCGGGAGGGTCGGACGCCGGACCGCCATCGCCAGCATCACCGGGACCACCATCACGATGCCGCTGAACTTCACGCAGGCGGCCATGCCCGCGAACACCGCGGCGAGGGCGAGGTGTGCCGGGCGCCGGGCCGCCACCGCGGCGAGCGCGCTGGCGAGCATGAGGCTGACCAGGACGCCGTCGAGGAGGGCCGTGCGGGCGTAGACGAGCAGGAACCCGTCCGCGGCGACGATCGCCGCGGTGACCATGGCGGCGAGCCGGTCCTTGAACAGCACCTTCCCGAGCGCTGCGGCCAGCCCGATGCTCAGCCAGCTCGCGAGCAGGGAGGGAAAACGCCAGGCGACGGCGTGGTCTCCGATGACGGCGATGCTCCCCGCGATGAGGAGCTTGCCGAGGGGCGGGTGATCGTTCCGGTCGCGCGTGGCCAGGAGGTAGCGCCGGGCGTTCTTGACGAAGTGCCGCTCGTCGAAGCTGAAGCCGATCGGATGGTGCAGATCGTAGGCGCGGAGGATCACGCCCGCGACCACGAGGAGCCCGCACACGATCCAGATGGGACGCTCCCCCTGGAGGAGCGCACGCCATCCGACCGCGGCCGGCGGCGAGGCGGGCGATGGGCGGGCGGAGGAGGGGAAAAGGGACACCCACCCGCCTACTCCGCCCGGGTTCAGTCCGCCCGCGCTCTCGGAGGCTACCCCCCTCGCGCCGGCCCCGGGCCTTGACGACCGCCCGGACCGCGCCGAAGTTTGGCTCGATCCCAGGTACACGATGAACCGCACCTGCCCGTCCTGCGGCGCCCAGAACCGCATCCCCGCCCGCCACCTCGCCGACGCGGGGCGCTGCGGCGCCTGCAAGACCGCGTTGCCCGCGCAGGCCGAGCCCCTCGACGTCGACGCCGCCACCTTCGACGACATCGTCAAGAACGCGCGCGTGCCCGTCCTGGTCGACTTCTGGGCGGCGTGGTGCGGCCCCTGCCGATCGGCCGCCCCCGAGGTGAAGAAGACGGCCGCCCAGGTCGCCGGGCGCGGGATCGTGCTCAAGGTCGACACGGAGCGCCACCCCGAGGTCGCCCAGCGCTACGGGGTGCAGGGGATCCCCAACTTCGTCGTGTTGCGCGCCGGCAAGGTCGTGTCGCAGCAGGCCGGCGTCGTGCCCGCCGCGCAGATGGTGAGCTGGATCGACAGCGCGAGGTAGCGGCGGGATCGCGTCCGGTCGCGCGCGTGCGCGGGTCGTGTCGGATCGAGGAGATCGACGGGGGCCGCTTGGTGGACGGCCCCCCGGGCATATGCTTGCCCGATGCGCCACCCCCGGCCCCTCCTCCTCCTCGTCCCCCTCGCCGTGGGGTGCGCCGCCGCGGCGGACACCCCCACCGAGCGCCCCCCGATCGTCCTCGTCTCGCTGGACACCGTCCGCGCCGATCGCCTCGGCGCCTACGGCAACCCCGACGGCCTGACGCCAAGCCTCGACGCCTTCGCGTCCGAGGCCGTGCTCTTCGAGAACGCCTACAGCCAGGCCACCACCACCGCGCCGTCGCACGCGAGCCTGTTCACGAGCCGCTACCCGGTCGAGCAGGACGTTGGCTCGGTGAAGCCCGCGATCACGCCCGGGATGCCGACGCTCGCCGAGGTGCTGACCGTCTACGGGTGGGACTCCGCCGCGTTCGTCGCGGGCGGGGAGCTCTCGCCGGAGATGGGGATCGGGCGGGGGTTCGGGAGTTGGGAGGCGTCGGTCAACTTTGCGTCGTTGTGGCACACGGCGCCGCCGGCCCTCGCGTGGCTGGACACCCGCACCGGCCCCGCCCCGTGGCTCCTGTTCGTCCACGGCTACGACGCCCACGTGCGCTACCTCAAGCCGGCGCCGTACGGCTACGCGCACGCCGACGCCGCCTACCAGGGGCTCGCGCAGGACGCCGTGCACGGCGACGGGCCCGAGCGCGCCGCCACCGAGCGGTTCATCGACGGGCGGCTGCACCACGATCTGCGCGCGGTGTCGCAGATCGCGGCCCAGGAGGTGCGCCCCCGGGGCGCGGCGGGCAAGGCCCGGCTCCTCGCCGAAGCGAGCGTGCGCGGGCCGCTCCCCAGCGCCCGGGCGTCCGACCTCGCGCTCCTGCGCGGTGCCTACGACGGCGCCATCGGCTACGTCGACGCCCAATTCGGCCTGTTCATGGCGGGGCTGAACACGCGCGGCCTCCTCGACGAGGCCATCGTGATCGTGTTCGCCGACCACGGGGAGCAGCTCGGCGAGGACGGCATCTTCAACCATTGCTGCAACGTGGGCGCCGCCGAGTCGCACGTGCCCCTGATGGTGCGGCTCCCGAAGGGCGAGGGCGGCGGGCGGCGCGTGACCGAGGTGGTCGAGCTGGTCGACGTGATGCCGACGGTGCTCGACCTCGCCGGCGCGGTGTCCCCGGTCGACGTGCGCGGGCGGTCGTTCGCGGCCGCGTTGCGCGGAGAGCCGTTCACCGGGCGTTCGGCCGCCTTCACGACGGGTGGCATGGGCATGCGCATGTTGGGCGCGAGCACGGCCTCCGGGCGCCTCGTCTACAGCGGCGTGCCCCTGTTCGCGCCCGTGGCGCCCGAGGTCGTCGAGACCGCCGCGCTGCCCGGGCCGAGCTTCTCCATCGCGCCGGGGCCCGACGGGCGCTCGCCGGACGCCACCGCCCAGGCCGCCCTGCGCACCGACATGGCCGCGTGGCTGCGCACCCTCACGATCCCCACCGACCCCACGGGCGAGGCGCTGTCCGCCCCGCTCCGGGGTGCGCTGCGGGAACACGGCTATTGGGAGGTACCCAAGTGATCTGGTTGCTGCTCGCTTGTACCAATACGCCCCCGGCGGTCGTCGCCCCGGTCGCCTACGACCGTTGGACGCGCGAGGCGGCCCTCGCGCCCGTGCTCGTGCATGCCGACACCGACAAGGACGGCCGTGTCACCCGGCCCGAGTACGACCGGCTCGCCTACCGGGCGCCCGCGTTCGACGCCGTCGACACCGATGGGGACGGCGCCCTCGGGGTCGCCGAGCTCGACGTGCTCGTGCGCGGCCAGGACCCGGTGACCCTCGCCGCGGCCGGCGCCACCGCCGCCGCGAACAAGGTCGGCTTCGACGACAAGGGCGGCACGGTGGGCGCGTCGAGCGGCACGAACCCCGCCGAGGACGCGATGGCCCAGCGCCGTCGCGGCGCCGACTGGGCGGTGATGATGATCCTGCGCGAGGAGGTGCTGGCGCGCGATTCCGCGGCGGCCGTGCCGACCGTCGAGGAGATCGCGGGGGCCGCCAACGAAGGGTTGGCGAGCGCGCGCGCGCGAACGGTCCTCTCCGTGATCGAGGGCGCGTCGACCAAGGCGGGATTGGGGTTCCCGGGGTCGTTGAAGCAGAAGTAGGCGGGCGGCCCGCCGCCTTCGGCGGCGTCGGGCTGCTCCGGGCTCGCCCTTCGGGCTCGGCTCGCCGCCAGAGGCGGCGGAGCCGGCCGCTGCGCGGCCGCCCCTCCGCATCCCTGCCGCTGCGGTAGTGTGCGAGCCGATCGGGTGCTCGCATGAACAGCCTTCTCCTCACGGTGTCACCGGCCACGATCTTGCTGGTGGCCTGCACGAGCGGCGACGCGGCGGACAGGCCCGACCGGGACACGTCGGTCGAGGGGGACACCGACACGGACGCGGATGCCGACTCGGATACCGACACCGACACCGACACCGACACCGATACGGACGCCGACACCGACATTGTCCCCGATGCCGATGGCGACGGCTATGACACGACCGCGGTGGGTGGCCACGACTGCGACGACACCAACGTTTGGATCAACCCCGGAGCAACCGAGTATTGCGACGGGGTGGACCAGGACTGTGATGGCGATCCGCTCGCGCCGGGCGCGTGCGCCTCGGCCGTGCTGCCGGCGGCGGCGGTGACCTGGGTGGCAGAGCGGGAGGTCGATGGATCCGGCGCGTACGGGATGATCGGGGATGTGACGGGGGACGGGGCGGACGATCTGATGTGGGGCTTCTGGCCCTATGGCGGCGTGATGGTGGTTCCGGGAGGAAGCCTCCCGCCCGCACCCGTGCTCGTGCCCGAGGAGGCGTGGCTATACGCGGAGCTGGACAGCGGGGGAATGTTCGGCGGCGAGTCGCTCGACGTGGGGGACGTGGACGGGGATGGGGTGAGGGACCTCGGGTTCGTGAGCCACGCCTGGGGAGGCGGGATCTACGTCCACCTCGGGCCGTTCTCGGAGGGGGAGGTGTTCTCGATCGCGTTGGAGCAGGACCTGCTCTGGACCGGATTCCCGCAGGATCCGGAGAACTGGGCGGGCACGGTGGTGGGCGGAGAGGACTTCGATGGCGACGGTGGGGCGGACGTGGCGTTGAGCAACAATGCCGCGGATTATGGCGGCTACGATAGCGATGTGCACTTCAGCGGAGAATGGGACGATCACTGTCCGCTCGGCACGAGCGGCCTCGGCGCTCGACCAGATCTGCTCGGGGATGTTGACGGGGATGGCGTACGTGACCTCAACGTCTACGTTGATCACCCCTTCATCTTGTCGGGTGCGGACCTGCGCCTTGCATGCGGGGCTGCGTTCGAGGACTTCGCCATTGCGTCGATGGACGAGCCAGATGGATCCAATCGTATCAACAGCGTCTGGGTCTCCATCGACGACGCGACCGGCGATGGCCTCGATGACGTGGTCGCGGGGGCCTCCCGCTCCAGCAGCGTGGGGAGCTACCACGGGGAGGTCTACTTCTATTCCGGGGCGGCTCTCCGCGGCGAGGTGCTCCGGGATGATGCGATGGGCTCCTACGTCGGCGACGCGGACATGGACCGCATCGGCTCGGCCATCTACCCCGTCCACTACGACTCTGATGACACGCCCGACCTGGTGATCTCCGGGACTTCCGGCGAGGATGGCCACTTCGGCGTCATTCAGGGTGGTGCAATCCCCCCGCTCCGCAGCTCCCTCCCCACCAACCGCGTGCGCCTGGGAGACGGCGTGAGCACGCTGAAGCCCGGCGACTTCGATGCCGACGGCCGCGCCGACCCGTGGCTGCTCGACGACTCCGAGGTCGGCTTCACCCGCCTCGGCATCCTGCGCGGCTTCGACGTCCCCTGGGACGACCCGACGTACTGGTAGGCGACCGGCTCGCGCCGGGTCGGTAGCTCCTCCGACGGGAGCCGCCCCCGCCGTCTCCTTCCGTCGCGGCCACCGGGGGGCCTCCGATCCTTGGGAGGCAAGCGCACGTGATTATCCTTCGACGGTGCCTACGCGTCGGCCCGGAGCCGTTCCAGTGCGCCCGGCAGCCCCTCGAAGCAAGGACCCCGACGTATTCGAGTGTGTGCTCGCGGACGCGGACCTCTACCGGAACGCTCCGTGCGGCTTCCACTCGATCGACGCCACCGGGCGCATCGTCGGCATCAACGACACGGAGCTCCGGTGGCTCGGCTACGCCCGCGAGGAGGTGATCGGCCAGAACCTCCAACGCTTCATGAGCCCGGCCTCCGCGGCGCGGTTCCACGACAACATGCGGTTGTTCCTTGCCGAGGGGCACGCCGGGGACATCGAGTACGACCTCGTCCGCAAGGACGGCTCGACGTTGACCGTCCTCGTGAACGCCATCGCGCTCCGAAGCCCGGGCGGCGAGTACCTGGCGAGCCAGAGCGTCGTGACCGACATCACCGCCCGCAAGCGTGCCGAGGAGGCGCTGCGCGTGAGCGAGGAGCGCTACCGCCACCTCTACGAAGCCACGCCCACCATGCTCCACTCGATCGACGCCGAGGGGCGGCTCGTGGCGGTGAGCGACTGCTGGCTCGAGACCCTCGGCTACACGCGCGAGGAGGTCATCGGCCGCCTGTCGGCGGACTTCCTCACGCCGGAGAGCCGCGCGCGGGCGCAGACCGAGGTGTTGCCGGGCTTCTTCCGGGACGGGTACTGCAAGGACGTTCCGTACCAGGTCGTCCGTCGTGACGGGCAGGTGCTCGACGTGCTGCTCTCCGCCACCGCGGAGCTCGACGCCGAGGGGCACGTCGCGCGCTCGCTCGCGGTCATGAAGGACGTGACCGACCGCGTCCGCGCCGAGACCGAGCTCGTGCGCTACCGCGCGCACCTCGAGGCGCTCGTCCAGGCGCGCACGGCCGAGCTCGCGGCCGCCAACAAGGAGCTGGAGGCCTTCGGCTACAGCGTGTCGCACGACCTTCGCGCGCCGCTGCGGGCCATCGACGGCTTCAGCCAGGCGCTCGAGGAGGATTACGCCGCGGTGCTGCCCCCCGCGGGCCGGGACCTCCTCCATCGCATCCGCGCGGCCGTGGCCCGCCAGGGCCACCTCATCGAGGACCTCTACCGCCTCTCCCGCGCGGGCCGGGGCGGCATGCGCCTCCAGACCGTCGACCTCGCCGAGACCGCGCGCGCCGTGGTGGCCGAGCTCGCCGCGCGGGAGCCCCACCGGGTGGTCGAGGTGGACATCGAGGCGCTCCCCCCCGCGAAGGCCGACCCCGACCTGGTGCGCATCCTCTTCGAGAACCTCCTCGGCAACGCCTGGAAGTTCACCGCGGGCCGCGCGGTCGGGCACATCCGCGTGTTCGCCGAGACCACCCCCGGAGGGGTGGTCTACCGGGTGCGCGACGACGGCGCCGGCTTCGACATGGCGCTCGCCGGCCGCCTGTTCACGCCGTTCGAGCGGCTCCACACGACGCGGGAGTTCGCCGGCACGGGGCTCGGACTCGCGATCGTGGCCCGGATCGCCGCGCGTCACGGCGGGCGCGCGTGGGCCGAAGGGGCGGTGGACCACGGCGCGACGTTCTCGTTCACGCTCGCGTAGCGCCGGGGCTCACCCCTCCATGACCCCCTGGAGCACCCCCACTCCCGGCCGCGCCTCGGCGGGGTCGATGTCCGCGAGCGCGAGGAGCGTGGCGCCGAGCACCTCGCTGCCGAGGTCGGCGCCGGCGGGGTCGGCCTCGCCCGACGCGAGATCGACGGGGTGGCCGTAGAACGCGTCGTCCCACCCGCCCACCACCCGATCTGTCGTGAGCCCGGGGCCGATGAGGAGCGCGCTCGTGTAGGGCCAGTGATCCTTGCCGGCCGACCCGTTCATCCGGGGGGTGCGCCCCATCTCGGAGAGCACGACCACCACGGTCTCGTCGGCGAGCGAGCCGCCGAGGGCGCCGGGGGTGGCGGCGAGGTTGGCGAGGAGGACGCCGAGCTCGCCGAACAGGCCCTCGAAGTTGCCCGACTGCAGCTCGTTGGCGACGTGGGTGTCCCAGGTGTCGCGCTCGTAGGCGAGGGTGACACAGCGGGAGACACCGAGGGCGAGCGTGTCGACGGCGAGCGCGGCCTGCTCGGCGAAGGTGGTGACAGCGGTCCAATCGACCACGTCGCGTGTCGCCTTGAGGCCCTCGCCGCGGCCGAGGCCCTCGATCACCGCGCGGAGGAGCTCCTGGTCGCGGCGCGCCACGGCCTGCTCGAGCAGGCGGGCGGCCCGCTCGTCGACGTAGCGGTCGATGCGCGCCTCGGCGGCGCTGGTGGGGCCGGAGGTGACGAGGTCGCCGCGGGTGTGGAGATCGCCCGCGAGCAGCGCGGCGAGCTGGCCGTTGGTGCCGGTGCGGCACACGACCTGCCCGTGGACGCCCGGGTAGGAGGGCCCGGAGATGACGACGTGCGGCAACGTGTAGGCGTCGACGCGCGCCGCGGCGATGAGCGCGGGCCAATCGCCGAGGTCGTCCCCCGCGCCGCCGCCGGTCAGGAGGCGGCGGAGGCTCGCGGGGTGGGCCACCGAGGGCACCAGGATGCCGTTGAGCAGCAGGCAGCGCGAGTGCCACTGCTCGAACAGGGCCCGCACCGAGGGGCGGTCGACGTGATCGACGTAGGCGATGTTGCCCGCGGTCGCGACGGCAGCGTCGGCCTCCATGTCGATGCCCGCGTTGCCGAAGAGCGGGGCGAACACGCGGGTGGTGTCCCAGCCGCCGTAGTTGACGACGAAGAGGAAGCGCAGATCGGACCCGCTCACGGCGGCGCGCGCGCGCCGCGGTCCGAGGCCGAGGCCGGCGAGCGAGGCGGCGAGGGACGTGGTCAGCCCCGCTTTCAGGAATTGGCGCCGGTCCATCAGTACACCAGGAACGCGGGGTCGCGGAGCAGCGCGGAGAGGAGGCCGGCCCAGGCGGCGGCGGGGTCCCCGTCGAGGGCGTGCAGATCGGACCAGAGCAGGAGCAGGGCGTCGAGCTCGTCGGCGTCGGGGGTCGAGCCGAGGGCGGCCCGGTGGAGGTCCTCGATCTGCGCCACCACGGTCGCGCGGTCGGTCTCGACGGTCTCGGTCCAGTCGAGGTGGGTGTAGAGGCGGGCGTTCGGTGGGTCGGCCCGGTCGGCCGCCACGACGTACCAGCTCGCGGCCTCGGCGAGCCGCTGCTGGACGAGCAGGACCGTGGCATTGGGCGCGGTGGCGTTGGTGGTGACATAGGCGCCGTCCGCCCCGCCCGCGAGGGTGCGCACGCCCAGCGTGTCGTTGCGCGCGAGGTCCCACCCGTCCTGTGTCAGCCGGTACCCCGTGAGCGCCTCGATCTCGGCTGCGAGCAGATCGGGGGTGACCATCTTGCGCGTGCCCACGGTGCCGGTGGCGTCGGGCGCGGCGCGGTAGCCGGGGTCGGTGAGCACGGAGCGGAACAGGCTGCGCATCGTGAGATCGCCGGTGAGGAACGCCTCGCGGTGGGCGAGCAGCGCGGGGGCGTCCACCGCCCCGGGAGCGCGCCCGGTGAGCGCCTCGTACACCTGCTCGACGGCGCACGTCACGAAGCGTGGATCCGCGGCGATCTGCCGGGCGACGTACCAGAGATCGGGGCTCGGCGCGCCGTAGTACGCGGGTGGCACCCCGGTGAGCTCGCTCCAGAGGCCCTGGCGGTCGGGGTGCCAGGTCGAGCGCTCGAGCGGGGCGTCGTCTCGGGTGTAGAAGAACCCGTAGAAGTAGGCGGAGAGCGGGTCCAGGGTCACGTGGCAGGCCACACAACCCGGGTTGGTCGTCAGCGCGTCGTTCACCGCGGTCACGTCGGAGAGATCGACGGTGCGGTCGAACGCGATGTCGGCCTCCAGGAAGTCCTGGCACAACAACACGCGGCTGACGGCGTTCGCGCGGCCCCGGTTGGCGTTGGACTCGGTGGAGGTGTACCGCCACCAGAAGGTGTTGGTCGCGAGCACGCCCGCCGCGGGGCGGCCGTCGGTGTAACGGGCCGGTTGCCAGCCGGTCGCGCCGGCGGGGTAGTCCAGCGGCCAGATGCCGGCGAGGGTCTCGTTCGCCATCGTCCAGTCGGCGTCGACGATGTCGGTCCACGGGCGGTCCTCGGCGGCCACGCGCGCGAGGAGGCGGAGCGGCTCCTCGCCCACGGACTGCGCGAAGGCGGCGGGGTCGTCCACGCCGGCGCCTGCGGCGGTGACGCCCCAGTCGTCCAGCCGGGTGAGGTAGATGTCGGCGTACAGGCTCGCGACGCGGTCCTCGAAGCGCGGATCGTCCACGAGCGCGTCGATCCGCGCGTCGAGGGTGTCGGGCTCCTCGGCGAGCGCGTCGAGCTCCGCGAGGGTGGGCCGCGCGCCCCGCACGTCGAGGCTCGCGCGGGTGTAGAGCGCGGCGGGGGTGAGCGGGGTGGGCCCCGGCGGCGTGGGCGTGGGGTCCACGCCGCACGCGACGAGGGCGAGGAGGAGGCTCATGGCGCGGGCCACGCGAGCAGGTCGGACCCATCGAGGCAGACCTCGCCGGCGGGCACGTCGGCGATGGTGAGCGCGCCGCAGCCGTCGCACGCGGGGTCGGCAGCGGCGACGTCGTCGAAGGTCAGGGCGTAGCCGACGCCGGCGCGGTCCCACGCGAGGAGGGTGCCCGTGGGCTCGGCCGCGCACCCGGCCGCCCCGCCCGCGTCCGCGATCGAGAGCGTCAGGAACCAGACCGCGGGCACGTCACCGGGGAGCCCGGAGAGGCCGCCGGACAAGGTGATCGCGCGCCCGGCGGGCGTCTCAGTGGTCTCGACGGCGAGGTCGAGCGTCAGCGCCTCGGCGAGCCAGGTGCCCGCGGCGGCGTCGGAGCGGAAGTCACCCTTGAAGGTCGCCGCCCGGCGAAGGTCACCGGTGCCCTCGTCCCGGCACGCCTCGGACGACAGCTCGCCCCATCCGCTCCAGAGGTCGGCGCCGCTCGGACCGACGCGGGAGAAGCCGAAGTAGAACGACTTGTCGCACCGCGCGGAGCCGCTCGGGACGTCGCGGTCGGTCCGGGAGAGGACCCACCCGTAGAAGTGCTCGTCGGCGGACGTGACACAGTCGTCCTCCCAATAGTGGAACGGCGCCTGCCACGCGGGGTCGTACCCGGGACACACCCCGTCGGTCCGCGCCGCCGCCGCTTCGTAGGCCGCAAAACCGAGCGCCGGATCCAACGCCCGCACCGCGCCCAACGCCTCGGTCAGCGCGGGCCCGAGCGTGGCGGCGTCGAACGCGGGGAGCGGGGCGGGGGCGCGCTCGTAGACCCAGGGGGTCACGACGGGATCGGCCGCCGGGTCCACACCGGTGTCACCCCCCCGCGCCCCACAGGCCACGAGCCCCATCCCGACCGGAACCAGCCACGATCGCGGCGGACGGAGGGCGAGCCACATGGGCGGGACCATGCCAGAGAAGGGCCGGATCCGCAACCATCCCGGCCGGGGCGACCTCCCCGGGTCCGTCGTCACGCAAGCGCAGCCTAGCCCCCCCTGGCTCGCCTACTCCGCGTATCGGAACCGGTAGAGCACCGTCCACGTGCTGAGCCAGCCCTCGCCGGTGTCGGGGTCGAGCCGGATCTCGCGCACCATCGGCATCACCGAGCCGAGGCGCTTCACCAGCGCGCCGTCCTCGAGCCGCCGCACCTCGACGGAGGCGGTGACCACCGACGCCACGACGTAGAGCCCGCGGGCCACGTCGACCCCCACGGGGCGCACGCCGAAGGGGGCGGGGAGCTCGCGCTCGACGACGCCGTCGGCCGTGAGCACGAGTACGGCGCCGCGGCTCGGCACCGCCACGAGGAGCCGCTCGAGCCCCGGCACCCAGAGCAGCTTGCCGTTGAGCGTCGGGAGCTCGGTCCAGGGGCTCGCGAGGCCGGTGAGGGGGTCCTCGAGCCAGAGGCGATCGCCCATGTCGGGCGCGAGCACGAAGCGCTTCAGCGGGGGCACCCACTCGACGTCCCGCGCTCGCGGCGGCCGCGCCCCGTCCTCGGTCCGGATGACGAGGTCGCGCAGATCGCCGAGGTCGTCCGTGCGCACGCTGAGCACGCGCCCGTTCGTGGAGTGGCCCACCCCGATCTCGTGCACCACCAACCGGTCGAGCTCGGGCACCCGGTGGATGTAGCTGTGGGTGATCGGGCTGCCGATCCGCACTTCCGACTCGCGGTTCCAGCCTCTTCCGTTCCAGCGGAGCTGCAGCAACGTGTCGGGCACGCGCAGGTACCAGGTGCGATCGCCGTCGCTCTCGCTGTCGAGCACGAGGCCCCGGGTCGGGCCCCACCACGGCGGGAGGATCTCCTCGCCGAGCACGCGATCGTCGTCGCGCGCGCGGGCGACGAGGCGGAAGGAGCCCTCCTGAAGGACGTGGTAGCGGTCGGGGAGCAGGTCGATGTCGTGGAATTCGCAGCCGATGCCGTCGGGAGCGCGGGCGACCACGCGGAGCCCGTCGTCGAGCGGGCGGTCCCACGCGAGCACGGACCGGACGTGCGCGGGCATGCCCGCGGCGGCGTCGGCGACCCACCACGTCAGGGCCAGCGGCAGCGCGAGGAGCGCTCGCGATGCGGCCGGGACCGCGCCGACCCGGGGCATCCCCACGTTGTCGAGGACCGGCACGGGGAGGAGGAGCTCGGCGCCGGGGATCCAGCGGATCCGGCTCCGGCGGGCGCCACGGTCATCGAGGCCGCGCGCGTTCGCGACGAGGAGCCCCACCCCGAGGACCAGCGCGATCGGCTGCGCGCCGGGGAGCGCCAGGAGCGCGGCGACGGCGACGCCGAGGCCGGCCAGGCGCCAGCTCGCGGGGAGCGCGGGGACGACGGCGAGCGCGAGCGCGGCGCCCCCGAGCACCCAGGGGAGGACGGGCAGCCGCCAGAGCATCGTCTGGGCGAGGCCGAGGCCCACCTTGGCGACCCCGTGGACGTTGGGCGCGACGAGGAGGACGTGCTCGTGGAGCCGGGTGGCGACCGCGAGCATCACACCCGCCAAAAGGGCGAGACGGAGCGCCAGCGGGCCGATCCAGCGTTCCATCAGCGAGGGTCCGGCGAAGGGGGGGCGGGGGTCGTGGGTCGGGCGACGGGGAGCGCGCCCGAGAGACGGTACACGCGCGTGCCGTCGTCGCCATGGTAGGCCAGCGGCAGCGTCGCGGCGAGGGCGTCCGCGACGCGCTGCTCGGCGCGTGGGTCCGCGTCGAGCGCGTCGGGTAGCCAGGTGATCCAGCCGTACCCGAGGGTCACGAGCTCCGTCGTCGACGCGCCCAGGTCGGGCGAGGGCGTGCCGGTGGCGATCCCGTGCAGGACGGTCACGAACCGCGAATCCAGCACGCGCGCGTTCAGGAGCGGGGGGTGGCACCCGGAGTACGGCACCGGGTGCCCGTGCTCGAACGCGGTCTGGAGGAGGCGGCGGGCGAGGGAGACCGGCGGCGCGAACGGCACCGTCTGGAAGCCCAGCGGGGGCGCGTCGAGCACGCCCATGTCGTCGGGCTGGGTCGCGAGCCAGCGGTGGGCGTCCGTCTGCAACAGGGGAGGGGCCTTCGCGGGCGGGTGCGCGGGGCCGAACGCGAGGACCTCGACCACGAGCAGGGCGGCGACGGCGACCGCCGGGCGCGGTCCGAGGCGGGCCACCATCCCGGCCGCCGCGAGGCCGAGCGGGATGGCGGCGCCCAGCGCGAGGCGGGCGGGCACCTGCACGGTGTCCAGGACCCCCCCGACGAGGGGGAGCTCCCGCAACACCCCGAGGGGCAGCCGCAGCGGCATCCCGCCGACGCTCAGCGCCCAGCCGTTGAAGCGCGCCACCTCGCCGAGCGAGAGCACGAGGGGGGCGGCCGCGCTCACCAGGAGGAGCGCGGCGGTGCGCGGCGCGGCGCGCGCGAAGACGAACAGGAGGTAGAGCAGCGGGATCCCGAGGTACCCGAGCCGCTCGGCGCCCTTGGCGGACACGGTCGTCCCGTACGGGAGCAGGAGGGCGAGCAGGTCGGTCTCGGTGTGGGCGGTCAGCGGCGCCTCGGTCCGCACGTGCGCGATCGGAGCGTTCACGACGTCGTGCCAGCCGTCGTCGGGCACCGAGGCGTCGAAGCTCGCGGGGCAGAGGAACGAGCCCTCCTCCCGCGCGTCGAGGGTGGTGCGGTAGGGCACGGCGAGCACGCCCACCACGACGACGAGGGCCACCCCGAGCGCGGCGACCCGCGCCAGCCCGTGGCGGCGCGCGGCCACGACGAGCGGGACCGGCGCGGCCAGGAGGGGGCCCATCATCAGGTAGGGGGAGGAGAGGAACGCGAGCGCGGAGAGCGCGAGGGCGCCGACGAACGCGGGCTTCCGGCCGTCGCGCAGCCAGCGCCAGGCCTGCTCCACGGCGAGCACGACGTAGCCGACGCCGACGTTCTCGGGCTGCCCGACGGCCCAGGTCCCGAGGGCGAAGCCGCCGAGCCCGATGGTGACCCCCGCGGCCACCGCGGCCGGCCACGGGCACGGGCGCCACGCGAGCGCCGCCAGCCGGGCGCCCGCCCACACGCCGAGCGCGAGGTGGAGGAGGAGCGAGAGGTTGAGCGCCGCGTAGGGGCCGAGGAGCCCGCCGAGGGCGGCCGTCACGGCGATCTGCGGGAGGGCGACGAGCACGCCGCGCCCCCCGTCCGGGAAGTTGGCGCCGGGAAACGGCACGTCGAGCCAGGTCCACGGCGGGTGACGGAGCGCGTTCTGGACGATGTAGGTGGCCGACGTGATCTTCTCGCCGACGAGCAGGCCGTCGAGGTCGAGGATCACCGGCCAGGTCGCCGCCGCCGCGAGGACGAACGCGAGGAGCAACCCGGGCGCGCGGGCGGGCCACGGGGTCGCCGGGTTCAAGACGGGCTCCGGGCGCGGATCGCCGCCGCCGCCGCCAGCCGCCGCAGCTCCACGAGCCCGCCGAGCCCCACCGCGCCGGTGAAGAGCGCCGCGAGCGCGACGGCGGCGGCGGCGGCGACCCCGGGCGCGATCGCCTCGCCCAGGTGCACGACCGTGAGCTCCCGCACCCCGTAGCCGCCCACGCTGACCGGCAGGAGCATCGCCACCGACGTGAGCGCGTAGATCACCGCCCCGTCGGGGTAGGCCGCCGCGTGCCCTGCCGCGCCGAAGCACAGGCAGTAGACGGCCCCGAACGCGAGGTGGGTCACGATGGCGGCGAGGGCGCAGCCGGCCATCGCGGGGGCGGGCGGGAACGCGCCCACGGGGAGGCGGGCCGCGACGGCGGGGAGGTGGCGGGCCACGATCGCCCGCCCGGCGCGGAGCACGCCGAGCCCGAGGACGCCGGCGGCGACGGTGCCCCCGAGGGCGACCCCCGCGAAGGCGCGGAGCGGCCCGTCGAAGTGCGAGAGCGGCAGCATGACCAGCGCGAGGCCCGCGCAGACCATCCCGCTGACGAGGCGCGTGGCCACGAGCGCGACCCCGACGTCCCCGGCGCGGGCGCCCTCCCGGGTGAGCCGCACCCCCTTCACGAGCTCGCCCGCCACGCCGCCCGGGAGCACCGTCGACCAGAACACGCTCGAGAGGTCGTGCCGGACCGCGTCGACGAGGCCGACGTGGACGCCGTTCGCGCGGAGCAGGATCCGCCACCCGGTCGAGTGCGCGGCCTGGCCGATCGCCCAGACACCCGCGGCCGCCGCCATCCACGGCAACGCGGCGGGCCGGCCGAGCGCGCGGGCCACCGACGCCCAGTCGACCAGCCGCGCGAACAGCGCGACCAGCACGACCATCCCGACCACCTGGACGGCGAGGCGCAGAGGGGGAGGGGCGCGCATGACGAACCCTACGGGGTTGCGGGAGCGGCGTCAAACGTCGCGACATCGTCCCGTTTCCCCGGGCGCGGGAAGATCGGCCGCTCCGATGCGACCGGGGCGGCCACATGCGGCGGGCGCGGATCCCGGAGGCCCATGGTACAGGTGTTCATGGTCTCCACCCGCGTGCTCGTCCTGTCCGTCGGCCTCGCGGGGTGCGTCGGGGGCCCCGCCGGGGACAGCGCCGCCGAGGTTTTGCCCACCCCCGTCGTCACGCCGGGGGAGCTCGTCGCCATCCCCGCCGGGCCCTTCACCATGGGCTGCGACCCCGCCGTCCACCCCGAGTGCACCGTCGACGAGTCGCCCGTGCACACCGTCGAGCTCTCCGCGTTCCGCATCGAGGCCACCGAGGTGACCGTCGGCCAGTGGCGGGCCTGCATCGCCGCCTACGCCTGCCCGGAGCTCCCCGGCGTCGGGGACTCGGACGACTTCCCGGTCGTGGGGGTCGGCCTCGGGGATGCCGAGGGCTACTGCACGTGGAAGGTGCGCCGGCTCCCGACCGAGGCCGAGTGGGAGCGCGCCGCGCGGGGGCCCGACGGGGGCCTCTTCCCCTGGGGTGACGCCGCGCCCGACTGCGATCTCGCCGCGTCCCGCGCCTGTGACGGCGGCCTCGTGACCGTGGCGACCCACCCCGCGGGGGCCAGCCCCGAGGGGGTCCACGACCTCGCCGGCAACGCCTGGGAGTGGGTGGCCGACTGGTACGACCCGCTCTTCTACGGGAGCTCGCTCGCCGCGGACCCGGTCCGCGAGCCCACCGGCGGGCTCCGCGTCGTGCGCGGGGCCGACGGCTGGTCCGACCCGTGGTTCCTCCGCGTGACCAACCGCGAGATGGCCATCAACGACGCGGTGAGCCAGACCGTGGGCTTCCGCTGCGTGGAGGACGGATGATCGCGCCCCTGCTGGCGCTCCTCGCCTGTTCGGGCGGCGAGATCGACGTCGTCGACACGTACACGCCCTTCGTCGAGACCCTCGACCCCGATCAGCTCCACGTCCTCGCCGCGTCCTCCCCCGCCCTCGGCGATCCCGGGCACGCGCTCTCCGAGCTCACGGTCGACCTCGACGTGCGCTGGTCCGTCGACTTCGAGGACGCCGACGGGGTCGCCGGCGCGGTCCGCATCCCCGAGGGCGACACCGTGTACGTCCGCTCGGCCCTCCCCCCGGACTTCGCCTCCACCCTGGAGCGGGTGACCGCCGGCGGGGCGCTCGTCTGGTCGCACGACGAGTTCTTCGAGGGGGCCTTCTCCTTCGCGCACGGCCTCGTGGTCACGCCCGACGGCGCCTACGTCATCGCGGACACCATCCAGTCCCGCGTGTTCGCCGTCACGGAGGAGGGGGCGGTCCGCTGGGAGCTCACCTTCCGCGAGGGGGGCGGCGGACGGCTCCCGAACGGGCTCGATCTCCGGACGGACGCCCAGGGGGTCACGCGCATCGTCGTGTCCCTGCTGGCGGGCGGGGGCGGGTCGGATCGGGTCGCGGTGTACCGCCTCGGCGGCCCCACCGACGTGCCCACGCTGGAGTGGACGTTCGAGGGCGGCGCCGACCGCGACGACCGCCTCTGGCCGCACGGCCCGCGCTTCCTCGACGACGGCACGGTGATGGTCAGCTACGCCGCGCGGGGGCGGATCGCGCACCTCGTCGAGGGGCAGGAGGACTGGGTCGTGCCCGAGGAGCCCGGCGTGCTCGCGTTCCCGCGCGACACCCTCGTCCTCCCCGACGGCACCTGGCTCGTCGCGGACGCCGCCGCGGAGGTGCTCCGCATCCACGACCCGCTCGGCCGCTTCGAGGTGGTGGACGCCGCCTACGTGCCCGGCGTCTTCGGCCTCACCGGGGTGATCTGCGGCGAGGGCGGCGGCCTCCCCTGCCTCGGGCCGTAGGCCGCGCCGGACAGGGGCCGTAGGCCTGCGCGGACTCGGGCTGTAGTGCGTTCGACATCGTCCCGATCGACCTTCCGCGCCCGGTGGACCTCCCGCTGCGTCCAGCATACGGCCTCGGTACCCATGACGGCGGAACGCGCACGAAGTGCAATCCACGCGTCTGGGCGTGTCGTCAACCGGGGCGCAGCCCCGAAGGAAATGTCATGCGCAAGCTCGCGCTCTGGATCCTCGCGTTCGTGACCTTGTTGACCGCGGTCGTCACCGCCAAACAGATGGGGCTCGCGTGGGCCCTCGTCGTCAGCCTCGTCTTCCCCCTCTCCGTCCTCCTCACCCGCGATCTGTTCCAGACGCGGCACGCCATCCGGCGCAACTACCCCCTCCTCGGGCACGTCCGCTACCTGCTGGAGTCGATCCGGCCCGAGATCAACCAGTACTTCGTCGAGTCGAACGAGGGCGGCACCCCGTTCAGCCGCGAGCTCCGCTCCGTCGTCTACCAACGGGCCAAGCGTGAAGTGGACTCCGTGCCGTTCGGCATGCGCCGCGACGCCTACGAGGCCGGCCACGAGTGGGTGAGCCACTCGTTGCTGCCGACCCGGATCGACGAGGGCGCGATGCGCACGACGATCGGCGGCCCGCGCTGCAAGCAGCCCTACGACGCGAGCGTCTTCAACGTGAGCGCCATGAGCTACGGCGCGTTGAGCAAGAACGCGATCGAGGCGCTCAACGCGGGCGCGTTGGCCGGCGGCTTCGCGCACAACACCGGGGAGGGCGGGGTCAGCCCCCACCACCTCAAGCACGGCGGGGATTTGATCTGGCAGATCGGCACCGGCTACTTCGGGTGCCGCACCGAGACCGGCCGCTTCTGCCCCGAGAAATACGCGCTCATGGCGTGCCGGCCGCAGATCAAGATGATCGAGCTGAAGCTCTCGCAGGGCGCCAAGCCCGGCCTCGGCGGCATCCTCCCGGCGGCCAAGGTCACGCCCGAGATCGCCGCGATCCGCGGGGTGCCCCTGGGGGTCGACGTGCACTCGCCGCCCTCGCACGCCGAGTTCGGCACGCCCATCGAGCTGCTCCAGTTCGTCACGCGGCTGCAGGACCTCTCCGGCGGAAAGCCCGTCGGCATCAAGCTCTGCCTGGGCTCGGTGACCGAGTTCATGGCGATCTGCAAGGCGATGGTCGCCACCGGCATGATGCCGGACTTCATCACCGTCGACGGCGCCGAAGGCGGCACCGGGGCGGCCCCGCTCGAGTTCACCAACCACGTCGGCATGCCGCTGGAGGACGCCCTCGTGCGCGTCCAGAACTGCCTCGTGGGCTTCGACCTGCGCCAGCACGTCTCGGTCATCTGCAGCGGACGCATCGTCACGGGCTTCGACCTCGTGAAGCGGCTCGCGATGGGCGCCGACGCATGCAGCTCCGCGCGGGCGATGATGATGGCGCTCGGGTGCATCCAGGCGTTGCGGTGCAACACGAACCAATGCCCCACCGGCGTCGCCACGCAGGATCCGTGGCTGGTCCGCGGGCTCGTGGTGCCCGACAAGGCCGTGCGGGTCGCGAACTACCACAAGGAGACCCTCAAGGCCGCCCGGAGCATCGTCGAGGCGATGGGCGTCCCGTACCTGTCGGCGCTCACGCCGCGGCACATCCTGCGTCGGACCTCCACCGGGGAGGCCAAACGTTGCGATCAGCTCCACGTGTTCGTGGAGCCCGGCAGCTTCGTCCGCGGCGACATGCCCGAGCCCTACGCCTCCGCCTACGCGGTGGCCCGCGCCGAGTCGTTCCACGGCGAGCCGACGATGCGCACCTGGCGCGCCGCGCGGTTGAGCGGATGACGCCCGTACAGGAAGAGCCGATCCAGCTCACCGAACAGGATCATTCGCGGCTGGCCGCCCTCCTCCGCGGGGCCGACGCGAGCGAGGTCGACGCGCGGCTCGACGACGAGCTGGAGCGGGCCGTGGTCGTGCCGTCGGCGGCCATCCCCCCGAACGTCGTGACGATGAACTCCCGGTTCACCTTCGTCGACGTGCAGACCAGCGTGGCGACGAGCGTCCAGCTCGTCTACCCGCGCGACGCCGACCCGGGCGTCGGCAAGCTCTCGGTGTTCGCGCCGATGGGCGCGGCGCTGCTCGGCCTCTCGGTGGGGCAGACCATCGCGTGGAGTCTGCCCAACGGTCGGACCCGGACGGTGCGCGTGACCTCCGTCGACTACCAACCCGAAGCCGCGGGCGACTGGGAGTTGTGACACGTGGCGCGGCGGGCGATCCCGGGATCGTCCGCCGCGTTCGGTGTCCGTCAATTCGCCTCGCGCAGTGACGACGCGCGGCGGTTCTGGTACCGTGCGCGCCCCCAACGGATGTCCCCATGTTGCTCTTCGTGTTGCTCGCCTGCTCCAGCCTCTTCCTGACACCCGAGGAAGGCAATTACAGCGTCGAATTCGATAACGACGACGCCAACTCGGCCTGTGACGACTGGGGGATCGAATTCGAAGGGGACGACGTCGAGTTCGATGTCGAGGTGGACGACGACTCGATGGAGATCAACGACGCCTTCGAGTGCGATCGCTCCGGTTCGGACTTCGATTGCGACGCCGAGTCGGAGTCGGAGGTCGAGGACGCCGACGCCACGTTGGCCGTCGTCGAGGAGCTCGAAGGCACCTGGACGTCCAGCACGTCTTTCGTGGCGGAGTACCGCGTCGTCTTCTCCTGTGAGGGGGATGACTGCGGTGGCGTCGATGATTGCGAGATGAGCGCCGACATCGAAGCCGAGCTGGATTAGCGCGGCGGCGGCCCCGCGTGAGGTGTCCGCAGGGGCGGCCGGCTCCGCCGGCCGGTCCCGGCCGCGCGCCGCGCGCGGCCGGACCGAGGCCGCAGGCCGAGCCCCGCAGGGCACCGACGGCGACCGCAGGGAGCCGGCACGCCCGTGCCGACTACAACCCGAGCAACCCCGCCTTGAGCGCCGCCGTCGGGGGCGTGGGGCCGAGCCAGATGCCGAACACCATGCGCATGAAGTCGGCGCCGGGCACCGTCGTGACCGGCTGGCCCTTCACGGACAAGGTGGTGCCGACGCCGGGTGTGTAGTCCCAGACGAACTGCTCGCCCCGCACGACCTCCTCCGGCAGGACCGCGAGGATCGCGTCGATGCCGGCCTTGTGCGCCTCGATGCCGGGCTGCTTGCCGAAGTCCTCGCGGAACGAGTCGAGCATCTGGGCGCGCGTGACCCGGCGGTAGACGAAGTGCATGACCATCCGCTTGGGTGCGTCGGCCGCGACCGCGGCGGCGGCGTCGGTGGACCGCGCGCCGAGGTAGAGCCCGCCGACGTAGATGTCGACGAAGTACTTCTCGCGCAGGCCCATCCCGTTGAGCACGACGGGGCGGCCGGCCACGGCGGCGGTGTCGGGGAGCGTCACCCCGGCGAGCGAGGCGGCGTGGGCGAGGCCGACGAGGAGCGGGAGGAGCATGCGTTCTCCGGGCACGCCCCCGTATCCGGCCGACGCCCGTTTTCCAGGGGGCGGGGCGACCGACGCGGGGCGCGGTCCCCGGCGCGCCGAGCCGCGCCGACCGCGCCCGGAAAGCCTCGCGTTCGTTCCAGGGCCGTGCGGCGCTGGTATCCTCCTGCTCGCGAGGAACCCCGATGCTCCTGTTGTCCATCCTGTCGGCGAGCGCCACCGAGCTCAAGAACGACTCCTGTCGCTGCGACGGGACCGAAGAGGGGCTGACCATCCAGACCGGCTTCATCGAGGGCGAGTGCTGGGCGTCGGTCTTCGAGCCGTCCCCGGCGGACTACCCGTTCGTGCCGGAGACCATCACCGTCTTCATGGGCCCCGACGGCTCGGAGACCCTGGTGGGCGTGTACCTCTACGAGGTCGACGACCGCAACCAGCCCACCACGCTCATCGGCGGGGATGCCGCGCTGCTCGTGGGCACCGAGTCGGCGCTCCAGACCCTCGATCTCTACACGCTGCTCGGGTACGTCGACGCGCCCGCGGTCGAGTCGGGGAACATCGCGGTGGTGATGTGTTTCGAGGAGGGCTACGCGCCGCCGCCCGGCCCCGCGAACGACTCGGACGGGATGAGCCGCGACGACCTCAATTGGATCCGGTACGACCTGGGCGGCTACCACTGGGCGCGGTCCGCGGACCTCGGCGTGCGTGGCGACTGGGTGATGCGGCTCTCCTGGGGTGAGGGGGACGCCGACACCGACACCGACACGGACACCGACACCGACTCGGATACCGACACGGACACCGACACCGACACCGATGCGGACACCGACGCCGACACGGACACCGACGCCGACACGGACACCGATACGGACGCCGACAGGACACCGACGCCGATCTCGGCGAGCTGCGGATCTACGCGATCTCGCCCAACACGACGAAGGAGGGCGAGGCGGTCGACCTCCTCATCGAGGGGGACGGCTTCGTCACCGGCGCCGAGGTCCACATCGGCGGGCTCACCCTGACGGGCGCCGAGGTCATCGACGCCACGCGCATCAGCGGCCGCAGCCCGCAAGCGCTCGGGCCCGGCGAGTACGACGTCGACGTGGTCAATCCCGACGGCACGAGCGAGGTGCTGCCGGAGGCCTTCATCGTGAGCGGCGGCTGCGGGTGCGAGACGGGTGGGGGCGCGGGCGGCCTCGCAGCGGGGCTGCTCGGGCTGCTGGCGCTGGTGCGTCGGCGCGCGCGGTAGCGACGTGCCGCGCCCCTCGCGGGCCCGTGGCGATCCGATCACTCGATCGTCAACACCGCCGCCTGGCCCGCGGGATCGAAGCTCGGGTCCGTGGCCGGGTAGGCCGCGAGGACGTTCGGGAGGGTCCAGGTCTGGCCGGTGAACTGGACGACGGTGATCGACCACTCGCCGCGCGGGATGGCCTCCCCCTCGAGGACCTCCTCGGTGCCGTCGGCGTACACGTGGATCGCCTTGCCCGGGAACAGGAGGTCGAACGTGGTGATCGGCGTGGGCGTGTTGACCGGCGGCAGGCCGACGCCGAACGCGGCGGCGAGCGGGAGGGCCTCGCTCGCGTAGTACTCGCCCGCGGGGGTCTCGCCGTTGTAGCGCAGGTACACGCGGGGCCAGTAGTCCTTGGTCCCGACGGCGGCGAAGTTCTCGTTGGGGTGCGGATCGGCGGCGCCGTCCCCGTCGGTGTCGGTGGCGAAGGTCCAGAAGGCGGTGTCACACATCTCGGTGCCGTCGAACGGCCCGGCGAGCTCGTAGACCTCCGAGTGGACGCCGATGCTCGCGAGCTGGAACGGGCTCCCGAACGTGGCCTGGATGGTGTCGCTGGTGGTCTCGCTCACGACGATCTCGAACGCGGGCCGCTGGGTCGCGACCTCTCGCCCGATTGCGACGGTGAGCCCGTCGAGCCGCACGCCGCCGGAGACGGGGATGGTCGCCGACACGCCGGTGGAGATGTCGGCGAAGTAGGCGCCCACCCAGTCCCCGCAGGTGCTGCCGGAGTTGGAGGTCGTGATGGGGTTGAAGTTGGCGTCCACGTCCATGAGCGCGGACACGAGCCACTCGCCGTCGGGCACGTCCGTCAGCGCCCAGGGGGCGGCGCGGAGCCCGCCGGCGTCGGCCGCGGTGTAGGTGCTCGCGGGGACGGTGGCGAAGCTCACGGGGCGGCCGGTGCCGGCCGGCGGCGGCGGGTTGTTGGCGTCGTACAGCACCATGATCGTGTCGGCGACGACATCGGTGCCGGTGACGAACACGGTGCCGGAGAGGACGTTTAGCACGGCGGGCGCGTCGGGATCCGCGGGGACCTCGTAGGCGCAGGCGAGCAGGAGCAGCGCGAGGGCCATCTCAATACCTCCAGGTGACTTCGCCCCAGTAGCGGGCGCCGACGAGCTGGCCGTTGGGGTGCTCGCGGAAGGTGTTTCCGGCGAGCGCGCCGAGGTTCCAGCCGGCGGCGGCGATCTCGAGCTTGTCGTCCGCGAAGGGGCGGACGGCCACGCGGGCGGTGACGATCGTGCGTGCCGGCACCGCGACGTCCTCGGGCACGAGCAGCCCGGTGGCGTCGAACTCGCGGAGGCGCCACACCTGCGGCGAGACGTAGTTGACGTGGGCGCCGACGTCGATGCGCCAGGGGCTCCGGTACATCACGCCGCCGTTGACCTTCACGAGCGAGGTGGACTCGTCGGGGACCACCGTCTCGCCGTCCTGCTCGAGGATGCGCTCCACGGCGAGGTTGGCGTACACGTCGAGGCCGTCGAGTGGGAACACGCGGGCCTCGACCTCGCCGCCGAACGCGAGGTAGGTCTCGTCGAGGTTGACGAAGCCGGTCTCGCCGGCGGAGTAGCCGTTGAGCTCGGGATCGTAGGGGCTGTAGGCAGGGGTCACGTCGCGCAGGCCCACGAGGTTCGTCACGCGGTTGACGTACGCCGCGGCGTCCGCGACGTGGAACGTGGTCGACTCGTCGTGCAGGCCGACTTCGCCGGTGAGGATGCGCTCGGGGAGGAGCGTCGGATCGCCCTGGGTGCTCACGTACACGCCGGTCACCGAGCTCGGCTGCGCGAGATCGATGTAGCTCTCGATGAACGTGGGCGATCGGTAGGACGTGCCGCCCGTGAGGCGCACGCTCGTGCGGTCGGCCACCCGGAGGATGGCGGCGCCGCGCGGCGAGAGGGTCTGCTCCACCGGGACCAGCGGCGTGCGGTCGGCGCGCAGGGAGCCGACGATCGTGAGCGGGCCGACCTTGGCCTGCTCCTGCATGAACGCGCTGAAGTGGTGCTCGAACAGCGGCTCGCCGCCGTTGAGGTAGCCCCAGGCGATGCTCTTGTAGCGGTAGCCGAGGCCGGCGTTCACGCGGTGGGCGACGGGGCCGGTCCGGACCTCGCCGTTGGCCTCGAGCTCGACGTCGACGGTGTCGGAGTCGAACGCCGTGTCGAGCGAGCGGCCGCCGGCGTAGCTGGCCCACGGACCCACGGGCCCGGCGAGCCCGTTGTAGAAGGTGCGGAGGTGGAGGGGGCCGTAGGAGAGATCGCCGCGGGCGAAGCCGCCGGTGTAGTCCATCGCGAACGCGCCGAGCGCGCCGAGCGCGTAGAACTCGTTGGTGCCGCGGACGTAGCCGGCGGACACCGACGCGAGGCCCTTGTCGAGGAAGCCCTGGTCGATGCGGGCGTCGGCGCGCGCGCCCTTCCAGGCGTGCACCTGGTCGTCCAGGAAGGGCACGAGCGCCCCGCCCTCCTCGATGGGCTCGGCCTCGGACCACCGGCCCGTCTGGTCCCAGCCGGCGCTCATGCGCCACGAGGTGCGCTCCTTGCGCCCGTCGACCATCACGGTGCCGCGCACGTAGGACGGCGCGCCGCCTTCGATGTGCACGAGGCTCTCGCCCTCGCCGGGCACCTTCGTGATGATGTTGACCACGCCGGTCATGGCGTTCGCGCCGTAGATCGCGGAGCCGGGCCCCCGGATGACCTCGATCCGCTCGATCTCCTCGAGGCCGATGCCGATCACCGCCCACGACACGATGCCGAGGAAGTCGAGGTAGACGCTCCGCCCGTCGACGAGCACGAGCACCTTGTTCGAGAACTCGCGGTTGAACCCGCGGATCGAGAGGTCCGCGTGGCCGGCGGAGAGGAACATCACGTCGAGGCCGGCCACGCGACGGAGCACGTCGGGGATCGTGGAGGCGCCGGAGAGGCGGATGTCCTGCTCGGTGAGGATCGTGACGGTGGAGGGCGAGTCGAGCGGCGACTGTCCGTACCGGGAGGCGGTGACGACGACGCGCTCGTAGGCGTCGGAGAGCAGATCGCCCTGCGCGGGGAGGCCGGCCGTGGGGTCGGCGTCCGTCGGCGGGGCGGCGGCGACGGCCTCGTCGGGCGCCGGGGTGGCCACCGGGGGCGCGACGGGCTCGG
>JAKFCH010000037.1:0-50789 GCA_036676765.1 Deltaproteobacteria bacterium
GGGCCCGAGGAGGCGCTGAAGAAGCTGCAGGCCGGGGAGGCGATGAGCGGCGGCGGGCCCGGCCCGTCCGGTGGCGGCGGCGGCGGGTCCGGCGGCGGCGCGGGTTCGAGCGGCAGCCATGGTGGCGGCGGTGGCGGTCACGGCGGCGGTGGTCCCGGTGGTCACGGCGGCGGGTCCGCCACGCGGCCCGGTGCCGAAGGCGGCACCTCGCACGAGAGCGGTGGCGGTGGCCGTCCAGGCCCGGGAGCCGGCTCCGCGCCGGGGCACGGCGGGTCGTCGTCCTCGGGCGGCGCCGAACACATGGGTGCCGCGCCGAAGGTCGTTCCCGCGCCGGAGAGCGCCGGCGTCGGCCCGGGTGCCCGGCGTGGGCCCGGAAGCATCTCGCCGGTCGAACGTGTCGCCCCCTTGTCTCCCGAGGCCCCACCCGCCCCTGCGGACGGTCCGGGCGCGTCGACCCCCGGCGCGGACGGCGACAAGCCGCGGCGCGGACGCTCGGCGCCCTCGATGGACATCGTGAGTCGCCTCGAGCGCCTCAAGAAGGACAGCGACGACGGTTCATGACCGCCGGGAGTGACCATGTTGGCCAGCAGGTCGGTTAGCCAGCTCACGCGGCTCTTCATCTGCGTGGCGATGGGCCTGGGCTCTCCCGTGTACGCTACCCCTCCCAGCATGCCCCCGTCCCCAATCCAGGTCCCCGGAGCGCGCGTGGAAGAGATCCAGGAGACAACCGTCGGCACGCTCTCGGGCGTGAGCGTCGGGGTCGCGAACATGTGGGAGCGTGACTACGTCGACGCCGGGGGAGTCACCCGCAAGGGCCTCACCGCGCGGCTGGACTTCGAGGAGGGCACGGAGACCCGGCGCGTGGTCGTCGGCGAGGGCTCGGTCCTCCCGTTCGGCGCCGACCGGTGGGAGGTCGTCACGCTCCGCAAGACTCCTGGCTCGAACGGCACCATCACCCTTCGCCTCCTCTCCCCCTGAACCGGCTCCCCCGAGCCGGACCGCCCGGAGACCCTTTGGCATCCCGTCCCTCCGATCCCCTCCTCGCCTTCCTGCGTGACGCCGTCCGCAAGAAGGGCCTGAACACCGCCGAGCTCGCCGCGCGAACCGGCATCGATCGGGCCCAGCTCAAGCACCGGCTCGCCGGGAACGAAGACCTCACCGTCGACAACCTCATCGCCCTCTCCAAGGCCCTCGAGCTGACCCCAGCCGAATTGGGTCTCTCAGGCGTCGAGGGTGCCGATGCGCCGATGGAGCTACCGACGGAGACCCCCGCGGAGCCGCCGCCGGGCCCCGACCCGTTCGGCAACGTGCCCCGGCAGGTGATCGAGCTCGGCTTCGCGCTCGGCGTCGACCTCTTCCTGGTGCTCGACACCAACCAGCTCACGGGCAGCGGCATCCCGCGCAAGGTGCTGGAGGAGCAACGCGAACAGCTCCGCCTCCGCATGGAGGCGCGCTGGTTCCCACAGAACAAGGCCCGCTTCCTGGACGAGGCGATGGTCTGCATGTTGTCGTTCGACGCCCTCTACGAGTGCACGTTGCCGTGGTCGGCCTTCCGATCGGTCACCTTCCTCCTTCCGACGGAGGCCCCGCCGCCCGCGCGTCCGGAGCCCCCCACGCCGGCCCGCCCAGCGGCCCCCTTCCTCCGGGTCGTCAAATAGCGCAGCACCCGCGAAGAGCCGCCGCGTTCCTGGCGATCGCGGCGGGGCTCGCGTGTGTCGGCGGCCTGCGTCTGCGGGCGATCGCGGGGGAAGATCCGCCCGTGGCGCCCGCGCTCGTCCCGGCCACGCCCGCGGACCTCCCCGTCGCCATGGCGCCCGCCGGCCCGACCCTCGGGGCGGATGGGCTTCCGGCGCGCTTCGCCCTCGGGATCAACGAGGCCGTCTCGGTGCCGCAGAAGCGCCTGCGTGCGGGTGACTTCGCCGGCGACTCGCTCCGGGAGCACCTCGATCGGGATGGGCAGCGCGCCGCCGCGCTCGGCGCACGCTTCGTGCGTGGAAACACCGGGGCCTTTCCACGCACGTCCTGGTGGGCCCACACCGACGATCCCGGCGCCACCGACGACACCGACGTGTGGGTCCGCGCCGTGCAGGCTCACGCGCTCGAGCCGATCCTCATGGTCAGCCCCTGGCCCGGCAACCGGACGGCAAACTACGCGACCGCCTACGTGCCGACGGACATGCAGGCCTACACCGCCTGGGTCGGTGCCCTCGTCGAACGGTACGACGGGGACGGCGTGGACGACATGCCGGGGCTGCGCGCCCCGATCCGCTACTGGGAGGTCGACAACGAGCCCGACCTCAAGTTCACCACGCCTCCGCGCGACGCGGTCCGGCACGTGCCGCCCGGAAGCTTCTGCTCCCCCCGCGAGGCGGCCGAGGTGCTGCTCGCCACGTCCGGGGCCATCCGCGCCGCCTACCCCGAGTCCCGGATCCTCAACGGCGGGATCTTCCGGCCGTTCGCCGCGAGCGGAGAGGCCTACCTGCGCGACCTCCTCGCCGTCCCCGGCGTGCGGGACGCCTTCGACATCCTCTCCCTCCACAGCTACGCCGACGACGAGCACGGCGATGCCTACGCGCGCGGGCTCCGGGCCGCACGGGCGCTCGCTGGCGGCAAGCCCTTGTTCATCACCGAGACCAGCGTGGCGAGCCAGGGCGACAAGGCATGGATGAACGAGGCGTGGCAGGCCCGCATGGTGGCCTCCGTGGCCGCGCGCGGCGCGGTGGATGGCGCCCGCGCCGTGTTCTGGCACACCCTCGCGGACCCACCGCCCACGGACCGCCGCCTGAGCTTCGAGCACCACTCCCTGCTCATCGGCGCCCGGGATGGGTCCGTGCGCGAGAAGCCCTCGGCCACCGTGTACCGCGCGCTCGCCGCCCGGCTCGCCGAGGACGACCTCACCGGCGCCACCCAGGACGGGGATGGCGCCGTCCGGCTTCGTAGTGGCGCCACCCTTTTGTACGAAGGCGCGCGGGAGGCACCCACCGGCGGCGTCGATCTCGCGACCGGCCGGGCGATCGCTCGCGGCGCCGCGGCCCACGCACCCGCCTGGCTCTGGCCCTGATTTCGGGTCCAACCCGCGATCGGACGCACGGCAGGGCGTGACTTTTCGGTACGAGCTTGCCGGCCGCGTCGGTGCTTAGAGTTCGCAAATGCGCTTCGCTGCTTCCCCACTCCTCGTAGCCGTCGCACTCGGTCTCCTGGGCCCCGCCGCCCTCGAGGAGGAGGACGACCTCGAGGAGCTCACCTTCGACGCCGCGCCGCTGGCCTCGGGCGATGCGCCCTCGGACCCCGAGGCCTCCGGCCAGGCGACCTAGCCGCGCCGCTTGTCGCCGCGCCGCCGTACCGGGCGCGGTAGACTCTGGGGGTGTCCACCCTCCTCCTGCTGCTTGCTTGTGCCCCACCGACCACGGTCGGCGGCTTCTCGGTCACCGCCGACGACGGTGGCCTCACGATCGTCGACCGGCGCGGGCTCGTCCTGGTCGAGGGCCTGCGGTTCGCGGTCGGGAGCGGGGACGAGTCGTTCGAGATGAAGGCCGGCAGCTACCGGGTCGTCGACGGCGACACCGCCTGGTCGCCCGTGACGCTCGGGCGGTTGCGGGGCCACGACCCGGTCCTCACCGTGCCCCTGCTCGACGCGGCGGGGGATGAAGCCGGCCAGCTGCAGATCTCCCTGGCGAGCAGCGAGGTGCTTCGGCTCGACTTCGCGACCGGCGGCAACCGTGTCCGGTGGGACGCACCCTGCACGGGGGACGACGCCTTCGCCGGGCTCGGCTCCCACGTCGACGTCGACCACACCGGCGAGGCCTTCCCGCTCTGGGTGAGCGAGCCCGGGATCGGGAAGGGGGAGACCGACGAGCCCGCCGACGACTGGTACTTCTCGGGCACGAAGCACGCCACGAGCTTCCCCGACCCCTTCCTCGTGCGGCCCGAGCCGTTCGGGCTGGCGATGGCCGGCGCCTCGCGCGTGGAGGTCGACCTCTGCACCGGCAGCCGCTGGATGGTGGACGTCTGGAGCGGCACGCCGTCGTTCCTCGTGTTCGCGGGCACGTCGCCGCTCCAGATCGTCGAGGCCCACGCGCTCGCGGCGGGCACCCCCACCCTGCCGCCGGACTGGGCGTTCGCGCCGTGGAACGACGCCGTCGGCGGGGCGGACCGCGTCCGCCAGGTCGCCGCGACGCTCCGCGAGGCAGGCGCTCCCTCGTCGGTCATCTGGACCGAGGACTGGAAGGGCGCGACGGAGACGGCCTTCGGCTACCACCTCACCGCCGAGTGGACCCTCGACGAGGTGCTCTACCCCGACGCGAGCGACCTGGACGCGGAGCTGGAGGCCGCGGGCTTCAAGTGGCTCGCCTACTTCTCGCCGTTCGTGGCCGAGCCGAGCACCGCCTGGGCGGAGGCCGAGGAGCTCGTGGTCCGCACCGCGGACGGCCAACCCTACCTGTTCCCCGGCATGACCTTCGATCCGACGAGCGTACTGGATCTCTCGCGGGAGGACGCCCGGGCCTGGGCGCGCGGCAAGATGGAGGCGGCGATCGCCATCGGCTTCGACGGTTGGATGGCGGACTTCGCCGAGTGGCTGCCGCCCGACGCCGTGCTCGCCAACGCCGACGCCGTCGACGACCACAACGCCTACCCGACGTGGTGGCAGGCCACGAACGCCGAGGCGATCGCGCCGTACGACGCCGTGACCTTCTCCCGCAGCGGATGGACCGGCACGACCACGCTCTCCCCGATCACCTGGGCGGGTGACCAGCGCACGTCCTTCGAGGCCGACGACGGCTTCCCGACCGTCGTGCCGCTCGGCCTCGGCGCTGGCATCGCGGGCGTGCCGATGTACACCCACGACATCGCCGGCTACAACTCCATCGGGAACGAGCCCTCCTCGAAGGAGCTCTGGTTCCGGTGGTGCACGCTCGGCGCGTTCACCCCGATCATGCGGACCCATCACGGCGCCTTCAAGGACGACAACTGGCAGTTCGACACGGACGCCGAGACGACCGCCCACTTCGCGCGGTGGGGCACAGTGCACACCGCGCTCTTCCCCTACCTCCGCGGGCTCGCCGCGCAGGCCGCAGCAGGCGGCACCCCCCTCGTGCTCGCCCCGTTCCTCGTCTACCCCGAGGAGCCGTGGAGCCGCACGGACGCATGGATGCTCGGCGCCTCGCTGTTCGTCGCGCCGGTGCTCGAGCCCGGCGTCACCGGGCGGGACGTGTCGCTCCCCGAGGCGGTCCAGTGGTTCGACTGGTGGACCGGTGAGCCCGCCGAGAGCGGCTGGGTGGACGTGCCGGTCGACACCATCGCGGTGTTCGCGCCCGCCGGCGCCGTCGTGCCGATCTTCACCGACCCGCCCGACACCCTCGTCACGGGCACGCTCGCGGGCCTCACCACCCTCGATGATGCCGACACCTCCCGCACCATCCGCGTGTTCGCCGGCGCCGCGGGGCGGTTCACCGAAGTCGACGGAACGGCCTACTCCACGAACGGCATCGCCGACGCGAGCGGAACCGCGACTGCGACCCTGGCCGAAGGAACCCTCACCGCGGGTGGCCTCACCCTGAACATCAACGGGACCGTCGAGCGGGTCTACACGCTCGAGGTCTACCGGTAGGCCTACATCACGCCGGCGATCGCATCCACGACGGTGTAGAGCACGACCATGCTGTCGCCGAAGTTTATCAGCGCGGCGATACACGCGACCGCGGCCAGGGAGGCGAGGAGCGAGTACTCGATCGCCGTGGCTCCGGAACTATCACTCACGAACGCCCGATATCCGTGGCTCATCCCGGCCTCCTGTGTAACAGGGTACACCCCCGTTCCGGAGTAAACAAGCCCAATACACGGATGAGAAAGGGCGATGTCAGTGCGTCGCGCCGGCGCCGAGGCGATCCGCCATCTCGTCCGTCGCGGCGATCAGCGCCGCCTCGATCCCCGCCTCGAACGCGCTGTGGCCGGCGTCCGGCACGATGACGAGCTGCGACTCGGGCCAGGCGTTGTGGAGGTCCCACGCCGAGGTCATCGGGCACACCACGTCGTAGCGGCCCTGCACGATGACGCCGGGGATGTCCTTCAGCCGCGATGCGTAGTGCAGCAGGTGGTCGTCCCGTCCGAAGAACCCGCGGTGGACGAAGTAGTGGCACTCGATCCGCGCGAACGCGAGCGCGAACGCGGCGTCGTCGTACTTCGCCACGAGGTCCTCGCTGACGAGGAGCTTGCTGGTCCGGGCCTCCCAGATGCTCCACGCGCGCGCGGCGGCGAGGCGCTCGTCGAGGTCGTCCGACGTGAGGCGCTTGTAGTAGGCGGCCACGAGGTCCTCGCGCTCGTCACCCGGGATGGCGGCGACGTAATCCTCCCACGCGTCGGGGAACAGGAAGTGGGCCCCGCCCTGGTAGAACCACCGGATCTCCTTGTCACGCAACAGGAAGATCCCCCGCAGGACCAGCCCCGCGACCCGCTCGGGCCAGGTCTCGGCGTAGGCCAGCGCGAGCGTGCTGCCCCAGCTCCCGCCGAACACCACCCACCGCTCGATCCCGAGGAGCTCGCGGATGCGCTCCATGTCGGCCACGAGATCCCAGGTGGTGTTCTCGCGGAGCTCGGCGTGCGGCGTGCTCTTGCCGCTGCCCCGCTGATCGAAGAGCACGATGCGGTAGCGGTCCGGGTCGAAGAAGCGGCGATGCGTCGGCTCGGTGCCCCCGCCCGGGCCGCCGTGGACGAAGACGACCGGGATCCCGTCGGGGTTCCCGGACTCCTCGAAGTACACGCTGTGGAGTGCGGTGACCGGCAACATGCCGGTACGGCGGGCCTCGATGGGGGGGAACAGCGACACGAAGGCTCCGGGAGGGGAAGTCAGAGGGAGAGGGCGGGATCGCCGGGCTCGAGCCGCCACGGCCCGACGCGGGTGTCACGCTCGACCAGCTCGTGCAGCCGCGCGAGGTAACGCTCCCTCGGCCAGTGTTCGGCGCCGAAGCGGGCGAGGTGCTCGGTGTGGACCTGGCTGTCGATGAGGGCGATCCCGCGCGCCCGCATCCACCGGACGAGCACGACGAACGCGCACTTGCTCGCGTCGGGCGCGTCGGTGAACATGCTCTCGCCGAAGTACATGTCCCCGAGGGAGACCCCGTAGAGCCCGCCCACGAGCTCGCCGTGTCGCCAGGCCTCGGCCGAGTGCGCCAGGCCTTGATCGTGGAGGCGCTCGTAGGCGCGCACCATGGCGCTGGTGATCCAGGTGCCGTGCTGGTTCGGCCGCGGGGTGCGCGCGCACGCCGCGATCACGTCGGAGAACGCCGTGTCGAAGCGGATCTCGTAGTCGCCCCGGCGAATGATCTTCGCGAGGCTGCGCGGAACGTGGAGCGCCTCGGGCTCGAGCACGAAGCGAGGGTCGGGCGAGTGCCACCAGATGGGTTGCCCCTCGCTGTACCAGGGGAAGATCCCGCTCCGGTACGCCGCGAGGAGCCGGTCGGGGCGCAGATCCCCGCCCACCGCGAGCAGGCCTCCGGCCTCCGCGAGCTCCGGCGGCGGGAAGAGGGCGAGGTCGTTGAGCCGAAAGACCGGCACCGCCTACCGCCCCCAGAGGCTCGGGAGGCCGTCGTTCTCGAGGTCGGTCGCGTAGTCGGCCAACAGCGGCCCGAGGGCGTCACGGATGCGCGCGGTGGCGACGAACGCCTCCGTCATCGGCGCGTTCCACGGCGCCCCGGCCGCCCGCTCCAGCGCCACCTTCGCGAGCGCGCACACGTCGGCCTCGCGCGCGGAGTCGTCGAGCGGCTCGAGCACGTTCGTCGGGATGCTGTCGTAGTAGTCGCGGAACTGGCTCGTCGGGGCCAGCATCGTACGCAGGCCGTACCGCTCGGTGAGCCCCGCCTGGAGCCGCAGGCAGCTGTGCTCGCGCCAGTCGAGCTCGGCGTCGAGGGCAAAGCCCCAGTCACGCTCGTGGAAGGTCTCGAGGCCGTTGGTGATCCAGTGGCAGAACTCGTGCAGGATCATCTGCGCGGTGGTGTCGTCGGCGTCGAGCGTGTCGAAGGGCCCGAGCTCGAGGAGCCCGCGGCCGTCGGTCGCGGAGAAGATCGCCGGGTTGCGACGAACCCGCAGCCCGAGGCGGCGCGCGGTGGCCAGCCAGACGAGATCCAGCGGATCCCGATAGCGGGCGTGGACGGGGCGGACGTAGTCGGACACGACGGCGCTTCTAGCACGATAGGAGCGCGGATGCCCCTCGTCGTCGAGCAGCTCCGCGGCGGTCTCGTGGAGACCACCCATCCCATCGTCGCCGCTGTCTCGGACACGAGCGGCGTCCGCTGGTCGGACGGCGGGGGGGCCGCCTGCTTCTGGCGCAGCTCCAGCAAGCCGATGCAATTGTTGAGCTCCCTCGAACAGCTCCCCGCCGACGACGTCGCCGCCCTCACCGACGCCGAGCTGGCCATCGGCGCCGCCAGCCACGGCGCGACCCCCGCGCACGTCGCCGTCGTCACGGGGCTCCTCGCCCGCTATGGGCTCGCCGAGGCGGGCCTCCGGTGCGGCGCCCACTGGCCGAGCCACGAGGAGAGCGCGCGCGCCCTCACGCGGGAGGGTCGGGGGTGCGGCGCGATTCACAACAACTGTTCCGGCAAGCACACGTTCATGCTCGCTGCGGCCACGGCGCGCGGCTGGGATCCCGACTACCGCCCGATCGCCCACCCCCTCCAACAGATCAACGCCGCGCGCTTCGAGGACTGGGGGCAGGCGAAGGCCGGCGTCGCCGTGGACGGGTGTGGCGTCCCCACGTTCCACGTGCCGGTGGAGGCGATGGCGCGGGCCTTCGCGCGGCTCGCGTCGGAGATGCGCGCGGGCTCCCTGGCGGGCCGGATCGGGTGGGCGATGCACCGGGAGCCGGATTTGGTGAGCACCCCCGGCGCGCTCGACGTAGCGCTCGTGCGGGCCGCCCGCGAGCCGATGACCGCGAAGCGCGGCGCCGAGGGCCTGATGTGCATCGCCCTGCCCGAGCGGGGCCTCGGCATCGCGGTGAAGTGCGAGACCGGCAGCGGCCCGGCCCTCGCGGTTGGCGTGCGCGCCGTCCTCGCCGAGGTGGCCCCCGGGGTCCTCGGCCCCGAGGCCGCGTGGCCCTGGGCCGTGGTCGACAACGTCGTCGGCGCGGTCGTGGGGGAGCGTCGCGCGGTGTGGGGGTGACTCTCGGTAGCGTCGGCGCCCAGAGCGCCGCCACGGCCTGAGCCTTCCTCGCCTCCTACCCGCCGATCTTGAACCCCGCGATGTCCGCGCCCCACTTCCCGTCGCTCCCGCCGGTCACGCCCACCTTCTGACCGGCCACTGTCCCCGACCCCGTGCCCGACACCCCGTTCTTGTCGGCCTTCACGCTCGCGGACACGGGGCCGTCCTCGACGCTCGCACCCCCGGACACCCCGTTCTTGTCGGCCTTCACGTCCGCCTTCACCGGGCCGGCGTCCACCGAGGCCGCCCCGGAGACGCCGCTCTTGTCGGCCTTCACGTTCGCCTTCACCGGGCCGGCGTCCACCGAGGCGGACACGCCCTTCGGGGAGACCTCGAGGTTCATGTTCGCGCTGCCCGCCTGCGCGCCGGGCGAGCTCGGGCTCCTTGCCGCGGCGCTCGCCGGACCCGCGCCCCCCCCGGACGCGGCCGCCCCACCACCCGCTCCGCCGCCTCCAGCGGCCCCACCACCGGCTCCGCCGCCACCACCACCGCCACCCCCGCCACTCCCACCAGCGCCCGCGCCCCCACCACCCGAGCCGGAGGACCCACCCGTTCGGGGGGCATGCTTGTGCGCGGGCGAAGGAAGCGCGGTGGCCATGGGGAGCTCCGGGTGGGCGACGAGGGCGCGGGGAGGCGCCCCGACGGGGCGACCGACGGGGTGCGCCCCCGGATTCGAGGGAAGGATACTACGATCCTGGCCGTCCGCGCGCGCCCCGTGAGCGACCGCCCGACCTACTCGTTCGCCTTCTCCAGGTAGCGCGCGACGTCGTCGTAGAGGCCCGCCTGGTTGGCGTAGGTGACGTAGCGCCGCGCCACGTCGAGCCACTCCACCGTCGTGGGGCGCACCCGATCAAGGGACGCGATCACGTCCGACTGCGTGATGGCCCGCACCTTCCCGCTGCGGAGCGCCTCGGAGAGCGCCCGCTCGCTCGCGACCTCGGCGAGGTGGACGAGATCCGCCCCCGAGTAGCGCGCCGTCCGGCGGGCGACGGCGTCGAGATCCAGGCCCTCGACCGGGCGGTTCCGGAAGGCGATCCGGAGCACCTCGGCGCGCGCCACCACGTCGGGCGGCGGCACGAAGATGACGCGGTCGAACCGCCCCGGGCGGCGGAGCGCGGGATCCACGTCCCAGGGGGCGTTGGTCGCGCCGAGCACGAGCACCCGGTCGTTCGCGGCCCCGACCCCGTCGAGCTCGGCGAGGAGCTGGTTGACCATGCGGCGCCCGGGGCCGTGGCGGAGCTGGTGCCGCGCCGCGCCGATCGCCTCGATCTCGTCGAAGAACAGGATGGTGGGCGCCTCGTCGCGCGCCTTCTCGAAGATCTGGTGGAGCCGCTTCTCGCTCTCGCCCAGCCACATGTCGAGCACCTGCTGGATCTCGACCACGACGAAGCTCGCTTCGCACTCACCCGCCGCGGCGCGCGCGAGGTGGGTCTTCCCGACGCCCGGCGGGCCGAAGAGGAGCACGCCACCGCCGACCTTCTTGCCGTAGGCGCGGAACAGATCGGGGCGTTGGAGCGGGTAGATGATGTCCATCCGCAGCCGCTCCTTGAGCGTCTCGAGCCCGCCCACGTCCGCGAACGTGATCGCCGGGCGGGCGCGTGGCGGCGGCGGCGGCTCGGGCGGCGGCGCGGGGGTGTCGACGAGGTGCATGCGGAGCGTGCGGTCGAGCTCGAGATCCCGGAGGGCGGGGTCGCGGGCGAGCACCTCGTCGTAGGCGATCTGGGCACGGTCGCGGGCGCCGGTGCGCAAGGCGGCGCGCGCGAGGTCCCGGAGGTCCTCGGGGTCGAGATCGGCGCGCACGGGCCACCAATGCTCCACGACCCGCGCGTCGTCACCGAGCTCGGAGGCGGCGGTGCCCGCGGCGAGCCGGGCGTCGGCGCGATCGGGCGCGCGGACCAGCACCTCGCGGAGCTCGGACGCGGCCTCGGCCCACCGCCCGGCGTCGAGCAACGTGCGGGCGAGGTGCATGCGGAGCGGCACGTTGTCGGGGGAGAAGGCGAGCGCTTCGCGCAGCGCGGAGACGGCGTCGGCCAACGGGGAGCTCCTTTACGAGGTTTCGCCGCGCGCGGTGCGGGTCAGCGCGGCGCGGGCGAGGGGGCCCACGGCGGCGGTGGCGAAGAACATGACGGTCATCGCCATCGAGCCGGGGGCGCGGGGGAAGAAGTAGAAGAGGGCGGCGCCCGCCACGGCGAGCGCGACCGAGACGATCATCGGCACCCGCGCGGCGGCGCGCACGGGCGAGAGCGCGGGGTGTCCGAGCACGAGCGCGGGCGCGAGGACACGGTCGCGTTGGCGCGGATCCGCCGAGAGCGCATCGAGCCAGCACGCGCGGGCCGACGGCCAATCCCCCCGTGCGACCGCGCATCGGGCGAGCCCGCGGAGCGCCTCGGCCCGGTCGGGGTGCAGCGCGAGCGCGTCCTTGAAGGCCCCCTCGGCGGCGTCGATCCGTCCGAGGCGCAGCGTGTGGTAGCCGTACACGGTGTGCGCCTCGGCGTCCTGCGGCGCCAGCTCCCGGGCGGCCATCATCGCCTCCTCGGCCTCGTCCTCGTAGCCGAGCGCCTCGGCGACCACGCCCCGCAGGCAGTGGTAGGCGGCCATGTCCGGGCGCAGCGCGACGGCTTCGCGGGCGTACGGGAGCGCCTCCTTGACCCGGCCCTGGCCGAGCAGGGTGGTGGCGAGGTCGGCGAGGAGGCGCGGATCGCCCGGCTGGAGCGCGAGGGCCTCCCGGAAGCTGACCTCCGCGTCGAACACGCGGCCGGCGGCGCGGAGGGCGCGCCCGCGCACCCGGAGGAACTCGACGGAGGGCGTGTCCTGGCTCGGGAGGCGGTCGGCGAGCGCCGCGGCCTCCTCGTTGCGGCCGAGAGCGAGCAGCGCCTCGACCTTCTTCTGTTCAGGGCTCACCCGCACCTCCGACACGCGCGACGGCGCCGGGTTCCCCCGTCGAGCCGTGTCCGAAGAGCGTGCGCCCGGGGGGTCGTCGGGGCCAGGGGCGCAGATCACTCGGCATGCCTGGGAAGTGTAGCCGCGCGCGGGGTTCACGGGAGCGTCGGGAGATCGTCAAGTCTCGTCGCGTTCGCGCCATCGCCGGCCCGCGGCATCTTCGGAGAGCGGCAGCGGCTTCTTCGGGTCCTCCGGCCATGCGTGGCGCGGGTAGCGACGCATCAGCTCCTTGCGGATGCCCGGCCAGTGCCGTTCCCAGAACCCGGCGAGATCCCGGGTGACCTGCACGGGGCGCTGGTTCGGGGCGAGCAGGTGGAGCACGAGCGCATGCCCGTCGGCGATGCGCGGCCCGTCCACGAGCCCGAAGAAGTCCTGCATCCGCGAGGCGATGAACGGCTCGCCGTCCAGCGGGTACGTGACGGGGGCGCGGCGGCGGTTGCCCAGCGGCAGACTCTCCGGCGCGAGCGTGTCGAGGTGCGCGCCCGCGGGCCCGAGCCGCTCGCGGGCCAGCGCGACGAGCGAGACCCCGCCGAGATCACCGAGGGATCGGGACCCCTCGCAGCCCGCGCGCCCGAGGGCCTCGAGGTCGAGCTCCGGCAGCGGGCGGCCCAGGCGACGGAGGAAGTCCACCCGCCGCACCAGCGCCTCCGCCCGTTCGTGGTCCGCGAACACGCGGTGCGCGACGGGGCGCGCGTGCTCCCACAACAGCGCGGCGATCGTGGCCGCATCACCGCCGCCGACGCTCTCGTCGAGCACGAGCGCGCCGTAGCAGAGCTGTTCGGTGGACTCCACGCGCTCGCCCACCCACCGCACCGCCGTGCGGACCTCGGCGCCGTCGAGCAGCCAGTCCGCGGGGATGGGCGTGAGCGAGCGCACGCGCGCCTTCCCCCCGACGCGGTCGACCTCGGGCACGACGACGAACGCGTCGCCGCCGGGCATCCCGGGCTCCACGGCGGCGCTCCCCCCTTCGGCGAAGATGACCACCGAGCCCTTCCGCTTCCCGACGCGATCCGGAAACCCGGCGAGGAGGGCGGCCGCGAGGGCGTCGCCAGGATCCCTGGTTTCATGGGGCGGGGGGTCCCCCCCCGCAACGCCCCCCCCGCGTCCTTGACCCCACACGTCTCCGGGCGCGGCGCCCGAAGACGCGCGGGGCCCCGTCGCGGGCGCTTCGAGCGGCTCCCGCGCCGCCGTCGAGTCGGCGGCCACGCCGGTGGCCGCCTTTGTCGACGGCCTCGTAGAACGTAGGAGCATCCCTTCGAGCTGGCGCCGCACGTCCTGCCCCTGCCGTGACAACCCGCGCCCGTCGAGCGCGCGCACCACGAGGTCCTCGGTGTCCACGCGCCGGCGTTCGTCGAGGAGCGCGGCGAGCGTGGCGCCCTCGCGGGGTACGCCGCGCGCCACCGCCTCGACGAGCATCCGGGCCACGCGCGGGGGCGCGGGGAGCCGCGCCATCACGTCGCCGATCGGCGTGCGGCCGTTCGCGTCGAGCGCGCCGAGGCGGGTGAGGAGATCCACCGCCGCCTTCCAGGCCGCCGGGGGCGGCGGGTCCATCCACGCGAGCGGCCGACCGGCGAGATCGAGGACCACGCCGGAGAGGTCCACGCGCCGGATCTCGGGGGTGGTCTCGGCGGGGCGGAGGTCGTGGTCGGCCCGGGTGTAGAGGCGGAGGCATCGCCCCGGTCCGGTGCGGCCCGCGCGGCCCGCGCGCTGCCCCGCGGACGCCCGCGAGATGGGCTCGAGCGAGAGCGTCGAGAGCCCGGACCAGGGGTCGTGCCCCGCCACGCGCGCCAGACCGGTGTCGATCACGGTGCGCACGCCCTCCACCGTCACGCTCGTCTCGGCGACGTTGGTGGCGAGCACGATCCGGCGGCGGCGCCCGATGCGGAGCGCGCGATCCTGCTCCTCCCCGGAGAGCTCGCCGTGGAGCGGCAGCACGTCGGCGTCGAGCGGATCGGCGTTCGGGTGGGCGAGGGCCTCCCGCACGCGCTCGATCTCGCCGCGGCCCGGCAGGAACACGAGCACGTCCCCCTCGGAGACGGACCGGATCGCGCCGGCCACGCGCGCCTCGAGCGGGCGCTCGTCCTTCCGGTCGACGTGGGCGATGTCGACCGGGAACGTGCGGGCGTGCGCCTCCACGAGGGGCGCGTCGAGCCAGCGCGCGACCGCGGCCCCGTCGAGCGTGGCGCTCATCACCACGAGCCGGAGCGCGGGGCGCTTGGCGCGGAGGGCGTGCACGGCCGCGAGCGCCACGTCCACGTGCACGCTGCGCTCGTGGAACTCGTCGAGCACGACGGCGTCGATGCCGGCGAGGGTGGGATCCTCGGCGAGGCGCCGCCCGAGCAGCGCCTCGGTGACGTAGAGCACGCGCGTGCGCGGCCCGACACGCCGGTCCATGCGCATCGCGTAGCCGACGTGCTCGCCGATGGCCTCCCCCCGCTCCTCAGCCACGCGCGAGGCCGCCGCGCGCGCCGCGATCCGCCGCGGCTCCAGCACCCACACCTGCCCCGCCACCGTCTCGGCCACCGCGGCGGGCACCCGCGTGGTCTTCCCCGTGCCGGGCGGCGCCACGAGCACGACCACTCCGCGCGCCGCGAGCGCGTCGAGCACGGCGGGCATCACGTCGTCGATGGGGAGGGGCAGCGGCATCGCCGCCCGAGCTAACCCGGACAAGGTATGCTCTGCGGCGGAGCCCGCCGTGAGCCGTTTCTCTCCCGACGTACACGTGTCGACCGGCGCCGGGCAGGTGATCCTCTGGCACAACCGCACGGGTCGCCACGTCGCCATCTCCGAGGAGCACCTCGGGGACCTCGACCGGTGGACCCCCGGGCTCCTCCCGCCCCCCGACCTCGCGCCGCTGGCGCGGCGGCTCGACGAGCTCCATCTCCTCCGCGAGAGCGTGCCCGCCGACGTATCGGCGCTGATCCCCTGCCGATCCCGCCTCGTCCTCACCTTCCCCGACACCCCCGCCCTCTGGATGCCCGATCCCGCCGTACGCACCGCGGGCGGCCACGCGTGGCGGGAATTCCTGCTCACCGCGTCGCGCCTCGCCTTCTGGCGCGCCTGCAACGGCTCCCGCACCACCGTCCAGGCCGCGGCCGCCGCGGGGATCCCCCTCGACGACGCGCTGGTGTTCCTCCGCGCGATCACCGGCTTCGGCGCGCAGGCCGTGCAGATGCGGGATCGCCCCGTCACGCGGCGCGACCCCTCGCTCGAGCGTCTCGTCGCGCCCGCCCGCGGCGCCGCCGCCCGGCCCGCCGATCAGTACGGCCCGGGCTGGGAGACCACCCTCGGCGCCTACCACCACTCGGCCATCACCGACGGCGCCACCCACTTCGACGACCGCGAGACGACCATCGCGCACGCCTTCGGCGTGCCGCATCCCGCGCTCGGCGGGCAACGCTACGGCGAGCGGCTCTTCGACGTGCTCGACGGGCGGGGCCACGTGCGTCGGGATGCCCCCATCGTCGAGGTCGGCCCGGGGGACGGCGAGCTCGGCGAGGCCTTCCTCGCCCGCCTCGGCGGCCCCGTCGACTACCTGCGCGTGGACGCATCCCCCGAGCTCCTCCGCACCCAACGCATCCGCATGCCGGGCACCCGCGAGGTGCTCGGCAGCGCCACGTCGCTCCCCCTCCCCGACCGGAGCGTCGGCCTCCTCCTCTCCAACGAGGTGATCGCCGATCTCTCCGCCGTGCCGTACGACCCGCGCAACGCCGCCGACGGCGCCGCCGCCGAGGTCGAGGCGCGCCTCCGCCGCTACCGCATCCCCGCGCACGACGGGCTCGCCCTCTACAACCTCGGCGCCTGGCTGTTCCTGGAGGAGATCGCCCGCGTGCTGGCCCCCGGCGGCGTCGCGTGGCTCTCCGAGTTCGGCGGCCCCGACGAGCTCCCCGAGGAGACCACCCAGCTCGACCATCCCGAGGTGAGCATCCACTTCGGGCACCTCGTCACCATCGCGCACGCCCTCGGCCTCCGCGCCCAGCTCGAGCCCCTCGCCGAGTGCCTCCGCGCCGACCTCGGCGCCCACCAGCTCGCCCGCCACAGCTACGAGGGCCTCCGCGCCCGCATGCGCGCCGAGCACCGCCACCTCCCCGCCCGCGCCTACACCCCCGGAACCCTCCCCCTCCCCTGGCCCGTCGAAGGCCTCCAGTGGGTCCCGCTCTCCGACGAGGGCCCCGGACCGCTTTTTACAAGGTTCATGGCGCTGACTCTGCAGCGGGACTAACGATCGTCTGCTGGCGACTGATCGACCGATCGAGAGTCGACCGATCGACGGGCCGGTGTCCTACTTCATCCCCGTCTCCGGGGAAGCCATCCGCTGCGACACCGCTCACCGGGGAGGCGGCCTTGCGGCCGGGTCCGGCCGGTGGGGCCCCCTTGGGGGGGACCGGCCGGGGGCCCCGGACGCGGTTCTGGCCGCCTCACCCATGTGAGAGCCTCCCTCCCATGTGAGAGAAGCGGAGGATAGCTTCCCCGGGATGCTGACCCTCCCAAACCCAGAATCCCTGATCGAGACCCTCAAGGCCGGTGGGCCGATGATGGGGCTGATGATCCTCGCGTCCGTGCTCATCGTGGCGCTCGCGCTCGAGCGGTGGATCAACGTCCTTCGCGCCGGGCGCGCCGTCCGCCGCATCGACGAGCGGGTGATCGAGGCCGCCCGCAAGGGAAACTTCGAGGAGGCCCGTCGCCTCTGTGACGGTGTGGGCGCCCCCGCTCGGGACGTGTTCACCGCCGGCCTCGACCGCGCGCTCGGCCGCGTGAGGGGCCAGCCCCGGATGGCCATGAACCGTGAGCAGAAGCGTGCGGTGGCCAGCCTCAAGGCCGGCATCTGGATGCTCGGCACCTCCGGCGCGCTGATGCCGTTCATCGGGCTCCTCGGCACCGTGCTCGGCGTCATGGGCTCGTTCCACGCGATCGGCTCGGCCGGCACGGGCGGCTTCGCAGTCGTGAGCGCGGGCATCTCCGAGGCCCTCATCGCGACCGCCGCGGGCCTCTTCGTGGCGCTCGAGGCCATCATCTTCTTCAACTACCTCCAGAACGCCATCGGGGGGGTCTCTCGCGAGCAGGCCCTCCTCATCGACGAGCTGCTGGAGCTGATGGAATCGCGGGAGGCGGCGAGTGCAAGCAGCTCCGCAGGATAGCGGCGACGGGGGGATGGAGGAAGATGACGCCATCTTCGCCGAGATCAACATCACCCCGCTCACCGACGTGTTCCTGGTCCTCCTGATCATCTTCATGGTCGTCTCGTCGTCCATGGTCGAGGCGGAGAAGCAGGCGGCGGCCGCCAAGGGGCTCCTGTCCGAGCGCGCGCTCCAGGTGCAGACGCCCCAGGGCACCGGGGAGACCCCGTTGGTCCCCAAGGACATCGTGATCTCCGTGCTCCCCGACGGCACCCTCTTCATCGAGGAGGACCAGATCACCATCGATCAGCTCGACGCCAAGCTCGTGGACATCAAGCGGGGCGCAGCGTCCACGCGGGTGGTCATCCGAGGCGACCAGAGCGCGACCTACGAGTTGATCATGAAGGTGATCTCCAAGGCCCGGGAAGCCGGCCTCACCGACGTGGCGCTCGCGAGTCGGTCGCGCCAATAAGCACGCGCCGCGGTATCTTTGTCGGTGCGGCGCGCCGCTGACATGCGCGCCATCGGAGTGTCCATGCGCGTAAACCTGCTCCTCGTCCTCGCGACCGCCTCGGCCTGTACCGGAGCGGATCCGGGCGGCGGACCGTCCGAGGAGCTGGACGACACGGACGCCCGATCCGACACCGCGACCGACTCGGGCACGGATGGGGACACGGGCCGGGACACGGGTGGGGACACGGGCGCCCAGGACACGGGCACCTCCGCCGGCAGCGACACCGGCCCCGGCCCCGATCCGGATGTGGACGAGCCGGTCTCGCAGCCCAAGTGGCAACGCATGTGGGGCGCGAGCGATCAGCCCATCCGCCTCGACGGGCGGGGCTCCTATGACCCCAGCGGAGCCCGGTTGTCCTACCGGTGGAGCGCCACGGACGGCACATTCGACGACGCAACGTCGCCGACGCCCTGGTACACGGGGACCACCGGCACCGCCACGCTCGTCGTCTCCTCCGCGGGGGCGTCCAGCGATCCCGTGACGATGACCGTCTACGCCGACGAGGTCGGGGCCCGCATCCCGACCGACTACCAGACGGTCGACCTCGCGCTGCTCGCCGGCGAGACCATCCTCTTCCTCGAGCCGGGCACCTACGGACCGATCGAGGGCGCCGCCGCCGTCATCGGGCATCCGGACGGCGGCGTGATCATCGATGCGACGGGCGCCGATCACGCCGTCACGGGCGCGAGCTACTTGCGCCACCTCACGATCACCGGCGCCTCCCAGAGCGGCGTGTACGCCGACACGGACATCCGCATCCACGACTGCGTAATCGAGGGCAACGGCACCACCGCCACCGACGGCGGCGGCATCTGGTCGAACGCCACTGTCGTGATCATGGACAGCGTGGTGCAGGGCAACGCCGGCTACCTGGGCGGCGGCATCTACGTCGAGCGCAACGCGAGCCTCTACGCCCAGCAGGTGGTCATCGCCGACAACCGGGCCGAGTACGGCGGCGGCATCTACGGCAACACCACGTTCGGGAACCTCGCGCTGCAGAACTCCCTGATCGTCGGGAACACCGCGAACGTCAACGGTGGCGCCGGCGTGTTCCTCGACACCCGCGCGTTCCTCACGCGCGTGACGGTCGCGGGCAACTCACCCGGCGGCGTGCGGCTCCGCTACGGCTACTTCGAGGTCGCGGAGACCGTCTTCGGCTTCAACACGGTCTACGGCATCGACCTGGCCGACGCCCCGACCGTGAAGATCAACGACTCCGTGTTCGGCGCCTCCGACGTCGTCAGCGGCGGCAACCAGCCCGATCCCACCGACGGCAACGTCAGCGGGGAGGATCCCGTGTTCGCCGACTTCACCACCGGCGATCCGTGGACGGAGCAGGACTTCCGGCTCGCGCCCGGCTCGCCCGGCGCCGACCGGCTCGAGGGCCAGGATCGCGATGGCACCGCGCAGGACGTCGGTGCATACGGCGGCTTCCTCGGGCGCTTCCCGTCCGGCGAGCAGGGCGCCTGGTAGCGTGAGCGGAGCACCTTGAGCGAACCTGTCGACCGTCGCGCCGGTGGCCCCGGCGTCCTCCATCTCGTGCCGACCCCCATCGGGAACCCCGAGGACATCACGCTGCGCGCCCTCCGGGTCCTCCGCGAGGCGGATGTCGTGGCCGCCGAGGACACCCGGGTAGCGGCGCAGCTCCTCCGCGCCCACGATCTGCGCGTCCCGCTCGTGAGCTACCACGACCACAACGAGGTCGCGCGGGCCACGGAGCTCGTCGAGCGGATCCGCGGCGGCGCGCGGGTCGCCCTCGTGAGTGACGCCGGGACCCCCCTGGTGAACGATCCGGGATGGCGAGTCGTGCGCGCCTGCATCGACGCGGGCCTCCCCATCGACGTGCTGCCGGGCGCCTGCGCCGCCGTGGCCGCCCTCACCGGCGCGGGGCTCCCGGTCGATCGCTTCTTCTACGGCGGGTTCCTGCCTCGTGACGAGGGGCCCCGTCGAGAAGCCCTCGCCGAGCTGGCCGGCCTCCGCGCCACGCTCGTGTTCTACGAGTCGCCGGTCCGGCTCGCCGCCACGCTCGACACCCTCGCGGCCTTGTGGCCGTCACGCCCGGTGTGCGTGGCGCGCAACCTCACCAAGGCCTACGAGCAGTGGATCCGGGGCACCGCCGCGGAGGCGCGTGTCCTCCTCGGGGACGAGACGCGGGGCGAGGTCGTGCTCCTGGTCGGCGGCGCGCCGGAGACCGCCGTGGTCGATCCGGACACCCTCGACGCCGACATCACGCGCCTCGCGGCCGAGGGGCTCGGCGCCCGCGACATCGCCACCCAGTTGGCCGCGGCAACCGGGCTGCCGCGGCGCGAGGTCTATCAGCGCGCGCTCGCGCTCAGTCGATCCGCACCACCGCGCAGGTGAGGCCGATCTTCTCCTTCTTGTCGCCGCAGGTCTTGTAGCGGTCGACGTAGACGGCGTGCTTGCCGGCCTCGGTGAGCGGCACCTGCACGTCCCAACGGGGGCCGAACTTGGCGTCCTCCGTCGCCGCCACGTCGCTCTGCGACTTGACCCAGTCCTTGTAGACGTCGGCCGTGTAGGTACAGCCTGCCGCGCCCTTCTGATCCTTCTGGAGGATCGCCGAGAACTTGATGGTGCCCGCAGGCTGGACGGCGGAGTGGGTGTCGTCGGCGCCGGGCGCCCAGGCGGAGTCGACGTCCTTGCAGGACTCGAAGATGTACTCCTCCTTGGCCTTCTCGAACTTGGCGGTACCGAGCACGTTCTCGTACTCGTTGACCTTCCCGTCGACCATCGTCTGGTACTTGTCGAGCAGGGTGACCTGGCACTTGCCCTTGTCGACGGCGACCTGGAACTTGCCCCGAATCTTGTTGTTCGGGTTGTTGTCGGCCTTCCGCTGCATGTCGCGCTCGGCGGGCTTGAGCTTCTTGAGCTCGTCGTTCACCTTGGCGGCGACCTTCTCGATCTCCGCCTGTGGCAGGCCGGACGCGGCGGAGAGCCCCGCGGGATCGCACACGCCGTCGTGCGTGGCCGCCCAGGCCTTGCACCAGGCTTCGGCATGGAGGTCGTCCTCGTTGCAGGTCGCGAGCTTGCCCTGGATGGTGCAGGTGTAGTCGTACACGTCACCCAGCGAGCCGGCGGTGTACTTGGCCTTCAGGGAGCCCGCTGTCTCGTCGAAGCGGATGCGCGCCATCGGGTTCGGCTTGTCCCCTTCCGCGAACGGCTTGAGATGCACCCAGCTGGTCCCGGAGAGGGTGGTGATGTCCACTCCACAAGTGTCCGGAGGGGGGGCGTCGGCCTTCTTGGCTTCGGGTTCGGGCACACAACCCGCCCCGAGCAGGGCGAGCGCGAAGATCGTGGGGATGCGCATCGGAGACTCCTGAGCGACCGCGATTACACCCGCCACGGCCCGTCGTGTCAAGCACGCGACGTTGGAGGCCGTGCCTGGCCCGTCGGTGCACGCCCGTTCGGACATCCCGTTCACGATCTCCTGACAGCTTCCCAGTAGAACCGGGCACCGCCATCTGGTACAACCCGTTGGCTTCGGCAGTTCCCGTTTCCAACCAGTGGCGCAATCCGCGCCGAAGAGGAGTTCTCGTGTCCTTTGCGCATGACGCCGTTGAGTTCTACAGGGAAGGTGGATGGGGCATGCACCTCATCACCGGGTGCCTCATCGCCTCCGTCGCGATCACCCTCGAGCGCATCAAGGTGCTGTACGTCGACTCCTCGGAGAACAAGCACGCCCTCCTCACCGGCCTGAACCAGCACATCATGCGTGGTGACATGCAGGCCGCGATCCGCTGGCTCTCCAGCCAGAAGCAGGGTCCGCTCTCCCGCATCCTCCGTGCCGGCCTCCTCAAGGCCCACCGCCCCGACAAGGAGATCCAGGCCGCCCTCGACCAGGCGTCCCTCTCCGAGGTCCCCAAGATCGAGTCCCGCACGGGCTACCTCGCGGTGCTCTCCAACGCGGCGACCCTCGCCGCGCTCTTCGGCACCATCATGGGTCTCATCAAGACCTTCGGCGCGGTCGCCAACGCCGACCCGGCCCAGAAGGCCACCCTGCTCTCGGCCGGTATCTCCGAGGCCATGCACTGCACGGCGTACGGCCTCGGCACCGCGGTGCCGGTGCTCCTCGCCTACGCGGTCCTGCAGGCCAAGACCCAGCACATCCTCGAAGCGATCAACGAGTCCGTCGTGGCCGAGATCAACTTCGTGCTCTCGAACCGCGCGGCCAAGCAGGAAGGCGCGCAGGCGTCGGGGTAGAAAATGGGCGTATCTGTCGAAGGCGGCAAGGGCCGCGGCAAAGGCATGATGGTGGACCTGAACCTGGTCCCCTTCATCGACTTCATGTCGTGCCTCATCGCCTTCCTGATGATCGCGGCGGTCTGGACACAGATCGCGTCGATCGAAGTGGAGCAGAGCGTCTCCAACACCCCGCCGGTGGACCAACCTCCGCCGGAGACCCCTCCCGTCCCCCCGCTCACGATCCACGTGAAGGCGGAAGGGCACTGGATCGGTCGCAAGGTGGAAGAGGGCCTGCAGGTGCCCAAGTCGGGGGAGGCCTACGACTACGCAAAGCTGGAAGAGCTCCTGGTCAAGGACCACGAGACCTTCCCGGTAGAGGAGATGGTCATCATCAACACCGATGACGGCGTCCCCTACGAAGAGATGATCATGGTGCTCGACCTGTCTCGCAAGATTGGGTACCCCAAGACCCTGCTCGCGGGCGGTCCGCCCTCCGCCATCCCGGCGGAAGGTGCCGCTCTCATGCCCGGTGGAGGCTAGATGTCCGCGATCATCACGCCGGGGCGCCGGCCCGCGTTCGCGCCCATCGGCCGCCTCCGTTCGAGCCCCCTCTCCGGGGGCAAGAAGGGCATGTTCGTCAGCCTCAACCTGACGGCCATGGTCGACATGTTCACCATCCTCGTCATCTTCCTCATCCAGCTGTTCACGGCCTCGGGTGAGGTGACGTTGAACGACCGGATCCAGGTGCCGAAGTCGGTGTCGGGCCTCCTGCTCGAAGAGGGCGGGACCATCATCATGATGGATGACGACGGGACCATCCTGCTCGACGCCCTGCCCATCCCCGAGTCGGAGATGGGCACGGAGCTCGACATCGCGATCCCCGGCATGGTGGCGCGCTTGAAGGAGCGTCGCGAGTTCGACGAGGGGATCCGCATCCGCCGTGGCGAGCCCCGTGACATGACCCAGTCGTACGACGGGGTCATCCTCATCCAGGCCGACATCAAGACCGACTTCCGGAACGTGCGCCGCGTGCTCACCTCCGCGAACGAGGCCGGCTGGGCGAAGATCAAGTTCGTGACGATCCCGTCCAAGGCGCTCGATCCGAACGGCGCGGACGGGGCCGCCGCGCCCGCGGAAGCGCCCGCCGGATAGCCGACGGTTGACGATACGAAGGCGTCGGAGGCAACTCCGGCGCCTTCGGTGCTTTTGGCGTTCGTCGGACCATCGCGACGTCCGCCCCGGCTGCGGTTAGGTTGAGGGGAACAGAGCGCGCACCGTGTCGGATCTGCCAGCCCCCGGCCCCACGTCCACCGGCCCCGTGGTGTTGTACGACGGCCTCTGCGGCTTCTGCGACGTGTCGGTGCAGTGGGTCCTCCGCGCGGACACCGCGGGCCGCTACCGCTTCGCGGCCCTCCAAGGGGACACCGCGGCGGCCCTCCTCGCGCGCCACCCCGAGGTGCCGAAGGACATCGACAGCATCCTCCTCGTCGAGCCGGACGGCGCCGGCGGCGAGCGCGTGTCGTGGCATTCGACGGCCATCTTCCGCCTTTGCGCGGGGCTCCCGGGCCCGTGGCGTGCCCTGTCGTGGCTGGGAATCCTACCGCGGTTCCTCACCGACCTCGGTTACCGCCTGTTCGCCCGCCTTCGCTACTACGTGTGGGGGCGCCGCGAGAGTTGCCGCATCCCCTCCCCTGGCGAACGCGCACGGTTCCTACCTTGATCGGTTAGATCGCGGGTCGTGGAACACCTCACCGCTCTCGCCGAAGCCTTGGAGAACGAGCGGCGTGCCGTCATCGCCGAGCACGCCCAGCTCCGCGCGTTGCCCATGTCGGAGCGGGTGGCCGCGGGCTTCAGCCTGTCGCCGCTCGACATCGTCACGACGGAGCACCGCTCGAAGGGCCGCGTGAACGTGATCCTGCGCGGGCGGGATCTCCACGACGCCTTCTCCCCGGGGGATCCGGTCGTGCTCGGCCCGGTCGGGCGCCCCGACGAGGGGTTCGCCGGGCGCGTCGAGGGCCGTGACGAGGCGACCATCGAGCTCCGGGTCGAGGGCGCCCCCGAGGGGCGCGGCCCGTGGGCGGTCAGCCGGCGGCTCGACTTCACGGTGCTCGATCTGCAGAAGGCCGCGCTGGAGCGGGCCGAGCGCCTCAGCTCGCCGCTGAAGTCGCTGCTCCTCGGCTACGAGAAGCCCTACCGCCCCGATCCCTACGAACACCCCGCGTTCGCCAAGCTCGAGCCGGCACAACGCGAGGCGGCGGCGCTCGCCCTCGGGGCCACCGAGATCGGGCTCGTCCATGGGCCGCCCGGCACCGGAAAGACCGAGGTGCTCGTCGCGATGCTCGTCGCGCTCCAGGACCTCGGGGAGCAGCCGTGGGCGCTCGCCGAGAGCAACGCCGCCGTCGACCACCTCGCGTTGCGGGCCACCGCCGCGGGCCTCGACGTGGTGCGCCTCGGCGTGTCCGCCCGCGTCGGCGGGGCCGCCCAGCACCTCACGCTCGAATACCGCATCCTCCATGGCGCCCGCGCGGCCGTGATCCAGCAGCTCGTGCGCCAGGCCACGAAGGCCGGCCCCTCCGAGATCATCGACGTGCGGAACGCCATCCGCGAGGAGTGGTCCGCCGCCAAGCGCGAGATCCTCCAGAGCGCCGACGTGCTCGCGATGACCCTCGGCACGCTGCACACCCGCGGCAGCGATCTGAAGGCCCCCCGCACCGCCGTGGTGGACGAGGGCGGCCAGATCTCCGAGCCGGCCCTCTGGCTGCTCGCCACGCGCGTGAAGCGCATCCTCCTCGCGGGGGATCCGGCGCAGCTCGGCCCCGTGGTGAAGAGCCAGGACCCCCGCCTCGAGACCAGCCTCCTCCAGCGGCTCGTGACCCAGGGGTTCTCCTTCCCCATGCTCACCGAGCAGCGTCGCATGCGCGCCGACCTCATGGCGCTCTGCCAGTCGACCTACGGCGGGCAGCTCCGCGCCCACCCCGACGTGGCCGAACGGCACGTCGAGGACCTCGCGGGTGTGCTCCCGGGCGACTGGACGGAGCCCTCGGCCCGCTTCCTCGACACCGCCGGGCTCTCCTACGACGAGGAGCGCGATCCGCTCGGCAGCTACTACAACCCCGGCGAGCTCAAGCTCCTCGTGCGGGTGTACCGCTCGCTCGTGGCGAGCGGCGTGCGGCCCGAACACATCGGCATCATCACGCCGTACTCCGCCCAGCTCGCGCGGATCCGCGCCGCCATCCCGGGCGTCGAGGCCGGCACGGTCAACGCGTTCCAGGGCCGGGAGAAGGAGATCATCCTCGCCTCCTTCGTGCGCTCGAACCCCGACGCGGAGCTCGGCTTCGTCTCCGATCCGCGCCGGCTCAACGTGAGCGTGACCCGCGCGCGCCGCCTGTTCGTCGCCATCGGCGACTCCGCGACGCTCGGCACCTCGCCCCACTTCGATCGGCTCGTGCAAGCGGTCGGGGCCGGGTACACGAGCGCGTGGGACCTGGTCGACCAGGACTAGGTCGAGGCCCGACGCGTCAGGTCGCGCGAGGGACGCGGAGGGCGGCCGTCCGGCGTCCTCGCCGGACGGACGGTCCGGCGGCCTGCTCGCTTCGAGCGGGCCGCCGACCGAGGCGGCCCCGCCGCCGAGCCCGGAAGCGACCCGACCCCCGTGTCCGCACGGGGGTCGCGCCCGGAATCAGATCCGGACGAGCTTCATTTGTACGTCGCTCGACCAGTGGCTGTCGAAGCCCTTGACGCACGTGGAGAGGTAGCGCTCGTACTCGTCGTACACCTTGTTGCCCCACTTGCCGCGGATGAACGCCTCGTTCTCGCGCATGCGACGGCGCCACTCGTGGGTGGTGCGGCCGTAGTGGGTGCGGCGGGTGTTGAGCTGCACGATCTCCCACTTGGGGTTGACCGCCTGGATGAGCTCCTCGAGGCGGGGGTTGAGCCCGCCGGGGAAGATCACGTCGGCCGTGAACTGGAGATCGAGCAGATCCTGCCTGGTGCGCGGGATGCGGTTGCGCAGGATCGCCTGGAAGCCGAAGCACGCGCCCGGCTCGACCCAGCTCGCGAGCTTGTTGAAGTAGGCGCGGTAGATGTCGACCGCGAGGCCCTCGCGCGCCTGGGCGGGCGAGCAGAGGTGGTCGATCATCTCGACGGACACGAGGGCGTCGTAGGGCTTCGCCGGGGCGTAGTCCTTGTAGTCGCAGAGGATGAACTTCGCGTTCGGGAGGTTGCGCGCGCGCGCCCACTCGAGCTGCTCGGTGGAGAGCGTGATGCCGTGGCCCTCCTTGCAGCCGCGCCGCACGCAGTAGTCGATCATCGAGCCCCAGCCGCAGCCGATGTCGAGCACCGTCTTGTCGGGGGTGACCTCGGCGAAGTCGTAGAGCCACTTCGCCTTGTTTTCCTGGGCTTCTTCGAGGGACATGTCCTCGCGGTCGTAGACCGCCGAGGTGTAGTGCATGTTCTCGTCGAGCCAGAGGCGAAAGAAGTCGTTGCTGACGTCGTAGGAGACTTCGATCTCTTCCTGCGTGGAGGTCATACGGCTCTCGTAGAAGGCGAACCCGCTATCCGCCGACGCCATGCTGCGCCATGGGCCGAGGCCAGGACATCGTCAGCCACGTGCTCCGCCGGCAATTCCGGCCGGAAGGTCAGTTACCGATAGTCGCCCAGGACGTGGAACGGGAAGCCGGCCTCCGCCTCCCGATCCGCCGGACCGCGGAAGGCCCCGACGCCCGCCGGAGGCTCCCCCAGCGCGCGCAGGAACGCCTCGGTGACCAGCACCTCGCCGCCCTTCCCGACATCCTCGCCGAGCACGAACGCGCGGTTCACCTCGGCGCCGAACACGTCGCGCCCGGGGAGGACCAGCGCCGGCCCGAACCCGATCCCCATGCACCCGCGGAACGGCGCGTCATGGTGGCTCCGTCCGGTGGCCGGCGGCGGCACCTCGAACCGGGCGAGGGCCCGCTGGGCATCGAGCGCGGCGTAGAGCGCGCGGACGGGGGCATCGAACAACACGAACGAGGTGTCCGCCACCTGCTTCACGTGCACCCCACCGTACTCCGCGAGCGCGGGCGCCATGGCCCGCTGCGCCGCCGCCGCGAGCGCGAGCGCGTACCCGATGCCGTGCGCGTTCGTACGCGCCACCATCTGCGTGAAGTCGGTGACGAGCACCGCCGCCACCGTCCCATGCCGCCGTTCGAGCTCCTCCTCCACGCCGGGCCGCGTGAAGTAGACCTCGAGGAGTTGATCGAAGGTCAGGAACGAAAGCTCGGTCATCGGCGCCTCGGCCCCCCCACTAAGCTCCCTGGGCAGCGATGAGAGGGCGGGGCCGGAGCCCTCCGGCTTCCGGAGCACTCGTCGGTTCGGGCCGCGGCAATCCCCGGGCGTGCGGCGCTCGACACCGGGGCGTCCCCCTGGACGGCGGGCCCCGAATTCGGGCCGTCCGCCCCCGGCGGGCCATCTCGGCCCGAATTCGGGGCACGGCGGCCACCGGACGCCCCAACCAGCGCCCGCCGCACAGATACGTTGACGCCCATGAAACCGAGACTCAGTCGAAAGCTCGCCGGCTTCGGCACCACCATCTTCACCGAGATGACGAAGCTCGCCAACGAGCGCTCCGCCATCAACCTCGCCCAGGGGTTCCCCGACTTCGACGGGCCGGCGTTCGTGAAGGAGGCCGCGGTCGAGGCCATCCGCGCGGGCCACGGGCAATACGCCCGGATGTCCGGCGTTCCCGCGCTGAATGCCGCGCTCGCCCGCAAGTACGCGCGGGACTACGGGCTCGCCTACGACGGCGACGCCGAGATCACCGTCACGTCGGGCGCCACCGAGGCCATCTTCGCGACCTTGCAGGGGCTCTGCGACGTCGGCGACGAGGTCGTGATGTTCGAGCCGTTCTACGACTCGTACCGGGCGAGCGTGTACATGGCCGGTGCCATCCCGCGCGTCGCGACGCTGCGGACCCCCGGCACGGGTGTCGAGGCCTGGAGCTTCGATCGCGACGCCGTGCGCGCGCTCTTCGGGCCGCGCACCCGCGTGCTGCTGCTGAACTCACCCCACAACCCCACCGGCAAGGTGTTCGGTCGGGACGAGCTCGCGTTCCTCGCCGGGTTGTGCGAGGAGCACGACGTCGTCTGCCTCTCCGACGAGGTGTACGAGCACCTCGTGTTCGAGGGCGAGCACATCCCGATGGCGACGCTCCCCGGCATGCGCGCGCGCACGGTGACGATCTCCAGCCTCGGAAAGACCTTCTCCCTGACCGGCTGGAAGATCGGCTGGGCGGCCGCGCCTCCGGACCTGACCTTCGCGATCCGGTCGGCCCACCAGTTCGTCACGTTCGCGACCGCCACGCCGCTCCAACACGCGGCCGTCGCGGCGATCGACACGGGTCCGGAGTTCTACCGGGCGTTGACCGCGGACTACCGGCAGAAGCGCGACCTGCTCGTCGGCGAGCTCGCCCGCCTCGGCTTCGACGTGACCGCGCCCGCCGGCACCTACTTCGTGTGCGCGGGGTTCGCGCGCTTCGGGTACACCGACGACATCGCGTTCACCCGCCACCTCATCGACGTGGGCGTGGCGGTGATTCCGCCGAGCGTGTTCTACGCGCACCCCGAGCACGGACGATCCTACGTCCGTTTCGCGTTCTGCAAGCGCGAAGAGACCCTGCGCGCCGCCGTCGCGCGCCTCGAAGCCCTCCAGCCCTGACCGCCCCGGAGCCCGCGTGCGCATCGCATTGATCCAGCTCGACCTCGCCTGGGAGGACGCCAAGGAGAACCACACCCGGGCCGACCGCCGCCTCCGCGAGGCCGCGGCGATGGGCGCGCGCCTCGCCGTGCTCCCGGAGATGTTCTGCTCGGGCTTCTCCATGGACCCGGGCAAGGTGGCCGAGCCCGAGGACGGTCCCACGGAGTCCTTCCTCCGCGACGCCGCCGAGGGCCTCGGGATGTGGATCCTCGCCGGGGTGCCGCTCCGCGCCGGCGATGGGGCGCCCGGCCCGCGGAACGTGGCCGCGCTCGTCTCCCCCGACGGCACGATCCAGCGCTACACGAAGATCCACCCCTTCTCGTTCGGCGACGAGAACCGCCACTACGTCGCCGGCGACCGCGTCGCGCGGTGGAACGTCGAGGGGCTCCGGATCACGCCGTTCATCTGCTACGACCTGCGCTTCCCCGAGCCGTTCCGAGCCACCGCCGACGACACCGACGCCTACGTCGTCATCGCGAGCTGGCCCGAGAAGCGGCGGCACCACTGGTCGACGCTGCTGCGCGCCCGCGCCATCGAGAACCAGGCCTACGTCCTCGGCGTCAACCGCGTGGGGCAGGGCGGCGGGCTCGCGTACAGCGGGCAATCGGTCGCCGTCGACCCGTGGGGCGAGGCCCTCGTGGAGGCCTCCTCGCAGGAGGCGGTGCTGGTCACCGACATCGATCCCGCCGTGATCGCCGAGGCGCGCCGCACGTTCCCGCCGCTCGCCGACCGCAAGCCGTTCCAGGCGTAGGCCCTCCTCCAGGACCGGGCCGCGGCGCTACCGAGCTACCGTGGCGCTACCGACCCGGATCGAGGAACCGCTCGATGGCCTGGCGCACGCGAACGACGCCGTAGCCGTGCTGCACACACACAAAACCGATGTTCATCTCGCGGCACGCCGGGATGATGATCTGGTCGGCGTCGTGCCCGGTGAACCGCGTGAGGAGGATGACGAGGTCGGTCCGGCCCGACCGCACGCGGTCGCGCACGCCGTGGAGGTTGTTGCGCTTGTACTCCGCACCCACCCACTCGAGCTCCGAAAAACCGAACGCGGCCTCGAGGCGCAGCCGGTTCGGCTCCCGCGGATCGCCCCCGACGAGCAGCGCGCGTTTGCCCTTGGTGAAGCCCCACCACGCCCAGTCCGCGGGCAGGGCGTGCTCCTCGGTGCCGGCGTCCTCGGCCTCGTCGGCGCGGCTGGCGACCACCTCGTCGCGGATGGCGCGGCGGAGCGAGCGGAACTCGGGCCCCTCGAAGGTGTCGGCCACCGGCGCGAGGGTGTGGACGAGCCGCGGGTGGCGTGCCGGGAGCCCCAGGGCGAAGGCGGCGAGCACCTCGCGACGGAGCTGCGCGCCGACCGCCGAGCGGGCCTCCGAAGGGCAGATGGCGAGCTCGCGCACCAGCCCGTCGAGCACGTCGAGCTTGCGGTTCAGGTTCGGCTCGGCGTCCGACGGGGCCGGCACCATGGCGGCGAGCCGCTCGTAGAGGGCCTCGCCGTCGGCCTCCCAGGACTCCCGGTTGGGCTGGTGGAAGCGGGCCAGGCCGTACACGAACCCCGGGCGCGCACGCTTGACGTAGGCGGAGAGGGAGCCGAAGGCGAAGTCGACCCGCCGATCGCCGAGGAGGCCGGGTTGCTCCTGCAGCGCGCGGAGCCGCGCGGCGAGCAGCCCGACCAGCGTGGCCTGGACCTCGGGTGGGAGGAGGCGCCACTTCTCGACGGCGTCGACGACGCGCAGGACCGCGACGAGATCGGCCTCGGGCTCGCGGGCGGGCAGGAGCTCGGCGAGCTGCTCCGCGAGCCGCGCCGGCCAGTCGGAGGGCGGGGCCTGGACGCGGAAGCCGCCGCCGCCCTCGACGTGCGCCTTCAGGCTGGCGAGGGCGTTCGCCGAGGCGAGGTCGACCGGCGCCAGGTTGGCGGACGGGGGGGGCGCGTGCAGGCGGCCGTTCGCGATGCGCTCGGTCGGGGCGTCGTCCTCGAGGGGCTCGTCCCGTCGGGGCAGCTCGACGATGCGGGCGTGCTCCTCCTCCATCGGGCGCGGCTCGGGGGCGAGCGGCGCCTCGGGGGCCGGCGCGAGGAGGCCCTCCGGCGAGAGCACGACGGACCCACCGAGCCGCCGCCATCCGACGAGGAGCTCGGCGAGCGACTGGGCGCAGTCCCGTTGCTGGTCGGCCAGGTTCGCGCGCAGATCCTCGGGAAGCGGGGTCGCCCGCCATTCGCCGATGCGTTCGAAGCGCGCGGTCAACTCATCGATACGGGCGGTTCTTCGGGCGGCCTCTTCCTCGAGACCGACGACTAGCCGCGGATCGAACACGCTTGGCGAGGGAGGCATGGGAACTCCGGGCGCAACAGGGGCCGAACACATCGACAACGATGATATCCGGCTTCGTCCCTCCCATGGAAGCACGGCGAGGGCCCTCAACGAACCATGACGGACAGCGGACTTTGGAAACTTTTGGGGCTTGATCGCGGCGGGGCTTCAGCCTCGCGGATCGTCCACGCCGACCCGGCGCGCCCAGTCGGAGCGCAGGATCCCGGCGGGATCGACCCGGTGCCGGAGCGCCTGGAAGCGGCTCACGCGCTCCTGGCCCCAGGCCCGGCGGAAGTCACCCGGGCGGAGGGTGAGATCCTTCGCGGGGTAGAAGCGCCCGCCCGCGTCGAGGACGATGTCGGACAGCTCGCCGGTGAGCTTCCAGAGCGCCTCGCGGCCGGCGCGGGGCACCGGGTAGTCCATCGCGAAGGAGTAGCCGTCGAGCGCGTGGGAGAGGAGGAAGTCGTCCGGGCGGTGCCGCTTCATCACGCCGAGGAAGCTCGGCATCCCGGCCGCCTGCGTGCGCCGGAGGATCTCGCCGAACACGTGCGGCGCGGCCTCCTTCGGCACGAAGGGCTGGTACTGGATGAACCCCGCGGGCTCGTAGATCGAGCGGAAATTCGGCACGTAGTCGAGCAGGAACGCGAACGCGACGTGCCCCTGGAGGTAGGCGCCCTTGGGGCCGTACGCCGCCGCGAGGTACTTCCCGAGGTTCAACATGCGGATGCCGTGGCGGTTGTTGAACATCTTCAGGATCACGGGCACGAGCGCGCGGGGGACACCGAGGATGTGCGGCGGGAGGTCCTGGCGGGTCGGATCCAGCGTGCGCGCGGCGTCCTTGTCCTCGCCCTCGGCGAGGTACTTCGCGGCGTGGATCTGCCCGCGCCCGAGCGCGCTGCCACCCGCGGTGCAGTCCACCCAGCTCACGACGTAGTCGGAGTCGGGGGTCTCCTGCTCGAAGACCTCGAATTGCTCCTTCAGGTTCCCGACCGGGATCTGACGCACCCGCATCAGACCGGAGTGCACCTTCTTCATCTTGAGGCGCAGCCGGGTGAACGTGCCGAGCATGCCGAAGCCGGACACCGCCGCGTGGAACAGGTCGGCGTTCTCCGTCCGGGAGACGCGGAGGAGCTCCCCCGCGGGGGTGACGAGATCGGCGTCGAGGATCGAATCTCCGGTGCCGCCGACCTTGTAGTGGTTCTTGCCGTGCACGTTCATCGCCGCGCACCCGCCCAGTGTCGGCGCCATCGTGCCGGGGACGACGGCGGGCCAGTAGCCGTGGGGCAGCCCGTGCCGCCACAGCTGGGCGATGGTCACGCCGGGCTCGACCTCGGCGACACCGTGCTCCGCGTCGAAGGACAGGATCCGGTCGAACCCGGTCATGTCCATGACCAGGCCCGCGCCGTTGAGCGCGGCATCCCCGTAGGAGCGCCCGCTGCCGCGCATCCCGACCGAGATCCCCTCGGCGGTGGCCTGCGCGAACACGCCCGCCACCTCCTCGACCGAGGTCGGGCGCACGTAGGGCGAGACCGCCCGGGCCGCGAAACCGTAGCCGTCGAACACCCGGCGCGGAGCGAGCGCGAGGGGCCGCATCAGATGTTCGTCCGCCGGAACACGGCCGAGGGCACGTTCCGGATGACCCACATGATCGGCCCCCACACGGCCGGGACGTAGCCCTCGGTCGCGCCCGACCGCATGAGCGAGAGCGCGCCATCGGCGGCGGCGTCGACGCCGATCATGAGCGGGAGCTTCAGGCCCTTCGTCATCGGGGTGTCGACGGGGCCGGGCTTCACCGTGACGACGTTCACGCCGTAGCGGGAGAGGCGATTTCGGAGGGCCTCGAGGTAGGTGGTCATCCCAGCCTTCGACGTGTGGTAGGCGGGGTTGCCGCGGCGCCCGCGATCCCCGGCGACGCTGGAGATCCCGCAGATCGTGCCCTTGCGGCGGGCCTCCATGTACGGGGCCGCGAGATCGAACCAGCACACGCCGGCGAGCAGGTTCACCTCGAGCATCTCCCGGTCCTTCGCGAAGTCGTACTCGCTCTCCTCGACGCGGGGCATCACGCCGGCGTTGTAGACGATGAGGTCACACCCGCCGAGGTCGGCCACGATGCGGTCGAAGAGGGCGGGGGTGGCGTCGTAGTCGCGCACCTCGTGGACGTAGGGGAGCACCTTGCCGCCGAGGTCGGCCGCAATCCGGTCGAGCTCGCTCTTGCGCCGCGCCACGGCGGCCACCCGGGTGCCGCCCGCGACGAGCTTGCGCACCATCGCCTCGCCGAGGCCCGACGAGGCGCCGACGACGATGGCGGTAGAGAAGGACGCTGGCATGCGGGGACTCCACGATCGGTGGGGACGGGCGGCCAACGTACCCCGTCACGGTCGGATGCGACCGCCCTCCTCCACCACGAACGGACCTGCCGGGATCCGCCCGGGAACGAGGCGGGCCTCGGTGAGGGGACCAGGGGGGAGGCCGAGCAGCGGGAGCAGCGTCTCCCACACGCGGCCGGGGGTCCAGCCGGCGTCCCGCAGCGCGGCTAGCCCGACGCTACCGTGCGACTTGGACAACTTCCGACCGTCGGGGCCGAGCAGGAGCGGCACGTGGAGCCACGTCGGCGGGCGGAGGCCGAGGGCCTCGTAGAGGCGCACCTGGACCGCGGTGGCGTCGAGCAGATCGCCGCCTCGGACCACCTCCGTCACGCCGTCGCGCGCGTCGTCGATCACGACGGCGAGCGGATAGGCGGCCTCGCCGTCGGCGCGCATGAGCACGGGGTCGTCCTCCGGGACGATGCGGCACGGCCCGCGCGCGCGGTCGGTGAACGCCACGGCGCCGGGTGGGGTGCGGAAGCGCCACACGCCGGTCGTGTGCCCGGCGTCGCGACAGGCGCAGGTCCGCGCGAGGCGGGCCGCGCGGCTGCAGGTGCAGCGGTAGGTCGGGATCCCGTCGAGGGAGTAGGCGCGGCGCGACTGGGGGGTCACCTCCTCGTCCCAGTCGAGGCCGAGCCACGCGAGATCGGCGCGCTGAGCGGCGGCCACCTCGGCCCGGGCGCGCCCCTGGTCGAGATCCTCGACGCGGAGGAGCACGCGCCCCCCCGGGCCGCCCCCCTCGGGGAAGCGGGCCGAGAGCCAGGCAGCGCCGAACGCGAGGGCGTTTCCGAGGTGGAGGAGCCCGGAGGGCGTCGGGGCGAGCCGGCCGACGGGCGCGGTGGGGGCGGTCGGTGCGGGCATCCGCCGGCTACCGCTCGTCCGCCCCGAGGTCGGGGGCGGTGTCCCGGGGCGCGCCGTCGATGTCGTCGGTCACGCCGTCGACGGGGGTCCCGGCGTCGATCGCCGCGCTCCCGTCGGCGAGGTGGAGATCCCCCGCGTCGGCGTCCACGAAGTCCGCCGACGTGGGCGCGAGGTTGCCGCTCGCCGTGCCGCCGCCGCCGTCGGAGAGGGCGGCGAGGTTGTTGGCGAGCACGAGCTCCTCGGAGAACGCCCAGGAGAGGTCACCCCCCCAGATCGAGGCGTGGGCCACCGTGCCCCCGCAGGCGTCCTCCACCCGGATGCCGCCGCCCACCACGAACACGTTGCGGACCACGCCGCCGTAGTGCCCGACGGACGTGCGATCCGGGCAGGCGGCGTCGGCGTAGATCCGCTCGTCCCCTTCCCCGTAGTCGTTCGCGCCGACGGCGATCCCCACGGGCCCCGCCGTCGTCACCCGCGCCCGCTCGATCACCGTGCCCCGGCTGCCGGTGGCGAAGCGGATGCCGGGCTCGTCGCACGCGGCGGCGTCGATGGTCGCGCCGAACACCCGGGCCCCGTCCGCCTGCACGCCCTCGATCCCCACGTCGCAGGTCTCGGTGCGGGTCACCGTCACGCAGCCGATCGTCGCGTCGTCCGCGTAGGCGCCGCGCTCGGGGAGGACGGCCACGCCGACGCCACCGGGATCGACCACCACGACGCCGTAGACCCGGGCGCCGCTCGCGCCGCGGATGGACACGGCGTTCCCCGCGGCGTGCGCGAGCGTCACCTCCGCGAGGAGGGCGCCGGCGCCGAGCGTGACCAGCTCGGTGGTCGCGTAGCCGCCCTCGAGCACGACCGCTGCGGCGTTCCCGGAGGCCGAACGGACGGTCACCCCGTCCGCGATGGCGAGGTTGTGGGCGCTGTCCCCGCCGGTGAGCGTGTAGACGCCGTCGTCGAGGAGGTAGACGGCGCCGGGGACGGCGGTCGCGAGCGTCTCCCGGAGGGTGGTCGTGTCCTCGGGGCCGAGCCGCACGCCGTTGCCGGCGGGGAGCACCGCGCAGTCCTCCGGCAGGGCCACGGGGTCGGGGAGCGCGCTGGTGTCGTCGTTCCCGGCCGGACCGGCGCAGCCGACCAGCACGAGGGCGACCACCAGCTGCCTAGCCACCCTTGAGAACCAGCTCGACGGCGGCGTACTCGGGCTCGCTCACCGAGCCCATCCGCACGCAGCGCACGCGCTGCTCGGGGTCGACGAAGAAGTGGATGGGGATCACCGCGCTGGCGTCGAGGCCGACGGAGGTGAGCCAGCCGCCGAGCAGGCCGAACTCGCCGAGGCGCATGCTCGGCGGGGCGGTGGGGTGGGCGACGCGCCACTTCGTCACGTCCTCGGCCTTCGCGTCGACCGAGAGGAACTGGAGGGTCACGTCGACGCCGGCCTTGGCCAGGCGTGCCTGCCACTGCACCAGCATGGGCATCTCGGCCACGCAGGGCTCGCACCAGGTCGCCCAGATGTTCACCCAGGTCCACCCGTTGCCCTTTGCCATCGGGGCGCCGTCGAGCGCCGGGAGGGTGAAGGCCTTGGCGGTCTCGGGGGTGGCGCGCACCTCGCAGAAGTCCTCGACCGAGGTCGGCTTGACCGGTGCGGCCGCGACGGCGTCGAAGCGGGAGGGGGGCGGGGCCGCGGGGGCCGACGGCTCCCCCGAGCAGGCGAACAACGTGAGGAGCGCGATCATAGGCGACAGTCGATCCACGCGACGAAGGCCGAGCGGTTGAGGTCCTGCGGCTGGCAGGTCTCGGTGCCGCCGCTGCGCTGCCAGGAGCAGAACTCCTCGTCGAGCTGCTGCACCTCCTCGCCGAGCCAGAGGAGCCCGAGCTCCTTGTCGAGGTCGGGGTCGTTGAAGGTGGCCTTCAGGTGCCCGAGCACGGCCTCGCCCCGCTTCTGGGAGAGGTCGCGGTTGTAGACCTCGGAGCCCTCCGGCGAGGAGCGCGCGACGACGAAGAAGTAGCTGGCGCCCCGCTGATCGGCGAAGAGCTGGTCGAGCAGGGCGGCGTCACCCGGGTCGAGCTCGGCCGACTCCTTGTCGAACTGGATGATTCCCGCCCGGTCGGCGAGCGGCGCGAACAGGGCGTTGAAGTCCCCACCGGCCACGGTCGCGACGTTCTTCGCCTCGAGGGGCTGGCAGCCGCGCACCTCGCCGCTGGAGAGCAGCCCGCAGCTCTGGAGCACGCGGCGGAGCACCTTCTTGAGGTCGGCGGAGCAGTAGCCCTCGTCCGCGGCGGCGGCGACGGCGACCTGGGAGGCGCTGGCGCCCTCGGTCTCGGCGGCGACGGCGGCGGCGTCGAGGCGCCCGGCGGCCGAGGCCACCCAGGTGCCCGTGAGCGCGGTGGGGATGAGGAGGGCGGCGCCCGCGATGGCGACGTGGATGCCGGTGTTCACTTGGTACCTCCGTTCGCCTTGTTCTCGGTCGACTGCCGCTCGAGCAAGCGAGTCAATGCGTACTCCATCCCGAGGTCGGTGTCCTCGTCGCAGAGCTTCATGCCGTTGACGTAGAGCTGCGGCGTGAGCACCGCGAGCTGGTTGGCGACCGCCCAGCGCAACGACTTGTTGAGCTTCGACTTCACCGCGGCGCCGCCGAGGCAGCTCTTCATCTCGGGGAACCGCGCGAGCACCATCTTGCCCGCGGCGGCCGGATCGGCCTTGGCGGCCTCGCGGATCGCGGTCTGGTTCTCGAAGGCCCAGTCCACCACGAGGTCGGCCTTGCCGGCCTCCGCGCAGAGCACGGCCTCGCTGATGGTGCACGCGCCCGGGTGCACCGCGCTGCCGACCATCCAGTTGCAGCTGTTGTCGAGGGGGAACATCACGGCCTTGCGCGACATCTGCTCCTCGAGCCCGGACGACGCGAGGCGCGTCTCGAAGCCCTTGCAGGCCGGGCACAGCGGATCGAACACCTCGATGGCGGACGCGCCCTGCCCCTGGGGCCCGAGCGGGACCATCATGTTGTACGGATCCTCGGTCTTCACCAGCGAGCCGCACGTGCCGACGAACGACGCGTAGTCGGGCATCGAGATGACGTAGACCAGCACCGGGATCGCCACGAACCCGACGCCCTGCGCGAAGGCGAGGGCGTGCGAGCGCGGATCGCCGAGGCCGGGGAGGGGGTCGTCCTCGCCGAGGATGCCGATGTCCGAGCCGAGCCCGGGCTGCGACACGGCGCGCAGCTCGAGCAGCGCAGCCACGAAGCACACGAGGCTCGACGTGTAGATGCCGATGCAGAGCTTGCAGGCGGCGTCGAGCTCGACGAGCGAGAGGTAGCCGAACACCAGCGACATGAGGAGCGGGAGCGCCGCCGCCGCCACGAGGAAGGCGCGGGGACCGCGCTCGTCGGAGCGCCGGTTGACCAGCAGATCGACGCCGCGGAACAGCAGGAAGGCGAACACCGACATCGCGGGGAGCGAGATCGGGAGGCCGCCCCACAACGCGCCGCGGAACACCGAGGAGTACGGGCTCATCATCGTGACGTGGCAGCCGGAGGAGCCGCTGGCGTCGGGGTTGTCGAGCCCCGGGATGAACGAGCAGTGGATGCTGTGGACCTGCCGGTCGAGGTGCTCGACGAAGTCGTGCGTCGAGAAGCCGGCGAAGAACAGGCCGGCAGCCGCCGCGAGGACGAACAGGATCGTGTACGGCGAGAAGCGCATGTGGGGATGCCCCTTGGGGGGCCGTATGAACCCGTTCTGGCGACAAGTCAAGGGCTCGGGGTGGACCGCTTCGGGACACATGCCCGTAAAGTGCCGCGCATACCTGACATTCTAACGCCCGCGCGCCTCACTGCTTCTGGATCCGCTCGGGGCGCCGGGACCGCCACCGCTCCGCCGCTGAGCTACAGCCCGACGGCATCGAAGCGGCGTGGCACCACCCCCGAGGCCTGCTGGAGCGGCATCGGGTCGACCGTGTCGTTCGTCGCGAACGTGGCCAACGTGTCGGCGGAGAAGTTCTTCAGGAAGCGCCCCCCCAGGCGGGCGAGCGGCTCGGGGACCTCGACCACGCGCACCTTCCGGGCCCCGCCGATCCGCTCGATGATCTCCCGAACGGTGATCGCCTCCGGGCCCCCGGCGTCGTAGGCGGCGTTCCACACGCCCCGCTCGAGCAGCGAGAGGATGGCGCCGTTGAAGTCGTCGACGTGAACGGGCTGCCGGAGGACCTCCGCGGAGCCCGGCACCGGGACGAACGGCGCGTGGCGGACCAGCTTCGCGAGGGTGGCGAAGCTCTCGACGTGGGTGGGCCGGTGGGTCGGGTGGGGCGGCCCCCACGGCGCGCAGGGGCGCACGACGAGCCACGGGCGGTCCGAGGCCACGACCCGCGCCTCGTCCTCGACCCGCGACTCGGCGTAGGCGTTCTTGCGCGGCCAGTGGACCATCGTGCTCGACGCGTAGACGAGCGGAAAGCCCCATTCGAGCACGGCGTCGAGCATGCGGCGGTTCTGCTCGCGGGCGTCGGGCGCCATGACCTTCGCCGCGAGGTGCACCACGACATCGACCTTCGCGGGCGAGAACGAGGTCACGTCGGCCGGGATCGACTTCACGCCGTCGAGGAGCATCGGCGTGTTCTTCCAGAGCCCGAGCACGTCGTGACCGTGGCGCGCGGCGAGCGAGCAGAAGTGCGCGCCGACGAAGGAGGAGGCGCCGGTGACCAGGATCCTCATGATTGTCCTCGAATCGCGATGAGCACCGCCACGCCGGGGCCGAAGCGGTGCAGATCGGGAAGGAAGCCGGCCGCGCGGGCCCAGGCCTCGATGGTGGCGGTGGTCTGGGCGTGCTCCGACGCGTCCCCGAACTGCTCGGGGGCGTCGATGTCCGCGGGGGGGAACGACCACATGATGTCGCCCACCACGAGCAGCCCGCGCGGGGGGAGCAGCGCCGCGGCCGCGTGGAACACGGCGCGCTGTTCCTCGGGCGATCGCCTGCGGAGCCAGTTGTGGAGGCAGATGATCGAGAGACCGAGCGGCGGATCGGTGAGATCGTCGCGATGCACGAGAGTATGGACCCGAGATGCGAGGGCGTCGGCCACGGCGTCGTCCCCCGCGTAGAGGACGATGTCCTCGGACGTGGCGGAGCACGCCTCCACGACCACGCGCGCCGTCACCCCTGCCCAGTCCATCCGCCCTCCGACGCGACCCGCGGCTTGCCGCGGCACAGGCGGTACACCGGGAGCGAGTCTCGCGCGCACACGCGCTCCCGCCGCGACAACACCGGCCCCATCGGCGGCATCGGCGCCTCGGGCCAGCCGTCCAGCAGGGCGGCGGCGTGGTCGTGGAGGCCCTTCACGTCGGTGGCGAGGTAGACCGCGCCGTCGGGGGCGAGGGTGTGCGCCACGGCCGCCACGAACGGGGGCGTGAGCAGGAGGTGGCGCGGGTTCTCGGTGGGGGTGGGGAACAGGATGTAGACCCACGAGACCCGGGCGTCCGGCAGGAGCGCGGTAAACACCGTGCGGGCATCGGCCCGCCACAACAGGCAGTTCGGCGGTGCGTGGGGTGCGGCGGCCGCGACCCGGCGCTTCCGGATCTCCAACCCGAGCCAGCGGATGTCCGGCCAGCGCCGGGCATGGTCGAGGATGCGCATGCCGTGGTCGAAGCCGATCTCGACGGCGAGGGGCCCCGCGCCGGCCACGAACGTGTCGAGCCGCGCGCGGGCGTCCGCGTGACGGGGCTGATCGTAGAGCGCGGTGCCGCCGAGCACGCCGCGGAGCCTCCCCTCGGCGGAGGGCGGGAGCAGCTCGGGCGGGGTCCATTCCGGCACACGCCCGGATACTCTCTCCCGCGCATGAAGGCCATCTCCGCCATCCTCGCGATCACCTCGCTCGTGAGCGCCTACGCGGCCGGCCTGCTCGGCGCGCTCACGATGATGGTGGTCGGCCCCCCGCTCGCGATGGGGGCGCAGATGTGGCTCGGCAACACCGAGCCCTCCGAGCCCCACCTCGCGTGGCCCGCCGTGCTCACCTTCGTGGGGCTGATGTTGCCGGTGCCGTGGCTCTACCGGAGACAATGGGGCATCGCGTCGATCGCGGCGGTGCCGTTCGCCCTCCTGCCGTACTGGCAGTTCTACCGGTTGTACGTGGCGGCGGGGGCGGAGTAGCATGGGCCTCGTCGCGCTCCTGCTCCCACTCGCCGCATCCTGCGCCAGCGGGGACGCCCCGGGCTGCTTCACCTCGCCCGATTGCTACGCGTCGGACGCGGACACGGACGAAGTGGGCATCGTGACCGCGCACTACTTCCCCATCGACGGCGAGCGCGAGGCGACCTACTTCAACGAGGACACTGAGCTGGACCTCGAGTTGATGGTGGAGAAGGTGTCCAGCGGCACGGAAGACGGCGTGCCGGTCGTCACGTTCGCGTACTCCACCGATGTGAGCGCCACGATCGGCACGGTCACCTTCTCCTCGATCGAGGTGTCGGGTGTCCGCATCCACGGGTACACGGAGGGTGCGAGCTCGACCACGTTCGACCCCCCGATCGTCCTGACCGCCGACGTGATGTCCCCTGGAGACTCGATCGTGACCTCCGCCAACGACCTCACCTTCACGTCCACCCACCTCGGCTTCGAGGACTGCCCGGTCTATTGGGGCCTCGACTGGGAGGACTGTCTCCACTTGCGCCTCGACGACGGCGACGGGGACGATGACGCGGGCCCGTTCTTCGCGGGGGAGTACTGGCTGGTCCAGCGCTACGGCCCCGCGTGGATGCACCTGACGGGGTACCGGGAGAGGTGGAACCTCGGTCACTACGAGTGGCGGGAAGAGGGATGAACCTGCCCCTCCCCGAGCCCGCCGACTCCCTCCTCTTCTCCCCGCTCCGGCTGAACGGCGTCACCGTACCGAACCGCGTGTGGCTGCCCGCGATGGTCACCTGGCTGTCCAACGACGCGGGGGAGGTCACCGAGGACGTGCGCCGCCGCTACGTCCGCTACGCGAAGGGCGGCCCCGGCATGATCGTGCTGGAAGCGATGGGCATTCGCGACGTCGCGAGCGGCCCGCTCCTCCGCATCGGCCACGATCGCTACGTGCCCGCGCTCCGCGACCTCGCCGCCGAGATCCACGACGCGGGGGACGTGCGCGTGCTCCCGCAGATCATCGACTTCCTGAAGATCGCGCGCCGCGACCCCGCGCGCGCACTCGCCCGCCTCGAGGCCCGCTACCCGGGCTGCTCAGCCTGGAGCGAGGACGAGCTGCGCGCGCGGCTCACCCCGCGCGAGTGGCGGGACTACTCGCACGGCTACCGGCAGCAGGTCGAGGATCTCGGTCGGGACGAGATCGCCGCGCTTCCCGGGCTCTTCGCTTCGGCGGCCGGCCGGGCGCGGCAGGCCGGCTTCGACGGCGTGGAGCTGCACTTCGCGCACGCCTACACGATGGCCAGCTTCCTCTCCCGCACCAACGCGCGCGTCGACGAGTACGGCGGGTCGTTGGAGAACCGCGCGCGCCTCGCCGTGGAGGTCATCCATGCGGTCCGCCGCGAGGTCGGGACCGACTTCACCGTCGGGTGCCGCTTCCTCGGGAGCGAGGACGTCGAGGGGGGCAGCGAGGTCGAGGACGCCGCCTGGTTCGGCGTGCGGTTCGCGGAGGCGGGCCTCGACTTTCTCTCGGTGAGCCGCGGCGGCCGCTTCGAGGACGCGAAGCGCCCCCCCGTCGGTGACGCCGCCTACCCCTACACCGGGCACTCCGGGCTCATGTGCATGCCGACGAAGGTGTACCCCGAGGGCTACAACCTCCACCTCCCGACGGCCATCCGCGCCGCCGTGCGCGCGGCCGGGTACACCACGCCGGTCATCGGCGCCGGTCGCATCGACACCTACGCGCTCGCCGAGGGGGCGCTCCAGGGCGGCGCCTGCGATCTCGTCGGCATCGCCCGCGGCCTGCTCGCCGACCCGGACTGGCCGCGGAAGGTGCGGGCGGGCTTGCCGTTCCACGCCTGCAAGTACACGAACGTATGCGAGGCGCTCGATCGGAAGCATCTGCCGGTTCGATGCCAGCTCTGGATGAAGCGCCCCGATGGAGGGTTGCATCCGCCCGAGGAGTGGTGATGGAGTGGGGGCGCGTCGACGCTCAGGACGTGGGGCCGCGGTTCGGCGGCCCCGATCTCGCCGGACCCGGTGATCTCGCCGGGCTGTTCGAGGGCGCCGACTTCGATCTCGACGACGAGGAAGACGAGCTCGCCGCGTTCGGTGCCCTCCGCGTCCTCCACGGCTGGGTCGGCCCCTCGGGCCCCGGCGCCGCCCTCGCGTTTCCCCTGCGCACCGAGCTCGATCCCGAGATCGGCGGCATCGAGCTGCGCCTCCGGGACGACGGCCGCTACGTGCGCGGCGCGGTGCCCGCGTTCCGGGACCGCCACGGCGATTTGACCGTGTCCGTCGGCCTCCCCCCGCAGGTGCGCGGCGAGGAGCGCTTCGTCTACGCGATGCTCCCCTACGCCGCCCTCCCCCGTCGGACGGGCGAGGAGCTCGCGCTCCAGGCCTGGCTCGTGGAGGACGGTGAGCCGATCGAGGAGGCGATCTGGGGGCTCGAGCTCCCGGATCCGGGCGTGCGGCGCCTCGACAACGCCCTCGCCGCCGTGGTCTTCGCCTGCGTGTCGGCCGAGGCCGCGGCGGGCGCCCGCGCCAGCGGCACCGCCTTGATGGGGGCCGGGCGCGCGGAGCTGCGCGACGCCGAGGTGGCGAGGCTGTTCGGGCTCGACGCCGTCGGGCGCGCGGTCGCGTCCGAGCTCGCCCGCGGCGGGGTCCCCGAGGCCGAGCGCATGGTCGCGGCGCGGCTGCGCGCGCGGGTGGCCGCGGAGGGGCTCCCGAGCGTGTTCGGGCTCCTCGAGTCGCTCGCCCGGAGCGCCGGCGCCGCCGCTGCCGCCGAGGAGGCCTGGATCGCCGCGCTCGCCGCCCGGCTGGGCGTCAAGGGGGGCGCGCAGGGCCCCCGGCAGAAGCGGCGGACCACCAACCGCGCCGGCCCGAGCCCGACCACCGCCGCGCACCTGCGTACGCTCGACCTCGTCGCCGGCGCCACTTGGGACGACGTGCGGGCCGCCTACCGCCGCGCCGCGCAGCTCCACCACCCCGACCGCGCCACGGCCGAGGAGCAGGCCGCCGCCAACGAGCGCATGAAGGCCATCAACGCGGCCTACGCGGCGCTCCAGCGGGGGATGCGGGGGCGGTGAGGCCGGGATCGGCCGCTAAAGCGCCATCTCGGCGCGCACGGCCTCGACGATCGCCTCCTCGGTCGGGAAGCCGGCCGGCGACTTCCGCGCGACCACCTTGTCACCGACCGCGACGGTGAAGATCCCGCCGCTCCCTTTCACCAGCTTCGCCCGGATGCCGAGCTCCTCCCGCAGCTTCTCCGCCACCCGGGCGGCGCGCGAGAGGTAGCCTCAAGCCGTGCAGTACGTGACGACGACGTCCATGGATCCCTCGCTCTGCGGCCAACGTACGCACGGCCGCCACGCACGCAAGCGAAATCACCGCAGGTAGAGCTCTGCCAGGAGGCGATGCGCCAGCCGGTGCGCCGCCACGGTCCGCGTGGAGCCGCCCGGCGGGAGCTGCTTGCGGGGATCGTCCCGCTCGCCCCTGAGGGCGTCGTTCCGCAGCAGATCGTCGTCGAAGAGCAGCACCACGCGCGTGTCACCCCGCGTGACCGACGCGACGACGGGCCGCCCGAGCGCGTCGGCCATCCAGACGTCCATCTCGCCGGTGACCGCCATCGGCCGGGCCTCCACGGTGTCGCTCCCCACCGCGAGCATCGGCACCTCGGGCGCGGGGCGCTCCACCACCCACCGGGCCTCGGCCGCGCGCGGATCATCGATCCCCCGCGCGAGCCCGAGCGCCTCGAGCAGCGGCGTGGTGATCTTCGCGTCGCGGTCGAGCACCGCGAGCACCCGCCGCGCGCCGAGCACCGCGTCGAGGTCGCTCCGGGGCGCCTGCGGGAGGAGCAGGATGGCACCGCTCGCGCCGGGCCCGGTCGCCGTGCACCGCTCGGCCTTTCCGGTGAGCGCCGCCCAGCGCTGGGACTGCACCTGCAGCGTGCGGAAGCCCCGCTCGGTGACGTGGACACAATCGGTGCGTCCGGGGCCCATCAACGTCGTGACGGTGTCGGCGCCGACCTCGGGCGCGGGGATCGCGCGCCCTGTCGCCCACGCCACGGCGTTCGTGAACAGGCGGGCGTTGTCCTCGTAGCCGATGAGGGTCGCCCCCCACGCGTTCTGGTCCGCGAGCACGACCACCCGCCCGGCGCCGTGCGCGCCCGCCGCGATGACCGGCACCTTCTCGGACGCCTCGGTAGCCCCCTGCTTGAGATCCCCGGTGAAGCCTGATGAATCCTCTTTCCGATAGGGATCCCAGCGGTCGCGCCAGCTCTCGTCGGAGGTGAACGCGAGCGTCTCCAGCCCCTCGACGGCGCCCGCGGTCATGAGGCCGAAGGTGCGGACCCCCGTCATGACCGGGTGATCGCTCCGCGCCTGCACGCGGACCCAGCTCACCGACCGGGGGGTCAGGCGGTTGGCGGGATCCGTGGCGGTGACCGGCGGGAGCGTGATCCCGAGCGCGCGCGTGAGCGGCGCCAGGATCTCGGCGTGGAAATAACAATTCGAGTGGTCGGTGACGAGGACGAGCCCGCCGCCGCGCCGGACGAACGCCTCGAGCGCCACGACCTCGGAGGGGCCGAGCGCGGGGTTGTCGCCGCTGACGAGGTTGAGGAAGACCGCGCTCGCGCCCGCGAGTCGCCGCCCCGACCACCGCTGCCCGACCGGGACCGGCTCGATGCCCGCGGCGCGGACCGGCGCGAACGCGCGCGCGAAGCCGTGCATGTAGCTGTAGCCGAACGCGTCCATCGCGAGATCGACGTTCCACGGCTGCTTGGTGGTGTGGCGCACGTCCACGAGCAGTGGCCCGTCGGGGTCCGGCGGATCCGCCTCGAGCCACCGCTCCTCCCACTCCGGCCACGCGGGCCCGCCGCGCCACGTGTAGAAGGCGGCGTAGCCCTCGTCGACGGCGTGCGCGGGGAGCGGATCGGCCCAGGGCGCGTCGACCTCGCTCCACACGAGGCGCGGCCACACCCGGGCGAGCCCGCCGGCGGCCAGCACGACGACGATGGCGAGGGGAGCGAGCAGCGTGCGCCGGGTCATGAGCGCCGTCCCTTAGCGCGCCTCCGGGGCGTGCGCGCAGGCCCCGCCGCGTCACGACTCCATGCCCCGTGCCCGCCAGCAAGCTAGACCCCGTGGGCCATGTACGCCGTCCGCATCCCCCGCCACGCTTGTTCGCCCCGAGACCGGGCGCGGGCCGCCGATCTGTGGCGGCTCGTCCAGGAGGCCACGATCCTGCATTCCGCCGAGGCCGGATGGCCGCCGTCCCGCTACCGCGAGGTGGGGACCGGCTTCGTCGTGCGGGAGATGACCGGCGTCCACCTCCGCGAGGCCGACTACGGCGAGGCCCTCGTCGCCACCACCCGGGTGGTGGAGAGCCGGCGCGAGCTCCTGATGCGCCGGGAGAGCGGCATCGACGGCGTGCTCAAGGGCAGCGTGGAGTGGGTCCACGTGGGCGTGAACGGAGGCCCGTCGCGCGCCCCTCGCACCCTGGTCGACGCCTTCCCGGTCGAGCCCGCGTCCGGACCCCCGGTGGTGCTGCCCGCCTGGGAGGAGGTCGAGCCGGTGCCGCTCCCCGACCTCGAGGTCCGGCCGTGGTGGACCGAGATGGACCCCATGGGCCACGTCAACCACCCGCGCTACGTCGACTGGGCGGACGAGGCCGTGAGCGTCTGGCTGGCGTCGCGCGGGCGCGATCCCCTCGGGCTCGTGCCGGTGGCCGAACGTGTGCGCTTCCGTGCGGCCGCCAAGGCGGGGGACACCGTGCACGTCCGGGGCGCGCTCGTCGGAAAGGCCGATGGCGCCGCGGTCATCCACCTCCGCGTCGAGCGCGGGGAGGACCTCGTGTGCGACATCGTGCTCGTGCGCGCGCACCTCGACGGCCCGTGCGCATGGCCGTGACGGGGCGCGCGACCGTGAGCGGCACCCTCCTGCTGACGCTGGTCGTCGGCTGTGCCCAGTACCGCACCTACCCGCTCCTCACGCTCGAGGGCCCGGGGGCGGCCCCGCTCGAGCCCACGGGCGTCGCCGTGCTCGACGACGGCCGCCTCGTCGCCATCGCCGAGGGGGATGCCCGGGCCATCCTCGTGCCCGTGCCGGGCCGCGTGGAGGAGCGCGGGAGCGCGCTCACCGTGTTTCCGCTCACCGACGGGCGCGAGGGGTGTGACGACCCTTCCTGCGCCGCGCGCGCCTACCGCGCCGGCGTCCGCTTCGCCGAGGAGCCGATCCGCTGGGCGCCGCGTGAGCGCCGGGTCACGACGCCCTACAACGTGCAGGACCTCGCCCCCTTCGGGCCGAACCGGGTGATCGGCGTCACCGAGTACACGACGATCGGCCGGCGCACCGGGTACCGCAAGGACTACATCGCGCGCCCCCGGCGGCAGACCGAGCGCCTCTTCGTGCTCGAGCGCCAGGGGGAGGCGTGGCAGGAGATCATCGTCCCGGAGATCGAGCAGCTCCGCGGCGTGCTGTCGGACTGGGGGCGCGCCAATTGCGACGGCGACATGCTCGTCGAGGGGCTCGCCTGGGATCCCGACGACGAGAACGTCTACGTCGGCCTCCGCCGCTGCCGCGGCCCGGTCACGCGGGTCCTCGGGTGGGATCTCGGGAGCGCGCGCGGCGGCAAGGCGACAGACCTCCAGGTCGTCGCCGACGGCGTGGACGCTGCCCCGGCCGGCCCCGAGGAGGGCGTGAGCGGCCTGTGCTTCTCGAAGGGGCGCCTCTGGGCGCTCACCGCGTGGGACTCCTACGGCTTCGAGGTCGAGCCGGCCTTCGGCGGGCGGCTCCACGAGGTGGCCGACGGGCGGCTCCACCCCGTCGACCTCCCCGGGCCCTTCGTCGATCGGCCCTCCGCACTGGCGGTCCTCGACCAGCGCAGTGACGGCCTCGAGGCCGTCGTCCTGTTCGACAACGACGCCGCCGCGCTCGCCCGCCCCGATCTGACCGTGCTCCAGGCGCGGACGGCGCGCCCCCGGGACGACCGCTACGTCGAGCTCCTCGACGTCGAGGCGGAGCCCGATCCGCTCCCGCTGGGCCTCAACGGCTTCGACTTCCGGTGGTGGGTGCGCGATCACCGCCTCTCCCACCTCGCCGCCGTGCTCGACGCGAAGACCCTCCTGGATGGCTCCCGCGCCTTCGGCGCCTGGACCCGGGCGCTCGGCGGGCTCTGGCAGATCCGCGTCGGAGGCAGCGCGGGGCTCGCGAGCCGCTGGCTCCCCGAAGGGGCCCGCATCGGCCAGAACAAGCAGGCCGTCGCCTTCACCGACTACTCGGCGACCGGGCTCCGGTTCACCCGCTACCGCGCCCGGATGTCGGTGATCCCGCGCGATCGCATCCGCCGCGACGCCTCCTCCGCCGGCCTCCTCGGCGACAACCGCCAGGCCTGGCGCGTCACCGTGCCCCTCCCCGCCCCGGTCCCGGGCGCCGGCCTCGTGCTCCAGGGCTTCGAGATCGACACGTCCTCCCGCGCCGACCGGGGCATCTGCCTCGCGGCGATGGACCTGGGCGTGAACTGGCACTCCGACGCGCACGACGCCGTCGATCTGCAGGCCACCCTCATCGGCGGCCTGTGCAACGACTTCGACTACCGCGGCCCGGACTACTTCCACGGCCTCACCACCGAGGTCGACGGCGGGGTCCTCGTCACGCTCCACTACGCCGTGGTCGAGGGCGCGGAGAGCACGAGCTGGAGCCTGGGCCTCTACGATCGCGACGTGCCGCGCTCGCCCGACGCCGAGGCCGAGGACATGGACGACGGCGCCTCCCGTTCCCACCTCCATTGCGCCCGGGTCTCTCCGGACGGCACCGTCGCGCAGCTCCCGCGACAGGACAAGGCGCCGCCGCCCGGGTGGCTCTCGCAGGGCATGTTGCTCGACGGGGCGGTCGCCCCCGGCGCCTCGTCGCTCCGGGGCTTCGCGATCGCGCTCGATCCCGCCGGCTTCGATCCGTTGAACGGCCCGCGCCCGCTCACCGAGGAGGAGACCCTGGATCGGAACAACTACATCTACCGGTACCTCCTCCGCGCGCTGCCCGACGCCGGGGGCACGTTCATCGAGGGCGGCATGACGCACGGCATCCACGCGCGCGGCCCGATGCGCGACAACGCCCGCCCGTCCGCGCTCGCGCTCCGCGTCGACCTCACCAGCTTCCCCGGAGTCGCCGGCGCGGTGGCCAACGACATCGCGTGGCCCCGCCGGGTCGACGACCCCAACCTCCTCCCCGAGGACGGCTACGTGCGCTGGTCCACCACCCGCCCGGCCGACGCGGAGCCTTCGTGCTCGCCGTCCTGGTAGGCCTCGCCCCCCTCGCGTGGGGCCAGGACGTCCCGGAGATCGAGTGGTCGCCCATCGTCGAGGTGCGGCATCGCCTCACCGTGGACGACCCCGACATCGACGACGCCGCGGCCGGCAGCCGCTCCGTCGGGCAACGTGCGCGCCTCGGCATGGAGGTGCGGCGGCTCGGCGTCTCGGCGCGCGTGAGCGTCCAGGAGGCGAGCCAGTGGACCGCCACCAGCGATGTCGCCACGCTCGGCGGCTTCGCCCCGTCGTTCGCGGAGGGCTGGGTGCGCCTCGAGGGCGATCTGACCCGCAACGTGGGCGCCGTCGCGACGATCGGCCGCCAGGCCATCACCCTGCACGAGGGGCGGATCCTCGGCGAGGACGACTTCCAGCTCGAGGGCCAGTTCTTCGACGCCGTGCGCCTCGTCGGCCGCGCCGCGCCCGTGTCCGTCGAGTACGTCAACGCCCGGCGCTTCCTCTCCCGCGACGAGGACCCCCTCGGCCTCGGCGTCAACGTCTTCCGCGTCGGCCTCGCCACCGAGAACCCGGTGACCACGTGGACCGCCGACGCCTTGTGGGTCGTCGACGCGCGCCGCACCACCGCCACGACCTCCACGGCGGGCCTCTGGTGCCGCCTCGACTCCGGGCGCTGGCGCGGGCGCGGAGAGGGCTACCTGCAGACGAGCGCCGCCGGCACCGCCACCCTGGTCGCGCTCTCGGCCGGGTGGGTGTTCGGCCCGAACGAGCGCCTCGTCCTCCACGCACGCTACGACGGCCTCTCGGGGGATCCTTCCGACGAGGCCGGCGGTATTACCGCCTGGCAGCCCGTCCTCGGGGACAGCCGCCGCTTCAACGGCCTCCTCGGGCGCTTCGCCACCCCCGGCGACAACGATCGGCGCGGCCTCGCCGACGCCCACCTCGTGGTCGAGACCCGCTTCGCGCCGCAGCTCGCCACGGTCCTCACGTTGCACCGTTTCTGGAGTGCGCTGGACGGTGGGGCGTTCGGTAGCGAGATCGATGGTACAGCGCATTGGTCGTTCTCGCCCTTCGCCACGGCGGGCCTCGGCGCCGCCTGGTTCGCGCCGGACGATCCCACCGCCGCCGACCCCCAACGTCTGTTCGCCTACCTGGAGCTCGATGTCGCGTTCTGAGAAGCCCGTCCCCCCCGCCGCGCCCGAGCCGGGCGTGTGGGGCGAGGTCGTGGAGATGGTCGGCAAGCGGGTGCGCGTGCGCCTCGACCCTTCCGACGCGGGAGAACCGGGCGGCGAACACGTCCTCCCCGTCCGGGCCAAGGTGGCGATCAACGACCGCGTGCGCGTGCACGACGGCGCCGTCGTCGCGTTCGCGCCCCGCACGACCGAGCTGATGCGCAGCGGCCTGCACAAGACCCAGGTGGTGTGCGCCAACGCCTCCTTGCTCGTGATGGTCGTAGCCGCGCGCGAGCCGCCGTTCCGCCCCGGTCTCGTCGACCGCGTGCTCGTCGCGGCGGGCGCCGCCGGCATGAAGGCCGCCATCGTCCTGAACAAGTGCGACCAGGGCATGCCCTCCGAGGTGCTCGAGAAGCTCGCCCGCTACGAGGCCCTCGGCTACCCGATCTTCCTCGTGTCGGCCCTCCAGCAGAAGGGCCTCGACGAGCTCACCGCCGTGCTCTCCCAGCACACCAGCGTGTTCGTCGGGCACTCCGGCGTCGGCAAGACCTCCCTGCTCCAGGTCATCGTGCCCGGCGTCGTGCGCGACATCGGCGTCCTCGACCAGTGGGGCCGCGGCCGCCACACGACCATCGCGGCGGTGCGCTTCGATCTGCCCGGCGGCGGGCGGGTCATCGACGTGCCCGGCGTCCGCGAGTTCGGCCTCGAGCACATCGACCGCGAGAACCTGCACCTCTACTTCCCCGAGCTGGCCGAGCTGCGGTGCAAGTTCCGCGACTGCATGCACATGGACGAGGAAGGCTGCGGCGCCGAGGACGCTTCGCAGGAGGACCGGCTCGAGAGCTATCAGAAGCTGATGGAAGAGCTCGTCTGAAGCGGGGGGGCGCTCGGGGCGCGTCCCCCGCCGGGGGCCGGCCCCCCTTCGGGCTCGCTGCGCTCGGTCGGCGCGCGGACGCGCCGGACCGGCCGGCGAGGGCGCCGGCCGCCACTGCGGGGGGCCTCGCGCGAGGAGGGAATCGGCCTCGAAATCGAAGTCGGAATC
>JAKFCH010000038.1:0-1860 GCA_036676765.1 Deltaproteobacteria bacterium
CCGCCTCGGCGTCGGGGAGCGCGACGAGCCGGGCGGCGATGCCGCGGCGGAGCACGACGCGGTCGGCGTCGGGGACGGTGGCGACGCCGGGGAGCGCGGGGCCGGTCAGCCCGGCGAGGCCGACCGGGAACGACGCGAGCAGGGCGCCGAGCGGCCCCAGGCGCGCGAGCGCCTCGGCGACGGGGACGGACAGCGCCCCGGCGAGCCGCGCCAGGAGCGGGTTGCCGTCGAAGCCGGCGGGGTCGAAGCCCGGCGCGAGTGCCGCGAGGACGTCGGCGGAGAGGCCGTCGAGCACGAGGGCGCCGGGGAAGGGGGCCTCGGAGACGAGGACGAGCCGCGCGTCGGCGGCGGCGGCCACCGCGCGGTGGACGGGCTCGAGCACGGCCTCGCTCCCGATGTCGTCGGCGAGGAGGTCCAGCGGGCCGTGGGCGCGCATCGCGTCGAGGAGGGCGCCCTCGTCTCCCACGGGGCGGATGCCGACGGCCTCGCCGAGGGCCCGCACGGCGTCCGCGGCGTCCTCGCAGCCGAGCAGCGAGACGGCGACCAGCGTGCGGCCGCTCCCCGCCACGATCGCGCCGGCCACGGACGTCTTGCCGATGCCGGGCGCCCCGCCGAGCGTGAGGGTGCCCTCGGCGGCGAGCCGCGCGCGCCCCTCCTCGATCACCGCGGCGCGGCCGGGCAGATCGGGCCGCAGCGGCAACCACGCGGGGATCATCCGGTGGGCGCGGACGCCGGCGCGCGGCGCTTCAGCACCGTCGACTTGAGCTGCCCGCACCCCGCGTCGATGTCGATGCCGCGGCGCACGCGCACCGTGGCGGGGACGCCGTACCGCGCGAGGACCTCGACGAAGCGGCTCGCCTCGGGGAGCGAGGTGTGCGCGCCGTCGTAGCGGGTGGTGGGGTTGAGCGGGATGAGGTTCACGTGGCAGGGGAGGCCCTTGAGCAGCCGCCCGAGCCGCTCCGCCTCCTCGGGCTGGTCGTTCTTCCCCGCGATGAGCGCCCACTCGAAGCTGATGCGGCGCCCCGTCTTCTCCACGTAGTAGCGGCACGCGTCGAGCAGCTCCGCGAGCGGCCACTTGTCGTTGATCGGCAACAACGCGCTGCGCTCGGCGTCCGTGGCGGCGTGGAGGCTGATCGCGAGGGTCACCTGCAGGCCCTCCTCCGCGAACTGGCGGATGCGCGGCGCGAGGCCGACCGTGCTCACGGTGATGTGCCGGGCCCCGATTCCGAGCTCGCGGTTGAGCCGCCGGATCGCTTCGAGCACCGCGTCGTAGTTGTGGAACGGCTCGCCCATGCCCATCAGCACGACGTTGGACAGCCGCTCGCCCTTCTGCTGGAGCTCCCGCGCGTAGAGCGCCGCCTGCTCGAAGATCTCGGTCGAGGTGAGGTGCCGCGCGAAGCCCATCTGCCCGGTCGCGCAGAACACGCAACCCATCGCACAACCAGCCTGCGTCGAAACGCACACCGTGGAGCGCGGGTGCTTTTCGCCCGGCTCGGGGTATTGCATCAGCACCGTCTCGATGAGCGTGCCGTCGCTCATGCGCAACAACAGCTTGGTCGTGTTGCCGTCAGCACTCACCACGCGGCGCACTTCGTCGGCGGGTGAAAGCCCGTAGCGCTCGGCGATCCGCATACGAAGGCCGACCGGCAGTTGGCGCAGATCATCGAACCCGTCAGGAAACTCGCGGTAGAGGGCTTGCAGCAACTGGTTCGCGCGATAGGCCGGCAGTCCAAGCTCCGCGATGAGCGCGTCCACTTCGGTCGGCGGCAAGTCGTAGAGGGACTTCGGCAGTTCGTTCGCCTTCATGCGAGGCCTACCAGTGGCGAAAGCAGGCCGCGTTCGCCAGCCAGGAACTTCGCG
>JAKFCH010000039.1:0-25279 GCA_036676765.1 Deltaproteobacteria bacterium
CCCAACGCCGCCGCGCACGCCCGGAACGCCCGCCCCAGGCACGTCTGGTCCTCGATCATCGGGAGCTTCGGCCACGTGGCGCGCTCGCCCTCGCGGATGAACACGGCGAGGTCGGCACGCGAGGGGTTCGACACGACCTTGCGGAGCAGGTCCGGGCGGAAGCGCGGGTGGATGTCGATGTCGCCGCGGTAGTCCTGCGTGACGAGCGCGTGGGCGCGGTCGGCGGCCTGGCGCAACGGGCCGGTCCACGCGGGGGTGACGCGACGCGCGAGGTCGGTGGCGTATGCACTCTGGGTCCGGGCGGTCGCGCTCGCCACACCCGCCACCGCCGGCACGACCCCGCGTTCGCCCTGCTTTCCGACGAAGAAGGCGACGTGCGGGTTGGTCTGGCTGACGATGAAGTGGTTGACGTTGTGGAGGCGCGCGAGGCGAAGCTTGGGGAGATCGCCGTAGATGGAGCCGTCGACCCACCGCTCGCTCGGCACGTAGGGAACGGCGGTGCCATCCCCCGCGCGTGCGAGCAGGACGACGGGGGGGAACAAGCCGGGGAGCGCGCTGGATGCGAGCGCCGCGTTGGCGACGAACACGTCGGGCGCGGTGAGGTGCGTGAGCACGCGCGGCTTCTGGCGGGTGCGCGTCGGGGAGACGGAGATGTTGAGCGCGCGGCCGCTCCGCGCGTACGCCTCGGCGAAGGTCCAGTTGCCGACGTTGTGGCGCAGGACCTCGAGGAGGCGGTCGGGGTCGAGCCACGCGCCCGCGTGGAGCGCGCGGTTGGCGGTGAGCGGGAGGAGGCCGTCGAGCCGGATGCAGTCGGTGTCGGCGAACATCTCCGCGACCTCCGCGTCCGTCCGCGTGCAGACCCCCGCGGCGATCATCGCGCCGGTGCTCGCGCCCGAGAGGATGTGGGGCAGCACGCCGTCCTCGAACAGCGCCTTCACGACGCCAAGGTGGTGGAACCCCCACGTGGCGCCGCCCGAGAGCATGAGCGCGGTGCGCCCGTACACCTGCCAGGCCTGCTCGAACCGGCGGCGCTTCTCCCCCGCGGAGAGGCCCGAGACCGGGTTCGCGACGAGCCAGTTGAGCGCGGCCGACACCTCGTCGAGCCAGGCGCGCACGAGGTGCTTGGTGCCGGCGAGCGCGACGACGTAGAGCTCGGGCTGCGCGATGTCCGCCTGGTGGCGGTAGACGGTGGCGGTGAGGGCCTCGACGAGGCTCCGCCCATCTCCCGCGAGGCGGAGATCCCGGAGGGTGCGTACATCCCCGCGTACGAGCGCGGGATCGTAGTGGACGCTCGCGTCGTCCGCGCGCCACGCGGCCGCGCCGGTGAGCTGATCGTGGGCCTCGGCGGCCACCTTCCACGCGGCGTAGGAGTCGGCCTCGGCGAGGGCGGCCTCGGCCTCGCGGAGGTTGCGGCGGGTGGTGGAGGCGCGGAACATCGGGCGTCGGGACTAGCCGGCTGTCGCGGGCATGTCGAGCGGTCGGCGCGAGGACCCCGAAAGCCCGGTTATCGTACGTCCACTGCCCGGAGCGCTCCCTGGCGATCACGTTCTCCCTGAAGCCCGCGCGCCCACCCACCCGCGAGGAGCTCGAGGCCCTGCTCGACGAGTTCGATGTCGCCGGCCTGGAGGACGTGCCCGCGGACTGGGCGGAGGACGGGTTCGTCCACCCCTACGTGCCCGGCATCTCGACGCGCGGCATCGAGATCGGCCCGGAGGGCGGGCCGGAGAACAGGGTCTTCACCGTGCGCGTGCCGTCGTGCGCGGCGCCGGAGGATCTCGCGATGGCGGTGCGGCTCGTGGCCGGGCTCGCGAAGGCGGCGGGCGCGACCATCGGAACCGAACACGCGGGGCACCTCGACGCCGACGCCTTCTCCGCGACCTTCGACGCCGCGTGGATCGCGCGCGCGGTCGAGGCGGACTTCGCCCGCTTGCGCGAGATCGCGGCGGCCCACGCGGTCACGATGCAGGGGCCGACCCGGAGCGTGACCATCGGCCCCGCGACGCTGGCCCGGGTGGGCGCCGGGTCGGAGCCGCTCCTCCGGGTGATGCGCGACGTGCTCTACCCCAACGGCCTTGTCGACGACGACGACGGCGCGCTCTACGTGTCGAAGGGGACACGCCTCGCGCGGGACGGGCGGGAGATCGTCGTCCACGCCGTCGGGCCGGGGGTGGACTACTTCCTCCCGGCCGGCGACGTGTACGCGCTGATCGGCGTGCCGCCGGTCCACGTCGCGGCCTCCGCCCTGCCCGCGCTCGCGCCCGACGCCGTCACCCCCGTGGACGAGACGAGCGTGCGCCTCCGCGCCCTCGAGGGGGACGCCTGGGAGGAGCTCCTCGATCGCGCACGCGCCGTCGGGCACGCCGATGTCCTCGACGCGGTGCCCCCCGTCGCCGCCGCGCGGCCGGCCGGCACCCTGCTCCCGCTCCTGCGCCCGCCGACGTGGCGCCACCGTGACACCGTCGCCTCCCGCCCGCTGCTCGCGGGTGCTGTGGCCCTGCCCCGGATGCCGCTGGTGACGATCGTGTCGGACACGCCCGTCGCGACCGCGAGCATGCCGGTCGCCGGATGGGCGGGCGAGGAGACGACCAGCTTCGCCGCCGCGGAGGCGAGCGCCGTCGCCAACCTGGACGGCCTGGAGCTGCCGTACCAGGAGGAGGTCGACGGCGGGCGCGTCGTGAGCCTGACCGCCATCGGCGAGTACGCGGCGGCGCTGCTGTTGAGCAAGCGCCGGCTCGACGAGGCGCACGGGAAGCTCGGGGCGCTCCTCGTGGCGGCGGTGCCCATCCACGGGATCCTCCGCCTGCAGCGGGGCGACGACGTGGCCCGCACCGGCTCGCTCGTCGCGTGGGCCGAGCACTGCTTCGAGGACGCCGGACGCCGTCCGAACGGGCAGCCCGGCCTCACGCCGCTCTGCTTCGGCATCGTCGAGGGCCGCGTGCAGGCGCTGGTGAAGGTGGGCGCGGAGGAGGGCGACCCGGGGGACGGGAGCCTGGAGATCGAGGCCGCGAGCGCCTCTCCGAGGGGGGAGTCGCCGAAGGCCGGGGCGAGCCCCGCGCTGCTGTTCGCCGCCGCGGCGACCTTCGTGGTGGCCGTGGCGATGGCGTACGGGCTCCTGCGCTGAACGTGCTCCTGCTCCTCGCCCCGCTCGCCGCCGCCCACGTGCCCTTCGCGCGCGGCACGACCACGATCACCGAAGTGCACGCCGGCCCCGCGGCCGACGGCGGGCAGTGGTTCGAGGTGCGGAACAACACGGCGGTCGGCCAGAACCTCGTCGAGCAGGTCTACACAGACGCCGACGGGGACACCTTCCAGGTCACCCTCACCCTCATCGTGCGCCCCGGCGCCTACGCGGTGTTCGCGAACGCGGAGAGCCCCGTCGACCGCGACGTGACCCTCCCCGACGGCTTCGATCTGCGTCCGGACGCGGGCGCGGTGGTCCACACCGACCTCACCGGCGTCGTCGACGAGGTGGTGTGGGATGCCGGATGGGGCGTGACGGCGGCGGGCGCCCACCAGCTCGATCTCGGCGTGGCGGCCAACGAATGGGCCAACGACCGCCCGGCCAACTGGTGCCCGGCCGAGCCCGGCACGGGCACCCCCGGCGCCGACAACGCGCGCTGCCCCGGGATCGACACCGACGACGACGGCGACGGCGTCACCGAGCACGACGGCGACTGCGACGACCGCGATCCCGACGTGCACCCCGGCGCCCCCGACCGCCCCCCCGACGACGGAAACTGCGACGGGGTCCGCGAGGAGGCGCGGCCGGAGGACACGGGCGGTGCCGACGACACGGGGGGTGGCGACGACACGGCGGGTGGCGATTCGGGAAGCGCGCTGGACTCGGGCGATTCAGGCGACTCGGACACGGCGGACACGGGGCTCCCGGATCCCGGCAACCCCGACGCCACCGAGGACACCGGCGCGACGCGCCCCTGCGCCACCGGATGCAAAAACAGCGGCCCGGCCACCAGCGCCCTCCTGCTCCTGACCGGGCTCGGCATGCTCCGCCGAAGGCGCTGAGCGCCGCGCCAGCGGCCGATGCCGAGATCGACCTCGACTCCGATATCGATATCGATATCGATTTCGATCTCGATGCCGATGCCGATGCCGATGCCGATGCCGATGCCGATGCCCGAATCCATGTCCATGCCCCCCTCCATGTCCATGCCTCTCCCCCTTCCCCATTCCGAACCGCCCTGAACCGGGTACGTTCCCCCTCCCCGTGATCTCCTCCTCCTGCCCCTCCTGCGGCTCCCCCCTCACCTTCCGGTCGGGCGCGGCGCTCACCGCCGTCTGCGACGCGTGTCAGTCGTGCATCGTCCGCGAGGGCGACATCCTGCGCGACTACGGAAAGGTCGCCCGCTTCCAGCGCGATCTGTCGCCGATCCAGCTCGACGCCCGCGGGAACCTCGACGGCCGTAGCTTCCGCGTGGCCGGCGTGTTGCGCAAGGCGCGCGCCGCCGTCCGCTGGAACGAGTGGTACATCGTCTTCGACGACGGCACCGACGGCTGGATCGGCGAGGGCAACGGCCAGTGGTTCGCCTACGGCGAGCGCGTCGAGGTGCCGATCGCGCGGCTCCCGCGCGAGGGCGCGGGCGGCAAGCTGACCGTCGGGGACAAGACGTGGGTCGTGATGGAGGACGACGAGGCCGCCGTCGTCGCCGCCGAGGGCTCCCTCCCCTTCCCCGTCGCGCCCGACGTGCGCAGCCGCTACCTCGACCTGCGCCAGGCCGACGGCCCGCGCGTCGCCACCCTCGACTTCGCCGACGAGCCGCCCGCCCTCTGGATCGGCCGCGACATCACGCTCGTGCAGCTCCAGATGGAGGGCCTGCGCGCCTTCGCCGGCTGGTCCGACCCCGCGCTGGTCCACTTCGCGGGCCCCGAGCTCACCGCGGTGCGCGCGCTCCAGTGCCCCAACTGCGGCGGCGCCCTCTCCATCCGCGCGCCGGGCGACACCCAGCGTTTGGGCTGCCCCTACTGCGGCGCCACGCTCGCGGTCGACGCCGACGGCGATCTCGCCACCGCCGAGCTCATCGCCCGCGCCGAGAAGGCCGCCTTCAAGCCCGCCCTCCCCCTCGGCAGCCGCGGTACTTTGCGCGGGATCGACTGGGTCGTGATCGGGGCGATGGTCCGCTACGTCGTCGACGAGGGCGAGTGGTCGTGGACCGAGTACCTGCTCCACAACCCCTACCGCGGTTTTGCGTGGCTCGTGGAGGACACCCAGCACCACTGGAGCTTCGTCGAGCCGCTCCGGGGCGAGGTCCCGCGGGGGGACGGCACCGTCGCGCGCCTCAAGGACCGGACGTTCCGCCGCTTCCAGGTGGGGGATGCCTTCGTCCGCCACGTCCTCGGGGAGTTCACCTGGGAGGTCGCCCGCGGTGATCGCGCGCGCACCGTCGACTACGTCGATCCGCCCACGATGCTCTCGCTCGAGCGCACCGACCGCGAGGTCACCTGGTCGGTCGGCACCTGGCTCCCCGTGTCCGAGGTGGCGGCCGCCTTCAAGCTCAAGCTCCACCCCTCGACCGGCGTGGCCCCCCACCAGCCGAACCCCAACAAGGACCCCGCGGTCGTCAACCGCACGATCCTCCGTGGGGGGCTCCTGCTCATCGTGGCCGCGCTGCTGATGGTGCTCGCGTTCGTGCTCCCGGCGCGCCAGCCCCTGCTCGCGCACGAGTACCTCGTCGTCGCGGGCGAGAACGCCTGGGTCACCGACACCATCGAGCTCGACGGCGCCGCGACCGTCGATGTGACCGTCTCCAGCACCCTCCCCGCCAGCCGGGACGTCCAGGTCTCCCTCATCCACACCGGCACCGGCCAGGTGTGGGACTGGACCCCCTACGGCAACGCCACCGCCACCGCCAACCTCGCGGCGGGCACCTGGAGCGGGCGGGTCGCGCTCGCGACGCCGGCCGTGGATGGCGACGCCGGGAAGAGCCTGGGGCTGAAGGTCGTGCGCGATCCGGGCTGGACCCTGCCCGCGATCCTGTTGTTCGTCTACGCGCTGCTCGCCCCGGTCCTGTACTTCCTCGACGTGAGCCAGTTCGAGCAGAAGCGGTGGGCGAACAGCAGCACCGGGGGCGACTGAATGTTGTTCAAGGCCCACAACCTGCTCGGCGCCGTCGGCGCGGTCATCGTCGCCGTGATCGTGTTCACGGGCTGGGTCCCGGCGACCGCCCCCCGCGGCACGGTGCCCGAGAGCGTGCGCGCCAACCCCGCCTCGTACCGCCCGGTCTACATCCCGTCCTACCGGGGCGGCTCCTCCGGCGGCAGCGGCGGCGGGTGGAGCGGCGGAAAATAGCCATGGCCCCGCGCCCCAATCAGGAACGGAGTTCTCGTGACCAACCCCCTCGATCCGACCCTCATCGCCGCGACGCTGATCTACACGGGCATCGGCGTGCTCGTCTTCATCGCCGCCTTCTGGATCATGGGGAAGGTCGCGCCCTTCTCCATCCACAAGGAGATCGAGGAGGACCAGAACACCGCCCTCGGCATCGTGCTCGGCTCGGTGGTCATCGGCCTCGCGATCATCATCGCGGCCGCGATCGGCGGATGAACGCGGTTGGATGAAGCCGTTGCCCCGTCGCGCCGGTTGAACGGGGCCCCCACCGCGCGGGTCCTGTTCCTCTCGACGCTGCTCATCGCCACGTGCGGGCTCGTCTACGAGCTCGTCGCGGGCGCGCTCGCGTCGTACCTGCTCGGCGACTCGGTGTTCCAGTTCAGCACCATCATCGGCGCGTACCTCACCGCGATGGGCGTCGGCTCCTGGCTCTCGCGCTACCTCGAGCGCGACCTCGTCGCGCGCTTCGTCGAGGTGGAGATCGCCGTCGCGCTGCTCGGCGGCTTCGAGGCGCCGCTCCTGTTCGCGGGGTTCACCTACACCCCCGGCTTCCGCGCCGTGCTCTACGTGATCGTGGCGCTCGTCGGCATCGGCGTCGGCCTCGAATTGCCGCTCCTCATCCGCATCCTCGAGTCGCGCACCTCGCTCAAGGAGCTCGTCGCCCGCGTCCTGGCGCTCGACTACGCCGGCGCGCTCGTCGCCTCGCTCCTGTTCCCGCTGTTCTTCCTCCCGATGGTCGGCCTCCTCCGCACCTCGCTCGTGCTCGGCCTCGTCAACGCCCTGGTCGCGCTCTGGACCACCTTTCTCTTCGACGCGCCGGCACACGTGCTCACCCGCCTCCGGGTCCTCGCCGGCGGCGCGGTGTTGGTACTGGGAGCGGGCCTCGCGCTCGCCGGAGAGGCCGAGAAGCGCATGGAGGCAGATCTGTTCGCCGACCCGGTGGTGATGTCGATCCAGACCCCCTACCAGCGCCTCGTCCTCACCCACGCCGGCAAGGACACGCGCCTGTTCATCGACGGTGCTCTGCAGTTCAGCTCGGTCGACGAGTACCGCTACCACGAGGCGCTCGTGCACCCCCCCATGGCCGCGGTCGCCTCCCCCGCCAACGTGCTCGTGATGGGCGGTGGCGACGGCCTCGCCGTGCGCGAGGTCCTGCGCCACCCCGAGGTCCTCTCCGTCACCCTCGTCGACCTCGACCCCGAGATGACGCGGCTGTTCACCGCGCGCGAGGACCTCGCGGCGCTCAACGACCACTCCCTCTCCGACCCCCGGGTGACCGTCGTGAACGCCGACGCGTTCCAGTGGGTGCGAAACTACCGCGGCCCCGGCTTCGACGTGGTCATCTCCGACTTCCCCGATCCCAACAACTTCGGCCTCGGCAAGCTCTACTCGCTCACCTTCTACCGGCTCCTCGAGCGCGTGCTCGCGCCGGGCGCGGCCCTCTCGGTCCAGGCCACGTCCCCGCTCTTCTCGCCGCAGGCGTACGGGTGCATCGTCGAGACGATGCGCGAGGCCGGGCTCGCCGTGCGCCCCTACCACGCCTACGTGCCCGCGTTCGGCGAGTGGGGCTTCGTGCTGGCGGGGATGTCGCCGGCCGCCATTCAGGACGAGGCGTTCCGCCCGCTCCCGACGGGCCTCCGCTTCCTGAACGCCGAGTCGCTCGCGACGCTCTTCCACTTCCCGATGGACCTCGCGCCGCGCGCCGACGTGGTCAACCGGCTCGACAACCAGCTCCTCGTGCGGCTGTACGCCGAGGACTGGCAGGCGATGGATTCGCGGTGAACGGTCTGGCACCATCCGGGCGTGCCCCCGCCCGAGGCGGGGTCGGGCCGCTCCAGGCTCCGCGCTTCGCGCTCCGGTCGGTCGGCCGCATCGGCACCTCCGCCGTGCTCGACACCGTGCCGCGGCCGCCCGGACCGCCGCCTTCGGCGGCGCCTTCCGCGTCCCTCACGCGGCGCGATCGTCGCCCGCGCCTGCACGCGTGAACCGCCGGGCCTTCCTCACCGGCACCCTCGCGAGCACCGGCCTCGCCGCGTGCGGGCGACCGTCCGATCCCGGCGCGGCGGCGAGGGGCGGGCCGCTCCCCGGGGCCCCGATCCCCGGCGCGTCGGCCTCCGCCGGCCTCGCCGCGCGCGGCCACCGGTGGCAGGTCCCATTCGGGGCGGGTGCTCGGGGGGGCCTCGTCGGCGCCGGGGCGGGCGGCGGCGATCTCCAGCGCGCGGACGTCGTCATCGTCGGCGCCGGCGTGGCGGGCCTCTCCGCGGCGTGGCGCCTCGCCGGGCAGGGGCTGTCCGTGCGGCTCCTCGAGCTCTGGTCCGCGCCCGGGGGCACCGCCGTCTCCGGCACCGGCGCGCGCGGCGCCTTCCCCTGGGGCGCGCACTACCTCACCCTCCCCGGCCCCGACGCCCGCCACGTGCGGCGGCTCCTGCGCGACGTGGGCGTCATCACCGGCGCCGACGCCGAGGGCCGCCCCACCTACTCGTCCGACGCGCTCTGCCTCGCCCCCGAGGAGCGCATCTGGGACGCCGGCCTCTGGATCGAGGGCCTCTGGCCCGAGGCGCACGCCGAGCCCGAGGACCGCCGCCAACACGACGCCTGGGGCGAGGTGGTCGCCGCGTGGTCGGCGCGAGTGGGCGACGACGGCCGCCGTGCCTTCACCATCCCCGTGGCCGCGTGCTCCCAGGACCCCGCCATCCGCGCGCTCGCCGACGTGTCGTTCGCGACGTGGCTCGACGGCCAGGGCTTCACCGCGCCGGTGCTCCGGTGGTGGCTCGAGTACGCCACCCGCGACGATTACGGCGCCTCGCTGGTCGACACCTCCGCGTGGGCGGGCCTCCACTACTTCTGCGCGCGCCACCCCGACCCGGGCGACGCCCGCGATCTCGGCACCCACGTGCTCACCTGGCCCGCGGGCAACGGCTGGCTCGTCCAGCAGCTCGTGGCGCGCGCGGGCGTGCCCGTCGAGACCGGCGTCGTCGTGCGGTCCATCGAGGTGGAGGATGGCCGCGTGCGGGTTTGGGCGGAGGTCGGGGGGGCGGACGAGACACGCGTGGTGGGCATCGACGCCGGCGCGGTCGTGCTCGCGGTGCCGACGCGGATGGCGAAGCGGTTGCTCGCGGGGGCGGCGGTCGAGGGGTTCCGTGGTCTGCCCGACGCCCGCCTCCCCGATCAGGCCCCGTGGCGCGTCGCGCAGCTCCAGGTCTCGCGCCTGCCCGCCGCGAACGGTGTCGCGACCGCGTGGGACAGCGTCGTGTACGGCGCGGCGAGCCTCGGCTACGTCACCTCGACCCACCAGGCGGGCGACTACGGCGGCCCGAGCGTGCTCACCTGGTACCAGCCCCTCCTCGGTGACCCCGTGACCGCCCGCCGCGCGCTCCTCGACGAGCCCTGGGAGGCCGCCCGCGACCTCGTCCTCGACGACCTCGCCGCCTCCCACCCCGATCTCCTCGACGTCCTGGAGCGCCTCGACGTGTGGCACTGGGGCCACGGCACCGTGCGCCCGGTCCCGGGCCTCCACGCGGTCGACGCCGACGGAGAGGGCCGCCTCGCCGCGCTCCACGCCCTCCACCCGCGCGTCCACCTCGCGCACACGGACCTGTCGGGCCTCTCGCTGTTCGAGGAGGCGAGCTTCCACGGCATCCGCGCGGCGGAGGGGGTGCTCGGGTTGTTCGGGCGGGGGGTGGAGACGTGGATTTGAGCGCCCCGCTTACCACGACCGCCCCCCGCGCCGCCCCCTCGGCCGCCGCCCCCGCCGCCCCCGCCGGCTGGCTCGTCTCCCCCGCCTACGACCTCGCCTGGTTCAGCGGCCCCGCGCTCCTCGCCGCCGCCGTCGCCCTCCTCCTCCCCGACGGCGCCGAGGTCGGCCTCCTCGGCTGGCTCGTGCTCGTCGTCGCCGTGGACGTTGCCCACACCTGGGCCACGCTCTACCGCGCGTGGCTCGACCCCACCGCGCGTCGCGACCGCCCCGGCCTCCTCTGGGGCGTGCCGATCGCCGCGTTCGCCGGCGCCGCGGCCCTCCACGGCCTCGCCGCTCCGTGGTTCTGGACCGTCCTCGCCTACGTCGCCGTCTTCCACTTCGTGCGCCAGCAGCAAGGCTTCGCCGCGCTGTACCGCGCCCGCGCCGCCCTCCCCCGCGCGTCGCTCGAAGCGCGTGTCGAACACTTCACGGTCGCGATGCTCTGCGTCTACCCCGTGGTCTGGTGGCACGCGAACCTGCCCCGCCGCTACGCCTGGTTCACCCCCACCGATTTTATCGTGGGCCTCCCCCCCGCCGTCTCGACCGTCAGCGGCGTCGTGACCGCAATCGCGTTCGCAACCTGGGCGGCCCTCCGCCTGCGGTCCCGGTCCTGGCAGCCCGGCCGCGATCTCTGGGTGCTCTCCACCGCCGCGAGCTGGACCGTCGGCATCGTGCTCACCAACGGCGATGCCGCCTTCACCCTCGCGAACGTCCTCGCCCACGGCGTCCCGTACTTCGCGCTCGTGCACCTCGTCTCCCGACGCCAGTGGGCCGACGGCGAGGGCCCCCTCACCCCCCGCTGGTTCACCCCCGTCGCCATCGGCGCGTTCCTCGCCCTCCCGCTCGCCGCCGCCGTCGCCGAGGAGCTCGCCTGGGACGCCCTCGTCTGGCGCGAACACTTCTTCCCCCCCGGCGACCTCCCCGAGTGGCTGCCCGCGGTCGCCATCCCCCTGCTCGTCACGCCGCAGCTCACCCACTACCTCCTCGACGGCTACCTCTGGCGCCTCGGCCCCCCGGGCTCCGGCTTGCGACGGTGGCTGCTCGGCTGAGTGCGCTACGTCCGGCCCGCCTGGGCGCGTCCCCGCCCGAGCGCGGGGCCAGTCGCCTACGGGGTCGGCCTCCGGCCTCCGTTCGGGCGAGCGGCGCCCGCGCCGCCAGCCCGGAACCGCGCGGCCCCGGCCGCGCGCCCTCCGCCGCCCTCGCGCGGGAATTGGTCGTCACACCTGGCCGGGAGCGCGGCGGCCCCAGCGTAGCCACTTCATTTGGGACTTTCCCCAAACCAAGCCGCCACGGTTGGGACATTTCGCTCCCCCCACCCAAACTCCGTTGCAGCACCCAACCATCCAACCGGCATTTTCCTCATGCCCCCCTTCCCTCCAGCCCGCCGGACTCCCAACCAAGGAGGCTACGTTCGCCGCCAGTCCCATCCGCCCGGACTACGCCGCTGGCGGTAGACTGAGCGGATGTCCTCCCTGCTCCTCCTGGCGCTCCTCGCCTGCGACGCCCCGCCCGATGGCGAGAAGCCGTCCCCGGACACCGCCGACACGGCGGCCCCCGACACCGACACCGACGCCCACGTCTACTGCGGAGACCTGGGCGATCCCGCCGCCGACTGTGACGACAACAACGCCGAGGTCGGCCCCGAGTGCCCCGAGGTCTGCAACGGGATCGACGACAACTGCAACTCGGCGATCGACGAAGGTGTGACGCGGGTGTTCTTCCTCGACGCCGACGGGGACGGCTTCGGTGACCCGGCCACCCCCACCGACGCGTGCGACGCGCCCAGCGGCCACGTGTCCGACGCCACCGACTGCGACGACACCGACGCCACCGTCCACCCCGGCGCCGCCGAGGTGTGCGGTGACAGCATCGACGACGACTGCGACGGCCTGGCCGCACCGTGCGCACCGAGCGTCGGCGTCGACGAGTCCGCCGCCGCGTGAATTCGGCCGCCCCTGGACGCGTGTTTTCGCTCGTCGCTCCTGGGCCCTGCCGGGCCCCCCACGTAGCCGCTTCGTTTGGGAATTTCCCCCAACCAAGCCGTCACGGTTGGGACATTCCTCGCACCCCCACCCAATCCTGCTGCGGCGCCCAACGATACAAACGGCATTTTTCTCATGTCCGCCTCCACTCCAGCCCGCCGGACTCCCAACCAAGGAGGCTACGTTCGCCGCCAGTCCCATCCGCCCGGACTACGCCGCTGGCGGTAGGCTGAGCGGAAGCGGATGTCCTCCCTCCTCCTCCTCCTGGCGTTCCTCGCCTGCGACGCCCCGCCCGACGGAGAAAGGCCGTCCCCGGAGACCGCCGACACGGCGAGGTCGGCCCCGAGTGCCCCGAGCACCGACGCGTGCGACGCACCAAGCGGCCACGTGTCCGACGCCACCGACTGCGACGACACCGTCCACCCCGGCGCCGCCGAGGTGTGCGACGACATCGACAACGACCTTGCGACGGCTCGCCCGTCCCATGCGCACCGAGCGTCGGCGTCAACGCGGCCGCCACCCCGTAGTCGGCGCGGTCGCCGGCCTGCTGGCCCACGAGTCGACAGGTCGACAGGTCGAAAGGTCGAAAGGTCGACAGGTCGACAGGTCGACAGGTCGACAGGTCGAAAGGTCGACAGGTCGAAAGGTCGACAGGTCGACAGGTCGATATCCATTTCGACTTCGACTTCGACTTCGAATCCGATATCGATATCGATATCGATGTCGATTCCGATATCGATACCGATTCCGATTCCGATATCAATCCCCTACCCCCTCCCCAAAACCCCCACCGCCACCCCCTCCCTCACCGTCGCCGCCCCCTCAATCCCCTCCGGCCACTTCCGAAGCACATCCCCCGACGGCGCCACCAGGAACGCATCGTTCGGCACCGCCATGCCGTAGCCCATCTTCACGTGGGCCCCGATCTTCGCGCGGTGCCCGATCGCCACCCCGAGGAAGTGCGTGTCCGCGCTCACGACGGCGCCGTGGTGCACCACGCGCACCGGCTGCCCGAACGACAGGTCGTAGGCGGTGGCGGTCATCGCCACGAACGCGTCGCGGCCGAACACGCACATCTGCCAGCCGCCGCCCGCGCTCACGAACGCGCCCGGGTAGAGCACCGAGAAGTTGCACATCGCCGTGCGCCCGAGGCGCGCGCCGGGGCCGATGACCGCGAGCGATGCGTGGGCGTAGTCCTCGATCTTCGCGCCGTCGCCGACGACGCAGCCGCGCACCAGCGCGAACGGCCCGATCTCCACGTCGTCGCCGAGTTGGCTCGCCTCCACGACCGCGGTCGGGTGGATCTTGCAGCGCTTTCCCACCCGGTTGAGCGCGCGGGCGATGGCGTGCGGCTTGAAGCTCCGGGCGCGCAGAAGCACCGCCAACACGATCACGGCCTTCTTCCAGATCGGCGCGGCCTGGAAGTCGGCCTTCGCCTCCTCCGCGGTCGCGACGAGCGCGAGCAGGTTCACGCGCAGCACGTGGCTCCAGTGCTCGAGCCCGTGGACGAGCCGGGCGCCGGACACGAGCGGCCGCTGCGCGTGCGCGAACGCGGGGTGGAGCAGCATCGGCTCGGCGGCCTTCAGCTGCAGGTCGACCGCGAGGTCCGGCCCCTCGAGCGTGGGCGCGCCCCCCGCCGCGACCATCGCGACCTCGGGGCGCTCGGGCGTGGATTGGAGCGGCCCGGTCTCGCGCAGGTAGACCTCGTCGGCGATGCGCACGCGCCCCACTCCGCCGGTCGCCCGCACGGCGCGGAGGAACGACGCGGTGAACCACACCCGGTCCGTGAACACGAGGTAAGGCGCGTCCGTCGGCGCGACCGCGGCGAGCGTGAAGCCCGCCGCCGCGAGCGCCTTCTCCTGCGCCTCGGCGAGCGTGCCGCGCAGTACGCGCGTCTGCCCCACGGGATCGTCGAAGGGGGGGAACGTCGTCCCGGAGGCGATGCGCACGGCCAACATCGCGCGAGTGTAGCGCCCGCGCGCCGTCGCGACACCACCCGCGCCCCTCGACCGGGCGCCCCCGCGCAAGCCCGTGCCCCTCCGGAGACCTCGGCTTACGCCATCGCATGACGCGCCCCCGCCTCGCCCCCGCCCGACGCCCCGCGGGCCCCCGATGAGCGCCACGCCCGCCGAGATCCTCACGTTCTGGTTCGGCGGCGCCGACCTCGGCATCGCCCCGCCGCCCGCCCTCCAACGGCGCTGGTTCATGTCGGATCCCGCCTTCGACGCCGAGATCACCCATCGTTTCGGGGCCCTGCTCGACGCGCCCTACACCCTGGACACGTGGCCCACGTCCCCGGCCGGCGCGCTCGCCGCGATCATCGTGTTCGACCAGTTCCCGCGCAACGTCTTCCGCGGCAGCGCACGGGCCTTCGCCACCGACGCCCGCGCGCACCGGATCGCCACGTCCGCCGTCCAGGCCGGCTTCGACCTCGCCATGGGCGTGTCGCAACGCGCGTTCGTCTACCTCCCCTTCGAGCACGCGGAGGACGACGCCGCCCAGGACCGCGCGCTCGCCCTCTTCCGGGCCCTCGCCGCCGACGCCGCGGGGGGCCCCACCGCCGCCCTCGCCGCCAGCTACCTCGACTTCGCCCGCCAACACCACGCGACGATCGCGCGCTTCGGCCGCTTCCCGGGCCGCAACGCCGCGCTCGGCCGCGCCGGCACCGCGGAGGAGGCCGCCTGGCTTGCCGGCGGCGGCGCGACATGGGGGCAGGGCAAGCGCTGATGCCGGGGTAGAATGCCTGCGCGTGGAGGCGAGAACCGATGTGGACGTGGCGGACGGCGCTGATCACGGCCCCGGCATGTTTGCTCCTTGCGGGCCCCGCGGCGGCAGCCGAGCCCGTGGCGGCAGCGCCCGCGGCAACAGCGCCCGTGCCAGAGACCCCCTCGGGGCCCCCCGCCTCCCCCGGCGACTGGACCAGCCCGACCGTCGGCCTGATGAAGTGGATCCCTTCGTCGGCCCTCTGGCTGATGGAGCACGAGGTCACCCAGGGCGAGTGGCAGGCGGTGATGGGCTCGAACCCCGTCGCGACCGGTACCAAGTTCGCCGCCGGCGTGGAGAAGGGCAGCTGCGCGTCGGCGGGCGTGGGGGCCACCCGGCCCGTGGCATGCGTGAGCTGGACCCAGGCGGTGGAATTCGCCGCGCGCGCGTCGGCACGCGACGGCGTCACGTACCGCTTGCCGACCGAGCAGGAGTGGGAGGCCGCGGCGCGCGGCGGCGAGTCCCACCCCTACGCCGGCTCCGACGATCTGGACGCGGTCGGTTGGTACGACGGCAACAGCGGCAGCACCATGCACCCGACCTGCCAGAAGCAGCGCAACGCCCACGGCCTGTGTGACATGAGCGGCAACGTCTGGGAGTGGACCGCGACCGAGGAGGGCGCGAACCGCGTCCTTCGCGGCGGCAGCTGGAGCCTGTCGCCCCCGCGCGCGCTGGTCGCCAGCCGCTACGCCTTCGATGCGTCGGACCGCTACTTCAACCTGGGGTTCCGGCTCGCCCGTTCGGGCCCCTGACCCATTTGGGCGTGCCCCCGCCTCGCGGCGGGGTCGGTCCGCTCCGGGCTCGCGGCAGAGCCGCTCGGTCGGCCGGGCGCCCGAGCGCGCCCGGCCGGACCGCCGCCGGAGGCGGCGCCCTCCGCGCACCTCACGCGGGACGATCGCCCACCCCGACGCGGACGAAGGACGGCGCCCCACCCGTGAGTTGTGACCGAAGTCGAGGGAACCTCGAGGCTTGGGCGACTTCGGTCACCAACAACGGCCCGATCCGGGCAAAACGCGCCCTTCCGAAGGGGGTTCAAGCGACTCCGGTCACAAATCGGGCCCCATCGGCGCTCGGATGGGACCCAAACCGTGACCGGAGTCGACCAGATGTAGGGGGTCTCCTCGACCTCGGTCACAGCCGTCCCGCTCCGGTATACTCCCGGGATGCACCTCCCCTTCGGCGCCGCCTGCCTGCTCGCCGCGTGGCTCGGGTGCGCCGACGATACGCCGGCCCCTGTCCCCGCCACCGACACGGCCCCGGAGGAGGAGCCGTGCCCGTGGGAAGATACGGCGAGCGCGAAGTCGAGTGACGACGGGGACGGGTTCCTGGCGAGTGAATGTGACTGCGACGAAGGGAACTCCGAAGTCCATCCCGGCGCCCGGGAGACCTGCAACGGCATCGACGACGACTGTGACGGCGTGATCGACGAAGGCGTCGTCGCGATCGCGTACCTGGACGGTGACGCGGATGGCTACGGGGATGCCGACGCCCCGGCGCTCACGTGCGATTTGCCGCGCGCCCACGTCTGGACCGCGGGCGACTGCGACGATTCGGACCCCGCGATCTCCCCCGACGCGACCGAGCGTTGCGACAACGTCGACAACGACTGCGACGGCGTGATCGACGAGGGCGGCCCCTGCCGCTGAGGCGCCGACGCACCCGCGCCACCCTCACTCCCCCGTCGCCACCACCACCCCCTCCGCCCCCACCCCCACCAACCGTGTCGCCCACCCCGGATACTCGACCAGCGGGTGATCGTCGCGGATGACCCGAGCCCCGACAGCAGGCACCAACGGCCCATCGATCCGGTCGAAAAGCGAGCGTTGCCCCGCCGCACGCGCCGCCGCGTCGAAGCGGGCCATCTCGTCGCCGAGGGGGTCACCCACCGCGAGACGCGCGCGGAACGTCGCCTCGGTCGCGACGATTGGCACGTCGGAGGCGAGGATGCCGTAGCCGCCGTCGATGGACACACAATGCGCGAACACCGAGGCGGCGGTCGCGCGCACGAGCTCGGACTGCGCCTCGACGCCGAGGGCGTTGGCGTAGATGGCGAACACGCCGCCCGGCTTCAGGCGGCGCTGCACGAGCCGGAAGTACTCTCGTGACAGGAGGAGGCTCGACCCCGCCTGGCGGAGGTAGAGCGGCTGCTGGGTGATGAGGTCGTAGCGCTCGGAGCGCAGCGCGAGGCCCGAGCGGCCGTCCTGCCAGAGGAGGCGCACGCGGGGGTCGGTCGCGACGTGGAGGGTCTCGGCGCCGTAGCGCACGAGGATCTCGCGGAGGCCGCCGTTCAGGTCGTAGGCGTCGACCCGGCGGACGGTGCCGATGCGGGCGAGGGTCCCGACGGTGATGCCGGCGCCGACCCCGACGACGAGCACGTCCTCGACGGGGCCGGGGTGGACGAGCGCGGGCATCGCCGCGAGCAGCCAGTTGGCGGTCCCGACGTGGTCCCCCGTCCCGTCGGCCGCGACGCGGGCGAGGCGCGAGTGCCACAAACCGTCCCAGATGAGGTTGCCCGCGCCGTCGATCTCCACGGCGCCGTCGCGATCGTAGAACGCCGCCACCAGCGGCCCGAGCGGCGGTGGCGGACGCGCGTACAGGAAGGCGCCCAACGCGAGCGCCGCCCCCACGGCAACCAACCGTACCGCCGGTGACACACCCGCGGGCCCGAGCGCGGGCAACCACGTCGCGAACAGCCCGGCGGCGAGGGCGAACGCGAGCGCCGGCGGCGCCATCTCGTAGCCGAGGAGCGTGCCCGCCACGATGCCGACGCACGAGCCGACCGTGTTCCACGCGCCAAAGCGCCCCACGTCCCGACCCCAGCTCCGCGCGGCGCGCCGCACCAGGCCCCCGTACGCGAGCCCGAAGCCGACGACCGGCAGGCACGCCACGGCCGTCCCCACGAGCAGCGAGGTCCCGAGGAGCCAACGGTCGAATTCCAGGAGCACCGGCAGGACCGCCACGCCCGCCGCGGAGAGCAGGATCGCCCGCGAGACCCGCGCCGGGCCCACGCGCGAGGCGAGCCACGCCCCCACCGACCACGCCGCCAAAAACCCGCAGAGCACCGCGGTGAACGTGTAGGGCAGCGGCTCGTGGACGAGCGCCATCGCGCGGAACAGGTACATCTCGTACCCGAGCGAGAGCAGCCCCATCGCGAAGCCGAGGCGGTCCTCGTGGGTGGGCGCGAGCGACCGCCACGGGGCCGCCTCGGTAGCTCGCGGGTTGCCCGCTCCCCCCACGGCCTCGCCAATCCGGTCCTCCGTTTCCTCCCCCGCCGCCGCCCACCCCGACACCCAGACGAACAGCGCCCCCGCCGCCCCGTTCAGCGCCGCCGCGATGCCGATGGCCGCCGTCTGGCCGAGCGCGGGCAGGAGCACGAACCCGCTCGCGACGGCACCGAGGACCGAGCCTGACGTGTTCACGAACAGGAGGAGGTTGACGTCGCGCGCGTCGGCTCCCGGCCCCGCCCCAGAATCGCGACCGAGCTGGCGTTGGCAGGCCTCCGAGGAGAGCGGCAACGTCGTGCCCATCAGGAAGCACGGCGCGCCGAGGACGACCATCGCCCCGGCGACGTAGAGCACGCGGAGCGGCAAGCCGACGCCCAGCGCCGCGCGTTGCATCGCGTACACGGACTCGGAGAGATCGCGGGAGAAGAGCAGCCCGACGCCCACCGTGGCCGCGCAGAGCAGGAGCTCGACGACGCCGAGCAGCCGCAGGGGGTCGCGGACCCGCGCCGCCCGCGCCGCCAGGGCCCCCGCGCCGACCCCGAGGCCGAGCATGAACACGAGCACCACGGTCATGGAGGAGAGCGCCTCGCTCCCGCCGAGGAACACCTTGAGCCCGCGCTGCCACGCCACCTGGTTGACGAGCCCGGCCGCGCCCGACAGGAACAGGCCGAGGAGCAGGACCGGGAACGCGCGGCTCATCGCGCGTCGCGCTCCACCGCCGCCGCGCGCCCGGTCAGCGAACCTCTCCCACGAGGCACACCCGCCGCCCGCGCACCTCGAACGCGAGCCCCCCGCCCGGATCCCCCGCGCGCCGCCCCGCCTCGAACGTGACCGTGCTCGGGAGCGGCACCGGGTCGACGAAGCGCACGTCCACCGTGCACGCGGCGGGCACGTCGCCGTCGAGCTCGGCCAACGCCCGCGCGAGCGTCCACCACCCGTGGGCGATCGGCTTCGGGAAGCCGAACGGCCGCGACGTCCACGGCGAGAGGTGGATGGGGTTGTAGTCGCCGCTCACCGCCGCGTAGCGACGCCCCTGGTCGGCCGGGAGCCGCCACCGCGTCGAGCGGGTGGGTCGCAGGGGGGGCGGCTCGACCGGGGCCGCCCGCTCGCCGCCGGTGCCCTTGATGCCGCGCGACAGGATCGTCGTGACGCCCTCCCACACGACCTCGCTCCCCGACGAGACGGTCACCACGAGGTCGAATTCGCCGCCGCTGCGCACCACCCGGTGCCCCTCGACGACGCACACCGCGGAGAGCGGCTCCCCCGCGCGCATGTGCCGATGCCGGGTGATCCGCTGCCGGGTGTGGACGATGCCGGTCACCGGGAGTGGGAACGCAGGGGAGGTCATCACCGCGAGCTGGAGGCCCACCGTCGCGACGCCGGGCCACGTGATCGGGAGGGGGTCGGCCGTCGGAAAGCCGCACACGCGCGCGTACGCCGCGACGTGGGCTGCGTCCGTCGGGATCGTGTCCGCGCGCGCCTCGATGCGGGGGATCTCCCCCTTCCAGGCGCCGCGCTTGACGAAGGTGGTCCAGAGCGAGACCTTCGGGGGCGCGGCGAACCGCAGCGTCTCGTCGCCGCCGGGCGCGCTCACCACACCGCCTCCGCCCGCCACGCCTCGGGCCACGCGGACCCGCGGTTGCCGGGGATCTCGCGGCCCTCGCCGTCGGTGACGAAGTTCCCCACGTCGGCGAACGCGCGCTCGGCGTTCACCCGCCCGTCACGGCTCCGCATCGCGATGATCGCGCCATCGCGCCGGATGGCGGCCACCTCGTGCGGCGCGGCGCGCAGGTCGACGAGCGCGCCCTTCTGCCTCGCGTTGAGGAGCTGCTCCTCGTTCCCGATGGGGTCGGCCACGGTCTTCGCCTTGAGCGTCCACACCAGCAGCGCGCACGGGTCGCGGCCGGGGAACGCCTCGGCGAGGAGATCGTTGTTGCCGTAGAACTGCTTGCCGATGTCGTTCTGGTTGACCGGCCCCGCCATGAGGCAGATGCCGGCGAGCAGATCGCAGCCCGCGGGCAGGTCGATGCAGCCCGCCAGCTCGCACACCAGCGCGCTCCGCGCCGCCGCCGCCCCGAACGCGCGCACCGCGTGGGGGAAGTTGATGCCCGCCGCCGCGATCTCCGCGGGGGCGAGCCCGCCCACGTAGATGCGCTGGCCGGCGAGCCCGAAGGCCTTCTTGCCGCGCGCGGCGTTCCGGGAGAGCGACTTGCCCGTCGGCAGATCGGCCCAGAGCGGGATGCCCGCGACGACCTTGTCGGTGACGAGCTCGAGCTCCTTGCGCACCCCACGGAGGCGCTCCTTCCCGTTGGGGGTGAGCACGTCGATGCGCTCGAGCAGGAGCAGGTCCTTGGCGCGCTCGCGCTCGACCCCGGTCCACCGCCAGAACGCGTTGTAGGCCGCGCGCGCGGCCATCACCGTCAGGTCCTCCGGCACGTCCATGTCCTGGCGGCCCTGGTAGTTGGGCGGCGCCTTGTCCTCCGCGTTCACGCCCGGCTGGATGCGCTCGGAGCGGAACGCGAGCAGGTTCGCGCCGAGCTTGCGGCACACCTCGGGCGTGATCGGCGAGGCCTCCGCCACCGCCCCCACCTGGGCGACGAGGCACACCCGCCAACCGAGCGCCCGCTCGTCCGCAGTGAGCCCCGCGAGCGCCTCGATCTCCGCGAGCACGGGCGCGTTCTTCGCCTGCATCTCGGGACCGGAGAACGGCGCCATCAGCACGTTCGCGCGGCGGCGCCCCCCAGAGGCGAGCAGCGCCGCGCGCTCGAAGGCCTCGGCCCAGATGCCCACGTGCAGGTGCTGGAGGTAGCCGATCGTCGGGATGTCGTCGGCGTGGTGGAACCGCTTGTCCCACGCGCGCGCCGGCACGGTGAAGAGGCTCGCGAGCGGCTTGTGCCCGATGAACGTGAGCAGGAACGTGAACGGCGTGCGGTAGGGCCGCGAGAGCGCCACGTGGGTGTAGGCGGCGCCGTCGAGCACCGCCTCCGCCCCCGCGCCACCCAATCCCTCCAGGCGGCGCAGCAGCCCCGCGAGCGTGGCGGACTCGGCCGGACCGAACGTGACCTGACGGTGGCCCCGGTAGTTGGTCGACTGCCGCGACGAGAGCACGCCGAGCGCGGCCTCCTCGAACAGCTCGGCCTCGGTCGGTGCGCCGCCGCCCGCCTCCGAGACCGGTACGAACGCGGTGGGCGGCGAGAGCGCGAGCAGCGCCGCGGCCTGCGCCCCCTCCTCCATCGTGAGCGGCACGCGCGTACGGAAGCCGATCGGGTTGGCGGAGTCGAGCGCCTCGGGGAGGTGGTAGCGGTCGCGACGTTCGCCGGCGGCGGCGAAGCGGGCGTCGCGAGCGACACGTTGTTCGGCGGGCGGCGGCGGGATGGGCGAGAGGAGGATGGGCTTCTGCACGGTTCCGGTCGAGGTGGGCCCCGAGGGTAGCACCCCGCGTGCACGCGCGTGGGCGCCGCGGGGGTGTGTCCCGAGGGTGAGGGCGGGGCGCGCGGGCAACGCCACCGGAGCGCGCTATGCTCCCGCCGCTTCCCCTGGACCCCTCGATGGCGCTGCAGCACCTCACCGACGAAGAGATCCGCACCTGGACCCGCGAGCAGAAGGACCGGTGGTGGCTCACCAACGTCTACCGCGGCCACATGCCGCAGCTGACGGTGCGCGCGGCGGTGACCGGGTTCCTCCTCGGCGGCGTGTTGTCGGCGACCAACCTCTACATCGGCGCAAAGACCGGGTGGTCGCTCGGCGTCGGTGTCACCAGCGTCATCCTCGCCTACGCGATGTTCCGCGTGTTCGCGAAGATCGGCGTCGCCAAGGGCTTCACCATCCTCGAGAACAACGCGGTCCAGTCGGTTGCGACCGCCGCCGGGTACATGACCGCGCCGCTCATCTCGAGCCTCACCGCGTTCATGGTGATGACCGAGGTCGTGCTCCCCTGGTACCAGATCTTCCTGTGGATGGCGGTCACCTCCGTCCTCGGCGTGCTCGTCGCCTTCCCGATGAAGCGCCGCTTCATCAACGACGAGCAGCAGCCGTTCCCCGAGGGCCGCGCCTGCGCCGTCGTGCTCGACTCGCTCTACGCCGACGCCCCCCTCGGCGGCACGAAGAACATGGTCGACGACATGCCCCAGCCCCGGGTGGGCGCGGGCGCCACGGCGCACGAGCAGTGGCTGGGCAACCTCAAGGCCCAGGCGCTGTTCGGCTCGGCCGCCATCGCCGGCGGCATCGAGTTCCTGAAGCTCGAGGGCTACCAGATCCTGCTCCAGGAGCGGATCCTCGGCCGCGCCGAAGGCACCGCGTGGCACCTCCCCGAGAAGCTCCTCGGTTGGTACTACGAGCTCGGCGCCCAGTACTCCTGGTGGGTGCCGAAGATCATGGGCACCGACATCCGGCAGCTCGGCATCTCGCCCGTCCTCGACGTCACCATGTTCGGCGCCGGCGGCCTCACCGGCCTGCGCATCGCCAACAGCCTGATGATCGGCGCCGTCGTCAACTACGGCATCCTCGCCCCGTGGATGATCGCCATCGGCGAGATCCCCGCCAAGGCCGACGGCACCTTCGGCCGCGCCTGGCTGCTCAACTCCTGGTGCCTCTGGTGGGGCGTCGCCATCATGGTCACGGGCTCCCTCGCGGGCCTGTTCGCCAAGCCCCAGGTCATCATCAGCGCGTTCACCGGCCTGTTCTCCAAGAAGGCGAAGGGCGCCGATCACGACGTCCTGGCCCACATCGAGCTCCCGCTCAAGGTGAGCTTCATCGGCGTGCCGGTGTTCGCGGCGATCTCGGTGTTCCTGAATTGGTTGTGGTTCGACATCAACCCGTGGCTCGGCGTGCTCGCCGTGCCGATGATCATCGTGCTCACGCTCATCGCGGCCAACGCCACCGGCCTCACGAGCACGACCCCCACGGGGTCCTTGTCCAAGATCACCCAGTTCACCTTCGGCGCCCTCGACCGCGCCAACCCCGCGACCAACCTCATCACCGCCGGCATGACCAGCGAGGTCGCGTCCAACGCCTCCAACCTGCTCATGGACATCAAGCCCGGCTACATGCTCGGCGCCAAGCCCCGCCAGCAGGCGTGGGGCCACGTCATCGGCATCGTGGCCGGCGGCATCGCGGCCACCTTCCTGTTCTTCCCGCTCTTCCTCCCCCACTACGATCCGTCCCTGCCCCTCGGCCCCCAGGTCATGACGGAGAAGTTCCCCATGCCCGGCGTCGACATCTGGCGCGGCGTCGCGGTGCTCATCTCCGAGGGCGGCAGCGCCCTGCGCACCTCCTCCATCATCGCCATGGCCATCGCCGCCGTGGTCGGCATCGTGTTCGAGGTGCTCCGCGTCGGCACCAAGAACAAGTTCCCCATCTCCGCCGTCGCGGTCGGCCTCGGCGTCGTCATCCCCGTCGACTCCTCGCTCATGATGTGGTCGGGCGCGCTCTTCTTCGCGCTCATGTCCCGCATCAACGCCAAGAAGGACCCCGCCTCCACCGGCCACGGCCTCTGGATCGAGAGCCAGGAGCCGATCGCGGCGGGCCTCGTCGCCGGCGCGGCGCTCACGGGCATCGGCGATCAGCTCATCAGCGTGTTCGTGCTCGGGATGTAGGCCGGGGGCCTCCGGGCGCACCCCGCGCGGACGCGGGGCGGGCCTCCTCCAGGGTCGGCGCCGGGCGCCTCCGTCGGCCCGCCGCGCGCGGGCCGACTGGCGCGGGCGGTGGAACGCGGGGTGGCAGGCGGACTTCCAGGCGCCCGCGCCACCCTCCGGCCGCCCTTGCGCGGGGGTGGTTGTGTGGCTGCGGGGCTACATGGTTGGGGCGGTGCATGGTTGCGGCCGTGGCGCGGCCACCGAGGCACCCCCTTACGAGCAGGTCCCTCCTCCACGGCCGCCCCGCGGCCACCGAGGCACTCCCTGACGATCAGGTGGTCGCTCCACGGCCGCCCTGCGGCCACCGAGCGACCCCCTTACGAGCAGGTCCCTCCTCCACGGCCGCCCCGCGGCCACCGAGCGACCCCCTGGCGAGCACGTCCCCCCTCCATGGCCGCCCCGCGGCCACCGAGCCACCCCCTGACGAGCAGGTGGTCGCCCCACGGCCATTCGCGCAAAACTGACACCCACCTCTTCCCGATGCGGCGTGTCGTGCACAATGTTCGCCCGCCATGCCACCCCTCGGCTTTCACCTCGTGTTTCGCGCACGTGATTCGCGTGTGCTCGCGCCCGACGTGGCGGCGCAGCGCATGCTCGCGGTCACGATGCACCGCATCGGCGAGCGGTTCGGCCTCTACGCCTTTCGCGCCTCGGGGGATCACCTGCACACGGGCAACCGGTGTGACCGAGAGCAGGCGGCCGCGTTCGCGCAGGCCTTGGGCTCGGCGCTCACGCAGTCGCTGGCGCTGCCCGTCGGCTTCGCCGCCACGTACTTCGAGCCGATGCTGCACCAGAGGCACGTCGAAGAGACGTTCACCTACATCCATCGCAACACCGAAAAGCACGGCGTCGGCAACGACCCGACCCACGAAGCGTCGAGCATCCAGGCGCTGCTCGGCTTGCGAACCGCGCCGGCCGGCTTCATCCCTCGCGTGCGCGCCGTCGTGCCGAAGGTGCGCCGCGCGCCCCTTCTCAAGCTCTTGGGTGTGGAAGCGCTGGAGCCCTGTGTACGCATCGAGCTCCTCGCCGACGCCGCCGCGGGCGCCGTCGGGCTCACGACGCTCGACCTCTCGGATCTGGCGGTGCGAGCGCGCGGCGCCGCCGTTCGTGTCGCCGCCTCCTCGGCGCCGCTCGACCTGATCGCGGCGGCGCTCGGCTTCGCCGAGCGCTCGGCGCGCCGCGCGCGGTCGGCGCCGCCCGAGCCCGCCCTCGAGCAGATGATCGCGCTTCGCATGGGCCACCGCGCCGCGCTGGGCGACCGTGCGCGGCTCGACCTCCCCCTGTGACAGCGGCCGCTCCACGCCCCCCCCAGCCGCCCTGCGGCCACCGAGCCACCCCCTGACGAGCAGGCCCCCGCTCCACGGCCGCCCCGCGGCCCCCGAGCCACCCCCTGACGAGCAGGCCCCCGCTCCACGGCCGCCCTGCGGCCACCAAGCCACCCCCTGCCGAGCAGGCCCCCGCTCCACGGCCGCCCCGCCCACGGGATGCGGATCCAGCTATCCGGCCTTGAACGCCGACACCAAACTAACATAGTGATTTCAATGTGTTATAATGGTCCCGCCTCCACTCGCCGTAGCGCAACGGGCGCGACGGCGGGT
>JAKFCH010000040.1:0-10658 GCA_036676765.1 Deltaproteobacteria bacterium
CCTCGCGCGGGCGGACGCGGCGCTGGCGGAGGCCCGGGCGCACGGCGCGGTCCTGGCCGTGCTCCCCGAGGCCTACCTGCCGGGGTACGCCCACGCGCGTGCCGACGCCGGCGCCACCGCCCGCGCGTGGCTCGACGGGGCCGCGCGCCGGCACGGGATGACGATCGCGATGGGCTACGTCGACGGCGACGCCTGCGTCCTCGGCGTGACCACGCCCACGGGCGCGCACACCCGCTACACGAAGCGCTTCCTCTCGCCCGCGGAGGCGCGCGTGTGGCGCGCCGGCGCAACCCCGGTCATCGCCGACACCCCGGTCGGTCGCCTCGGCCTGCTCGTGTGCGCCGACGTGCTCCAGCTCGACGCCTGGGCGCCCTTCGTCGGGGCGGTCGACGCCGTGCTCGTGGCCGCCGCGTGGCCCGACTACCGGGGGCGCCTCCCGACGGTGCCGCGGATCGCCCGGCCGGCGCTCGGCTGGCTCTTCGGCGCGTCGAACCCCTATCGGCGCGATCTGCTCGCGCGCGCCGCCCGCGCCATCGGCGCGCCGGTGGTGTTCGCCAACGCCACGGGCCCCGTCGACGGGCCCGGGCCCGGGGGCTTCTCGGGCGGCGCGTGCATCTACGGGGCCGACGGCGCCGTGCTCGCCGAGGGAGAGGTGGCGGTCGCGCCGCTCGCGCGCGGCACCCCCGGCGCGCCGCTCGCGCACCCCGCGGAGTGGGCGGCCTTCACGCGCGTGTACCGGTGGGCGGCGGCGCGGCGCGGCGCGGCCTGACGGGCGGGTCGCGCCCTTCCGTGAAGGCACATCGCACCGTCTTGGGTCTATACTCCCGCTCCCGCTCGGGGCGGCGCGCGCCGCTCCGGCAAAGGATCCGCCGTGCGCCCCTTGTTCCTCCTGGCCGCCCTGGCCGCGTGTGTCGACTACGACCTCACCGGCAAGCCCGACGACGTCGACGGCGAGCCCGACACCGCCGGCAACCCCGCGGTGGACCCCGCGGGCGACGGTTCCTGCGAGCTCCGCGACTTCCCCGTCGAGGCGGTGCCCGCGAACGACGTGTGTGACTACGCCGTGGGCGGGTTCGAGCCCGTGCTCGAGTGGGCGGTGACCGGCACGTACTCGACGGCGCTCCCGGTCGTCGGGGATCTCGACGGGGACGGCCTCCCCGAGATCGTGGCCACGTTCACCGGCTTCATCCCGGGCGCCGGCCGGGTCGAGGCCTGGCACGGTGACGGCTCGGACATGTTGTGGGACAACCCCTCGCTCAACGTGGGCTACGGGTCGGCGCCGGCGCTCGCCGACCTCGACGACGACGGCTGGGCCGAGGTGGTGGTGGTGCTAGACAACGGCTTCGGCGCCGGGTACTCGGTCGGAGCGCTCGAAGGCACCACCGGAGAGCTGATCTGGGAGTCGCCGGCCTACACCGACAACGAGTTCAACCATGCGACCGGCATCGTCGTGTCCGACATGGACCACGACGGCAGCCCCGAGATCGTGGCCGGGCGCGTGATCCTCAACGCCGACGGCACGCAGCGCGCCGAGGGGCGCGGCTCGGGGATCGGCGTGAGCGCCGGCGGGTTCGGGATCTTCGAGGGAGCCCACCCGGCGGTGGCCGACCTCGACCTCGACGGCGAGGAGGAGCTCATCACCGGCAGCCACATCTACGACATCGACGGCGTGGCGCTGATCCGCACCGGCGAGACCGACGGCGCGGTGTCCGTGGCCAACCTCGACGAGGACGAAGAGGGCGAATTCGTCGTGACCATGGGCAACTCCGTCCGCGCCCACGACACCGACGGCTCCCTGTTGTGGGGCCCGATCACGAACCCCAGCGCGAACATCTTCCCGGTGGCCGCCATCGGGGATGTCGACGGTGACGGCATGCCCGAGATCGTCGTGGCCGGGGGCAACGAGCTCTGGGTGCTCAACCACGACGGCACCCCGCTCTGGGACGCGCGGGCTACCGACATGAGCGGCGCCACGGGCGCGTCGATCTTCGACTTCGACGCCGACGGCGTGCCCGAGATCGTCTACATCGACGAGGTCCAGATGGTCGCCTTCAACGGCGCCGACGGGGTCATCAAGTTCCAGAGCTACGAGCACGGCTCGGTCACGATGTACGACTACCCGGTGATCGCCGACACCGACGGCGACGGCCACACCGAGATCGTCGTGGCCAACCAGGGCAGCCAGGGCGGCATCACCGTCTACCAGGACGCCACGAACTCCTGGGCGCCCTCGCGGGACGTGTGGAACCAGCACGCCTACACGATCACCAACATCAACGACGACCTCTCGGTGCCCATCGACGCCGTCCCCAACTTCACCACCTACAACAGCTACCACTCGGCGCTCCCGACGATCGACGGCGAGACCCTCGGCAACGAGCTCGAAGCCGAGATCCTCGACGTGTGCGCGGACGACTGCGACGCCGGCATGCTCCGCGTCTGGGGGCGCGGCATGAACACGGGCAACGGGGACCTCGAGGCCGGCATCCGTGTCGCGCTCTACGGCACGCCCGGCGGCGTGCTCCTCGGCACCGCCGAGACCACCACCCCGACCCCCGCGCTGATGACGACCGAGAGCATCGAGTTCCTGGTCGACGTGGCGCTGCTCGCGGGCATCACCGGGCTCGAGCTGCACGTGGATGACGACGGGACCGGCACCGGCGTCATCGCGGAGTGTGTGGAGATCAACAACGCGTTCGGGTTGGACGGGGAGTTGTGCGACTGACCTACCGCCTCCGCACCAGGTCGATCGTCCCCGCCACCACCGCCGCCGCTACCGTCGTGCGCTCGATCGCCATCAGCGGCACGCAGGCCAGCGCGAAGGGGAGGCCCTCCTCGCGCCGGAGGTAGCTCCAGAGGTCGGACTCGTAGCCGACGAGGGCGGCGGCGAGGCCCGCCGACAGCGCCCACCGCCCGGTGAGCGCCGCGCCCAGGGCGCCCACGCCGAGCGGCACGCCGACGAGGTAACGGAGCTGCCGCCGCTCGCCGGGCCCGTCGAGCGACACCGAGAGATCGCCGCGGAGGCGCCGCGCGAGCGTCGTCTTCGTGTGGTGGCGCGCCTTGTGGAAGTCGTTGCGGACCGCGCCCAGGAGCGAGAACCGGTGGCGGTGCTCGGCCGCGAGCGCCTTGTCGAGGAGCACGCGCTCGCCGCGATCGTAGAGGGTGCGCCCGAGCTCCACGTCCTCGACCGACACGGTGCGGAGCCGGGTGTCGAAGCCCCCTGCGGCCTCGAACGCCGTGCGCCGGATGGCGGCGAGCATGGTGGTGAGGTGCCGGGTCTCCCGGGCCTGCGCGAGCGTGAAGTGCCGGTGGGTGTGGTTCTTGTAGCGGCTCACGACACCCGGGTGCGGGTGCGCGGCGGTCACGGTGCCCCAGATGGCGGCGGCGTCGGGGGTCTCGGCGAAGCCGGCGGCGAGGCGGGCGAAGGTGTCGGGCGGCACGACGATGTCGGCGTCCACGAACACGAGGGTGTCGCCGGTGGTGGCGGAGGCGCCGGCGTTTCGCGCGGCGGCGGGGCCGGCGTTGGGCTGACGGAGCACGCGGATCCGGGGGTCCGTCGAGGCGACGGGGGTGGGCGAGCCGTCGTCGACCACGACGATTTCGAACGGCGCCGGGTCGCAGGCGCGGAGCGCCGCGAGGCAGCGGTCGAGGTCCGCGCGCGCCTCCGCCGTACGGGCGAGCACGGGCACGATGGCGGAGAAGCGGGGGGAGGGCATGGGGGAGTTTATCCTTGGGGGGGGCCGGGGGCGCCGGGGGGGCGGGACGGCGCGCCGAGGGGGTTGGGGCCGGCGCCAAGGGGGCGGGCGGACGTATGTCGCCCCCCTGTTGGACAGGTCCCCCGTCTGCGTCCGCCGAGGACCTCCGCGCCGCCCGAGCGCCACCCCGCCGCAGCGCAACGTGAGCTCCCACACCGTGTAGATGGGCCGGGCGGACGTATTTCGCCCACACGAGGTCGATCCGAACGTTCCGCTCCGTCGTATCCTCCCGAAATGACCACCTCCCACGCCGAACGCCTCCTCCTCCGCTACGGTGCCATCCTCGTGCTCGTGGCCATGCTCACCGGCCCGCTCATCGGGCAGTTCCCCGAGGTGGAGCTGATCCTGTCCGCGCACGTCGCGGCGATCATCTGGGGCGCGCTCATGGTCGCGACCGGCGCCGGGCTGCACAAGCTCACCCTCGGCGACGGCGAGCGCACCTGGCTCGTCCGCACGATGGCGGGGGCGGGCTACCTCAACTGGTCGGCCACGCTGCTCGGCGCGGTCCTCGGTACGAACGACCTCACGCCGGTCCACGGCGCCGGCACCGCCGGGGGCGCCGCGGAGGCGGTCGTGGGCGCGCTGCTCGTCGTCATGGTGATCTGCACGTTCGCCTCGCTCGGGATCCTGGTGAAGGGCACCCTGGGCGAGGCACGGGACGCGGACGAGAAGCGCCTGGCCGGGTAGGCGCCGGGCCCGTCACGGCGCCACGATCACCTTCACGACCCCCGGCTCCGCCGCCCGCCGCAGCGCCTCCACCCCCCGATCGAGCCCGTACCGCGCGCTGATCAGGGGCCGCGGATCCACGAGCCCCGACGCCAGGAGCCGCAGCGCCGGCGCGAACGGGCCGCACCGGGACCCCACGATCGTCACCTCGTCGATGACCCAGCGGTTCGGCTCGATCCTGCCGATGTCGTGCACGGTGGTCTTGAGCACGAGCGTGCCGCGCGGTCGCACGAGCGACGTCGCGAGCGAGAGCCCGTCCGGATTGCCGGTGCAGTCCACGACCACGTCGGCGCCGCCGAGCCCGCCCGCGTCCGCGAGCGCCACGGCGCGCACGCCCGCGGGCAGGAGCGCGAGCGTGCGCGGGTTGCGGCCCACCGCCGCCACGTCCGCGCCGGTGAGCGCCAGGACGCGCGCGCAGAGCTGCCCGAGGCGCCCGGTCCCGAGCACGACGACCCGCTGCGACGGGCGCACGTGCACCTGCTGGACGATCTGGCACGCGGCGGCGAGCGGCTCGACGAACACGGCGGCCTCGTCGGGCACCCCGTCGGGGACGGCGTGGAGGTTCCCCACGGGGAGGGAGAGGTGATTCGCGAACGCGCCGTCGCGGCCGACGATGCCGAGGACCGTGCGGCTCGGGCAGTGCGTCGGCCGGCCTGCGGCGCACGTCGGGCACTCGCCGCACGGGCAGTTGATGTCGCCAACCACGCGGCGTCCGACCCAGGCGGGGTCGGGGGCGTCCTCCACCTCGCCGACCCACTCGTGGCCGAGCGTGCCCGCGAACCCCATGTAGCCCTTCACGAGCTCCAGGTCGGTCGCGCACACGCCGGCGAGCCGCACGCGCACGCGTGCCTCTCCGGGGCGGGTGACATCGGGCTTCTCGACGAGGGCGGGGCCTTCCGGCCCGAGGACGATCGCGCGCATGGGAGGGAGCTATCCGAGCGGACCGCGCAGCGAGTTCGCGGCGGCCTCGAACGCCGGGAGCCAGACGTTCGCCTCGGCGAGCGGCGCCCTCGCGACGAGCCGCAGGTAGAAGCCGTCGGGCGTGAACACCATGCGCTGCCAGAGGAACATCGGGTCCTTCGTCGTCGCGTCGACGCCCTTGCCGCGCAGGTCCCAGCCGAGTTGCCCGTCGTGCCGGATCGCGACCGCCTTGTCGACCACCACGCCCTCGACTCCGGACCCCGTAAGGAACGTGGCGCGCGCGGTCTCCTCGGTGATCGGCGCCGCCTGCAGCGAGGGCGCCACGATGAAGAGCGGCTTGCCCGCGCCGTTCCCGACCGCGCCGTCCTTGGTGAACATGCGGGAGCCCGCCATGTCCCTCGCGTGCCCGAGCCCGAACGGCGCGTCGATCTCGAACGCGAGCGCGGACGGCGCGGGCTCGCCCCAGGCCGCGCCCTCCAGCATCCGGACCACCGCCGCCCCCGTGCCCTTCGTGCGGGCCGAGCCCTTGATGATCCAGCTGTGCGCGCTGTCCCCGACCAGGGCAATCCACACGGGGCCCCCCGCCTGGGTCCCCTCCATCCACTTGCCGTCGTACTCGCCGAGGCGCACCGGCCTGCTCGACGTGACCTTCACGCCCTGCGGTGCGAGCGCCTCGGGCGTCAGCGAGATGACCATCTTGTCGGCGCCCACGTCCATCCGGGTGACCATGATCGACGCGTGGGTCTTCTCGTTCGCGACGCCCACCCACCGCTTCGCCACCTCGAAGTCCGGCTCGAGCGGGACCTGCACCTCGCTGCCGGGCAGCGGGACGAGGACGAGGTCGGTCTCGGCGGCGAGCCCGAGGGACGAGAGCAGGAGGAGCAGGGTGGGGAGCATGCACCCGTGTATCCGACTCCGGCGGCGGTCGGAACGGGGGTCGAGGGGGGCGTGAGCCCCCCTTGCGGGGCGTTGCGGGGCTGGAGCCCCGCCCCAGGAGCACGCGGATCCGTCGTCAACCCACGGCGATCACGTGATCACGGTCGTGAACGACCGCCCCGGTTGGAGCACGACCTTCACGCAATCCTCGAGCTTGTCGTTGAAGATGCGGTAGGCGCGGGCCGCGTCGTCGAGCGGCAGGAGGTGGGAGGCGATGTCGTCGGCGCGGAGCCGCTCCTCGGTGAGGAGCGTCAGGATGGCGTCCATGTGCGATTGGGGGTCGGACTGCCCCGCGTAGACGCGCAGCCCCTTGTCGAAGACGCGGCCGAGCGGGAAGTTGTCGTAGTTCGAGCCGTAGACCCCGAGCACGCTCACCCGTCCGCAGCGCCGGACCGCGCGCAGGCACGTGTCGAGCGCCGCGATGCTCCCCGACTGCCCGTGGATCAGGTTGGCGGCCTTCTCGACGAGCCCCCGGTGCACCTCCATGCCGACGGCGTCCACGCACACGTCCGGCCCGCGGCCCCCCGTCATCGCGCGGAGGACCTCGGCGGCGTCGTCGGTCGAGGCGTCGATGGTCTCGGCGCGCGCGACGCGGCGGGCCTTCTCGAGCCGGTAGGGCAACAGATCGACGACGATGACGCGCCCGGCGCCCCGCAGCCACGCGATCTTGGCGGTGGCGAGGCCGACGGGACCGGCGCCGAACACGGCCACGGTCTCGCCGGGTTCGACGGCGGCCCACTCGATGCCGGCCCACCCCGTCGGCAGGATGTCGCTCGCGAACAGTACGCGCTCGTCGGGGATGTCGTCACGCACGCGGCGCACGGTGGCGTCGATCCAGGGCACGCGCACGGCCTCGGCCTGCCCGCCGTCGTGGCCGCCGTAGAGGTCGGTGTAGCCGAACAGGGCGCCGCCCTTGCCCGCGAGGATGCCGCCCTCCGGACCGTAGTTTTTCGGGTTCGAGCGCTCGCAGTGGGAGGGGTGGGCGTGCATGCAGAACCAGCACGAGCCGCACGTCACCGAGAAGCCGGCGACGACGCGGTCGCCGACCTTCACGCGGGTCACGTCCGCGCCCACCGCGTCGACCACGCCCATGAACTCGTGGCCGAGGATCATCGGCCGCGTCTGCGGCATGAAGCCGTTGTAGATGTGCAGGTCGCTGCCGCAGATGGCGGTCGACGTGACCCGGACGATGCCGTCGGTCGGATTGAGGATCTGCGGGTCCGGGACGTTCTCGACGCGAACGTCCTTGGGCTTGTGGTAGACGACCGCCTTCATGGATGCCCCCCTCGCTACGGGTAGGGCCTCGGGCGTCCCGTTCAAGCGGAGGCTCGGCGGCAGGGCGGCGCGGAGCGGCGGCCCCGCTTCGGCTCGGCCCCGCCCCGGAATAGGCTCCCCCGATGACGTGGTGGACCTCCCTCGACACGATCGTCGGGCCGCTGGTGGCGGTGGCCGACGCCGACGGCGCGCTCACCCACCTCGCCTTCGCGCCGTGGGCCCCGCCGGACACCGCGCGGCCGGACGCCGCGCCGTTCGCGCCGCTCGCGCGGTGGTTCGACGCCTACGCCGCCCGCGCCGAGGGGCCGGTCGACTTTCCGCTCGCGGCGGCGGGCACCCCCTTCCAGCTGCGCGTCTGGGAGGCCCTCCGCGCCATCCCCTTCGGGCGCACCACCTCCTACGGGGCCCTCGCCGTCTCGCTCGGCGGGGCCACGCTCACCCGCGCGGTCGGGCGCGCCAACGGGGCCAACCCCATCGCCATCGTCGTGCCGTGCCACCGGGTCATCGGCGCGGACGGGAGCCTCGTCGGCTACGCAGGGGGGATCGCGCACAAGCGCGCGTTGTTGCGGCACGAGGGCGTGTTGTTGCTGTGAGCGGACGCGGCCCGCGAGGGGCGGGGCGCCGCGATAGGGGGAGCGCTACCAGGAGCCCCCGTGATCTCCACCATCCTCGTCGCGATCGACGGCTCCGAGCACGCCCGGCGCGCCGCCTACTACGCCCGGGATCTCGCCCGGCAGACCAACGCCACGCTGATCATGCTCGTGGCCGTCACGCTCCCTTCGGCGGTGACCGTGCCGCCGTTCGACGTGGTGTCGATCACGACGTCCCACCCCGACAGCGAGCAGCTCGCGGTGGTGCAGGCGCTGATGGACGAGCTCGTCGCGGACCTCGGCCACGGGCGGGCGGTGCCGCAGGTGTCGACGGGGCCGGTCCCCGCGGAGACCATCGTGAGCGAGGCCGCTCGCCTCGGCGCGGACCTCATCGTCGTCGGCGCCCGCGGGCTCGGCGCGGCGGAGCGCTTCCTGCTCGGGTCGGTGAGCGAGCGGGTGGTGCGCGAGGCGGATCGGCCGGTCCTGGTGGTGCGGTAGGGGTTCGGCGGGGCGTGGGGATGTTCGGGACCCCGCCGCCGTCGGCACCGACAGCCCGTGACGTGCCCCGCCGCGGGCCACCGGCTACCTCCTCCCCGTGCTCCTCCTCCTCCCGGCCCTCTCGCTCGCGGCGCCTCCCGACGCGGTCGCGGGGCCGTCCGGGGGCGCCACCCCCGCCGCTGACCCCCCCGCCGCCGACGCCCCTCCCGCCGAGGTGGTGATCGACCTCGCGCTCGACGCCGCCGACGCCCCCGACCCCCTGGACTCCCTGGAGGACGCGCACCCCGCGCTCGTGGCCGCCCTGCGCGCCCGCGCGGTCGACGCCGACCTGCTCGCCGACGTGGCGGCCGTGCTCGCGGACGCCGACCCGCGGCTCGTCGCGCTGCTCGTGCCCCTGGTACCCGACGGGGCGCTGCCCGACCTCGTCGGCGAGGACCCGCGCGTCGATCTCGTCGAGGCCGACGTGTGGCTCGAGGGCACCCGTCTCGTCGGAAGCGCCCGTGGCCGCGGGATCGTCGAGAACGGCGTGTGGCTCGACGTCGACCTCGAAGGCGGCCCCGCCGCCGACCTCCAGCTCGGCTTCGGCCGCGGGTGGAGCCGCGTGGCGCCGCTCGACGGCGGGTTCATGCCGCCGCCCGGGCCCCTGCCGGTGTTCGAGGGCGACCGCGTCACCTTCTCCTTCGACCTCGCCACCGCCGGTCGGCCCGGTCGCGGCCCCGCCGGCGCCGTCACCGCGCGGGTGAAGACGCTGGACGCCCGCACCGAGGACATCGGCCCCGCGGGGATGTTCGGGCCCGCCCCCGACGAGGCCGCCGACGTGCTCCTGGCCCTGGTCGCGCGCGCCCCCGTGGCCGACGCGGATCTCGCCGTGGCCCTCGCGGTGACCTTCGGCGCCGTGCGCCCGCTCGTCGCGGACGACCTCGTCGCCACCGTCGACGCCGACGCCGTGGCCTGGCTCCGCTACGGCGAGGGCCTCGACGCCTGGCTCGCCGCGGCCGGGGCCGAGTGGCGCTTCGGCACGCTCGACGCGCTCGGCAAGCTCACGTGGGCGTGGCCCGCGGCCCAGAACATCGTCTACGGCGCGGTGCCGCTCGCCGGCCAGCGCACCCTCCTCGACGCCGAGCGCTACCGCTTCGTGGTGCCCGACACCGCCACGCTCGCGCGGCTACGGGACCGCGCCCCGCTCTCGCCCTCCGCCGCCGGCACCGCCCGCGGCGTCGACCGCGCCGTCAACGCCACCCTCCGCTACCGCGCGCACGACGCGCTGATGGCCGAGCTGTGCAGCCGCGGCGCCCGCTCCGACGACGAGTGCGCCGGGTGGGCCGTCGACCGCCGCGCCGGATCCGTGCTCGGCCGCCTCGGCGAGACCCCCGTGCACCTCTGGGAGGGTGTGAGCGCCACGTTCCAGCTCGGCGTCTTCGCGCGGGCGCAGACCTACGTGGGCGATTGCGCCACCGCCACCGCGCTCGCCATCGCGACCCTCCAAGCGCTCGGCATCCCCGCGATCGGCATGGGCTGGTCGGGCGAGGACCTCACCACCCCCACGCACGACGTGCCCCTCTGGTACGACGGCGCCACCTTCCGGGCGACGCAGAACGGCCCCGGCCCCTCCTGGGCGAAGGCACCCGTCTTCGTGTACATCACGCTCCCCGCCGTCCACCCCGTCAACGCGTGGACCCTCGGGCGCGAGCCCGGCGGCTGGTCCCGCGGCGGCGCGGTCGCGGGCGGCTGGACCACCTACGGCGACCTCACGCTCACGCTTCGCGACGGGCTCTCGAGCACGGTCGTCGGCGGCTGGATCGACGTGCAGGCGGCGGGGGGCTGGCCGACCTGGTGAGCCGGCGGGAGGGCGCGTCCCCTCCCTGCGGTCGGGGTCGGCGCGCTCTGGGCTCGCGGCGAAGCCGCTCGGTCCGTCCGCGCGGGGACGCGCGGACGGGACCGGCCGGCGCGGACGCCG
>JAKFCH010000041.1:0-10659 GCA_036676765.1 Deltaproteobacteria bacterium
CGACCGAGCCCGAAGGGCGTAGCCCGCAGTGGCCCGGCCCCCGCGTCCGCGCGGGGGCGCGCCCGGCCGCTCTACCCCTTGTTCCGTCCGCCCTTGCCGCGGTCCTGGCCCCCGCCCTTGCCGCGGTCCTGGCCCTTGCCGCGGTCCGGACCGGCCACCTTGGCGCGAGCCGGGCCTCCGCCCTTGCCGCGGTCCTGGCCCCCGCCCTTGGCGTGGTCCGGACCGCCCACCTTGGCGCGCGCCGGGCCCCCAGCCTTGCCTCGATCCGACCCCCCGCCCTTGCGGCGCGGGGCGAGGGCGGCGGCGCGCTTCTCGGCGGCCTTCTCGGCCCGGTCGGGGGTGGGGCCGCGCGTGCGGGCGCTGCGGAGGCGCTCGCCGGTGTCGAGGCGGCCGCCGGCCTTGAGCCGCTCGATCTCCTTGAACAGCACGGCGTCGGCGTCGGTCACGAGGTTGACGACCTTGCCCTTGGCGCCCTGGCGGCCCACGCGCCCGATGCGGTGCAGGTACTCGCTCGCCTTCTCGGGGAGCTCGTAGTTGAGCACGAACCCGAGATCGTCGAGGTGGAGGCCGCGGCCGCCGAGCTCGGTGGTGACGAGCACGCGCCCCTCGCCGGCGCGGAAGGCCTTCATCGCGGCCTTGCGCTCGTTCGGCTCGAGCGCGCCGTGGATGACGAGCACGGAGTGGCCGCGGTCGCGCAGGGTGGCGCCGACGACGTCGGCGGTCTCGCGGCGGTTGCAGAACAGGATGCCGCGCATGCTGGGCGCGAGCGCCACGAGCGTGTCGTGCACGGTGTCGAGCCGCTCGATGGGCTTGACCTTGATGTTCTGGATGCTGACCGACTCGGGGGCGCTGTGCGCGTCCTTCGAGAGGAGGAGCTGGGGGCGCTCCGGCCGGGTGAGCGCCCAGGCGCGGATGGGCTCGGGGAGGGTGGCCGAGATGAGCGCCAGGCTGTGCTCCTTCGGGAGCGCGGCGAGGAGGATGTCGATGTCACCGCGCTGACCGGGCGCGAGCAGGGTGTCGGCCTCGTCGACCACGAGCATCCGCACGTCATCGAGGCGGATGACGCCCTCCTTGAGCAGGGTGACCAGCCGCGGGGGGTTGGCCACCAGCACATCGACGGGGTCGGCCAGCTGGAGGCGCTGAGCGCGCTCCGCGAGCCCCCCGGCCGCCGCGCGCACCCGCGCCTTGAGCGCGTGCGCATGGCCCTTGATGTTCTTCATCGTCTGGTCGACGAGCTCGCGCGTGGCGGTGAGCACCACGGCGCGCGGGCGGCCGCGCTCGGTCACCATGCCCTCGGCCTCCTCGATGGCGTGGAGGCGCTGGAGCAGCGGGAGGGCGTAGGCGAGGGTCTTTCCGGACCCGGTGCGCGCCACGACGATGGCGCTCGCGCCGCCGAGGAGGGCCGGGATCGCGAGACGTTGAACAAAGGTCGGCTCGACGAGGCCGGCGGCGGTGAGCGAGTCCGCGAGCGGCGGCAGGAGCCCGAGATCAGCAAAGGACATGGCGCCTTCTATCCGATTCGGCTGACACCCGGCTGACGGTATGGTATGTCTTGCGAGCGCGGGGTGTCGCAGCGGCACCATCCCCCCACCCCCCGGTGCTGCTCCGCCCCGCGCATTTCCCCCCTCCGGCCGGCACACCTGCGGCGAGGTGGGCGGCGCCGCACTGCTGCGCGAAACCGCGCGCCGCTACTCCGGTTGAACGCAGGCCCCGCCGGGCGCACCCAGCGGCATGGGCGCGCTGGTGACCCCCGTGAAGCGGATCGTCCGCTCGGGGGAGGTGCGCTCGAGCGACAGGTGCAGCCCCCCCACGGCGGTCGGCGGCGCCCAGGTCCACGCGCCGGTGCGCCCGCCCTCCAACACGTACTCCCAGCCGGTCACGTCGGCCGTGACCGGATCGACGTGCGCCACGTAGCGATCGCCGGGCGTCAGCCCCACCCCATCGAAGGTGATGACGAGGTCGTTGTCTCGGGTCTCGACGTGGGTGCCCGGATCCTTCCACTTGGACGGCGCGAGCAGCCAGTACTGGTCGTTCGTGAACAGGGCCCAGGCCTCCTTCTGGAGGGCGTCGTCGCCCGTGTAGGGCACGGGCACGGTCACCGTGCAGACCTCCCCCGACTTTGCCGTCCAGCGCACCTCCGCCTTCCGCCCGGGGATGTCCCAGCGGTGCGCCCGCGCGGTGCCGCCGGCCTCGAAGGTGAAGGCGAGGCCGGGCTCGCGGTAGGGGTACCCGGCGCGGGCGACGACGCGGTCGAGGAGCGTGGCCGGGGGCGGCGCGGCGGGCGCGGGTTCCGCGCCGAGGGCGAGGGGGAGGAGGAAGGGGAGCATCGGATCGGGTAACGCGAGGGGCTCGGCGCGAGGGATCCGGAGGGCGCGCGGCCGCCCTGGGCCGCGCGGTTCCGGGCCCGGCGTCCGCGCCGGGCCCGAACCGAGGCGCTTGCGCCGAGCCCGGAAGGAGCCCGACCCCGGCGCATCGCCGGGGTCGCGCCCCTACGCCGGCTACTTTGCGGGCGCCGAGTAGATCTCCGCGCCCTTGTCGACGAACTCCTTGGACTTCTCGTCCATGCCGCGTGCCGCCTCTTCCGACGCCGCCATGTCGCGCACCTGCTGCGTGATCTCCATCGAGCAGAACTTCGGCCCGCACATCGAGCAGAAGTGGGCGGTCTTCGCGGCGTCGGCGGGGAGCGTGGCGTCGTGGTACTCGCGGGCGATCTCGGGGTCGAGCGCGAGGTTGAACTGGTCCTCCCATCGGAACTCGAAGCGGGCCTTGGAGAGCGCGTCATCACGGTCCTGGGCGCCGACGTGGCCCTTGGCGAGATCGGCGGCGTGGGCGGCGATCTTGTAGGCGATCATCCCCTGCTTCACGTCCTCCTTGTCGGGGAGGCCGAGGTGCTCCTTCGGGGTGACGTAGCAGAGCATCGCCGTGCCGTGGCTGCCGATGATGGCGGCGCCGATGGCGCTGGTGATGTGGTCGTACCCCGGCGCGATGTCGGTGGTGAGCGGCCCGAGCGTGTAGAACGGCGCCTCGTGACAGTGCTTCAGCTGGAGATCCATGTTCTCCTTGATCTTGTGGATGGGCACGTGGCCCGGCCCCTCGATCATCACCTGCACGTCCTGCTCCCAGGCGATCTTGGTGAGCTCGCCGAGGGTGATGAGCTCGCCGAATTGGGCGGCGTCGTTCGCGTCGGCGATACATCCGGGGCGCAGGCCGTCCCCCAGAGAGAAGCTCACGTCGTACTTCTTCATGAGCGCGCAGATGCGGTCGAAGTGTGTGTAGAGGAAGTTCTCCTTGTGGTGGGCGAGGCACCACTTCGCCATGATCGAGCCGCCGCGCGACACGATGCCGGTGACCCGCTTCGCGGTGAGCGGGATGTATCGGAGCAGCACGCCCGCGTGGATGGTGAAGTAGTCGACGCCCTGCTCGGCCTGCTCGTGGAGGGTCTCGAGGAACACGTCGATGTCGAGCTTCTCGGGGCGGCCCTTCACCTTCTCGAGCGCCTGGTAGATGGGCACGGTGCCGATGGGGACGGGCGAGTTGCGGATGATCGCCTCGCGGGTCTCGTGGATCTGCTTGCCGGTGGACAGGTCCATGACCGTGTCCGCGCCCCACTTGACCGACCACGTGAGCTTCTCGACCTCCTCCGCGATGGACGAGCCGATGGCGCTGTTCCCGATGTTCGAATTCACCTTCACGAGGAAGTTGCGGCCGATGATCATCGGCTCGCTCTCGGGATGGTTGATGTTCACGGGGAGGATGGCGCGGCCGATGGCGATCTCGCTGCGCACGTGCTCGGGGGTGCAGCCCTCGCGGATCGCGACGAACCGCATCTCCTCGGTGATCACCCCACGCCGCGCGTAGTGCATCTGCGTGACGTTCTCGGCGCCGGGCTCGGCGGCGGCGCGGCGGGCGATCCAGGGGGCGCGGAGCGGGGGGAGGCCCTTGGTGAGGTCGTGACCCACGGACGCGTCGTGGTGGGGCCCGCGCGTGTCGTAGAGGTGGAGCCGCTCGCCGTTGGTGAGCGTCACTTCCCGCGAGGGAACGCCGAGATCGCCGGTGAGGACGCGGCGGCTGCCGGGGGTCGAGGTGGAAACGGGGGGACGGGTGTCGTCGGTCATGGGGCGCTTTCCTCCGCCGGTGCGAACCGGGTCAGGTTCTACGGTGTGATCTCAGGCCGGTCCTCGAGATGAGGAGGGCCACCCGTAGCGTGACGGACCTCTAACACCGGGCCGAGGGCGGGGGCGGGGGTCGGCTCGGAGGGGGAGGCGGAGAAGCGAGGCATGGGGGGAGGCATGGGCGGGAGGCATGGGCATGGACATGGGCATGGACATGGACATGGACATGGACATGGACATGGACATGGACATGGACATGGACATGGACATGGACATGGACATGGCGTGGGGCATGGGGGGCGCAGGCGGGCGATGCGGGGCGGACAATTGTCGGGCGCTCGATTCGAGCGCGCGACCTTTGTCCGGCGTGGGGGCGGGTAAGCGGACAATTGTCGGGCGCGGGGGGCGAGCGGAGGACATTTGTCCGGTCGCGGCTGGAAAAGCGGACAATTGTCGGGGGCTCGAATCGAGCGCGCCACCTTTGTCCGGTGAGGGCGATTCGCGGCGCCGGGGCGATTCGCGGCGCCGACGATTCGCGGCGCGGGACGACGGGACGATCGCGGCGCGCCGACGATTCGCGGCCCCCCGCGCGGCTACTCCACCGGCAGGGAGGCCACGAACGGCGCGCCTGCCTTGACCCAGCAGACGTCGTCCTCGACGCGGACGACGCGGAGGGGCGTGTCGCTCCATGCCAGGACGGCCAGGCCCGCGAGGCCGCCGAGCGCACCCGCGATCACCGCCACCCCATCGTTCACCGCGAAGCCGACCCCGCCGAGCACCGCGGGCGCGCCCACCAGCATGGCCCAGCCGGCGAGCGCGACGCGGCTGCGCCGACGTTCGTGCTCGGGGCAGCGCCCCACCCGGAGCACCACGACGGTGCGCGTGAGGAGCGCCCACCAGCCCGTGAAGACGAAGGCCTCGACCGGGTACCAGCGCAGCGCGACCCGACGCAACCCCGCGGGCACGGCCGCGTTGCAGGCCACGCAACGGAGCGGCCAGGCGCCGCCGATCCGGACGACCACCAGGCCCTCGTCCGCGTAGACGTGGGCGGGCGGATCGAGGTCGGCTCGAAGGTTCAGTCCGAGGCCGAGCTCGTCCTCGAACGCTGGAGGGAGCCCGGACATGCGTGCGAGGGTAGCACACGCACACACGAGGCCTGTCGCGACGCGCTACGCCCGGAACGCAACCTCGAGATCCGCCACCAGGTCGTCGATGTGCTCGAGGCCCACCGACAGCCGGATGAGGCCGTCGGCGATGCCGATGGCGCGGCGCTTCTCGGGCTCGATGCTCGCGTGGGTCATGAGCGCCGGCACCTCGAGGAGGGACTCGACGCCGCCGAGGCTCTCGGCGAGCGTGAACACGCGGGTGGCCGCGACGAAGCGGCTGGCGCGCGCGGTGTCGCCGTTGAGCTCGAACGAGATCATGCCGCCGAAGCCCGACATCTGCTTCTTGGCGACGGCGTGGTTGGGGTGGGTCTCGAGGAGCGGGTGATACACGCGTGATACATCGGGGTGTTTCACGAGCCACTCCACCAGCTTCAACCCCGACTCCATGTGTCGGTCCATGCGCACGTGGAGGGTCTTGAGCCCGCGGAGCGTGAGCCAGCTGTCCATGGGGCCGGGCACCGCGCCCGCGGCGTTCTGGAGGAACTTGACGCGCTCGTAGGCCTCGGTGTCGCTCGTCATCATGACGCCCCCGACGACGTCGGAGTGGCCGTTGAGGTACTTCGTGGTGGAGTGCACGACGAAGTCGGCGCCGAGCGAGAGGGGGCGCTGGAAGTAGGGGGTGGCGAACGTGTTGTCGACCACGACCTTGGCGCCGACGGCGTGGGCGCGCGCGGCGACGGCCTCGATGTCGGCCACCTTGAGGAGGGGGTTGGTGGGGGTCTCGAGCCACACGAGCTTCGTGCCGGCGGGGATGGCCTCCACGAGGTCCACGCGCGAGAAGTCGGCGTACGCGAACTTCACGCCGTAGGGGCGATGCACCTTGTCGAAGAGGCGGTAGGTGCCGCCGTACACGTCGTCCCCACAGACGACGAGATCGCCGGGCCGGACGAGCGCGCGGACGAGCACGTCGGTCGCGGCGAGGCCCGAGGCGAAGCAGAGGCCGTGCTTCGCCCCTTCGAGGGCGGCGAGGCAGTCCTGGAGGGCGGTGCGCGTCGGGTTGTCGGTGCGCGAGTACTCGTAGCCCTTGTGGTTGCCGACGCCCTCCTGGGCGTAGGTCGACACCTGGTAGATGGGCGTCATCACCGCGCCGGTGGTGGGATCGGGGGCCTGGCCGGCGTGGATGGCGAGGGTCTCGAACCGTGCATTCTTCGGAGTGGACATGTCAGCGCTCCCGGGCCGCGCCGGTGACGCGGGCGATGTAGTCGATGAGATCGATGCGGGTGATGATGTCGGTGAGGTCGCCGCCTTCCATCACGATGGCGACCTTGGCCTTCTTGAAGAGCTCGGTGACGACGCCCACCTCCGTGCTCTCGTCCACGGTGAAGTAGGTGGACTCTACGAGATCGCGCACCTCGATGTCGCCGCGGTTGCCCGTGAGGGCGCGCTCCAGGAGGCGGCTCTCGGTGAGGATGCCGAGGACCCGGGCGCCGTCGGTGACGGGCACCTGCGACACACCGTGCACCTTGAGCACGCCGATGACCTCGGTGACGCGCTGCGAGGGCGACACGGTCACGAGCGCGCGGCCGCGGCCCTTCTGCTCGAGCAGCTCCCGCACGGTGCCGAGGCCGAGCTCGGGCTCGAGAAAACCGTTCTCCCGCATCCAGTTGTCGTTGAACACCTTGGAGAGGTAGCGGCCGCCGCAGTCCGGCAGCATGACCACGGCGCGCGTCGACGCGGTCCCGTGAAGCCGGAGCCATTTGAGCGCACCCGCCACCGCCGCGCCGCCGGCGGGCCCGACGAACAGGCCCTCCTCGCGCACGAGGCGGCGGGTGGTCATGAAGCTCTCCTTGTCGTTGACGCGCACGACGTCGTCGACATGGGCGAAGTCCATGGAGGGGGGGAGGAAGTCCTCGCCGATGCCCTCGACCTTCCACGCGTGGGGCTGGGTGAGCTGACCGGTGTGGAAGTAGTCGTAGTAGAGCGAGCCCACGGGATCCACGCCGACGACGCGGAGGCTCGGGTTCTTCTCCTTGAGGTAGCGGCCGACGCCCGTGATCGTGCCCCCCGACGCGAGGCCGGCCACGAACACGTCGATGCGGCCCTCGAACTGCTCCCAGATCTCGGGGCCGGTGCCGTGGTAGTGGGCGTCGGGGTTGGCCGGGGCGGACGGATCGGCGAAGGCGGCGCCCGGGGTCTCCGTGACGATGCGCTCGGCGGTCTTGTAGACGGAGCGGGGATCGCTGGCCGCCACGTCGGCCGGGCACACGACGACGCGGGCGCCGAAGGCTCGGAGCACCGCGCGCTTCTCCTCCGACTGGCGATCGGAGATCACGAAGATCGTCCGGTACCCCCGAACCGCAGCGACCATCGCGAGGCCGGCCCCGGTGTTGCCCGACGTGACGCCGACGATGGTGCCGCCCGGCTTGAGCTTGCCGGACTGTTCGAGCTCGTCCACGAGGCGCACCGCGATGCGGTCCTTGGTGGAGCTCGCGGGGTTCATCGACTCGAGCTTCGCGTGGAGGGTCCCCGCGACGCCCTGGGTCAGGCGGTTGAGCCGGACGCACGGGGTATCGCCGATACAGTCGAGGACGCTGTCGTAGAGCGGACGCATGCGGCTACCCGGAAGCAGCGCGGCATAGCCGATCAGGCGGCGCTTTTCCAACGTGCGGCCCACCGACCGTGGCGCCGGACACCCAGTGCCGACAAGGACTACTGCAAGCGCCTGTATGCGACGAGGCGTGCGACGCGACGGGGACCCTCGTTATAGTGTTCCGTCTCCCGATGAACGACCCCAAGCCCACCATGGAACCGCTGTTCGACGAGCAGACCGTCTACGGGGAATACCCGCTGATCGCGGCGGTGCCCGTTCGGCGCCCCGTCTTCATGGTCCTCGAGGGCAAGGAGCTGCGCCGCGTCCACCTGCTGGACCGTGAGCGCACCGTGGTCGGTCGCGGCCTGGACTGCGACATCGTCCTGGAGGACACCGGCTGCTCCCGTCGCCACGCGGCCGCGTTCTGCCTGCCCGGTGAGCCCGGCGGCGCCGTGTGGGTCGAGGACCTCGGCAGCACCAACGGCACGTTCGTCAACGGCGAGCGGATCGAGGGCCGTCGCGAGCTCGTCGAGCACGACCGCGTGCGGGTCGGCGCCACCCTCCTCTGCTTCAACCTCCGCGACGACCTGGAGCTCGAGACCGAGCGGCAGCTCATCCAGCTCGCGACCATCGACCCGCTGACCGGGCTGATGAACCGCGGGGCCTTCGACCAGGCGCTGGACCGCGAGTTCGAGCGCGCCGTGCGCTACGGCCGGGTGCTCTCGCTCCTGCTCGTCGACATCGACCACTTCAAGGTGGTGAACGACACCTGGGGGCACCCCGTCGGGGATCGCGTGCTGGCGCAGATCGCCCTCGCCCTGCGCAGCTGCCTCCGCAACATGGACGTGGCCGGCCGCTACGGGGGCGAGGAGTTCGCGGTGCTCCTGACCGAGACCGCCGAAGAGGGCGCCGCGGTGGCCGGCGAGCGCGTGCGCCACGCCATCGGCGCGCTCGACATGGTCGTCGGGAACGATCCGGTCAAGGTGACCGCCAGCGTCGGCGTCGTGACCTGGTCGCCGCTGTTCGCGAGCCCCGCCGAGCTCGTCGCCGCGGCCGACCAGACGCTCTACAAGGCCAAGCACACGGGCCGGAACCGCACGGTCATCACGCACCTGTAGGGTGCAGCGTCGTGACCGGCGCCTACACCAGCCGGTCGAGGAACATCGGCAGCATCGTGCGCCACGTGGGCCAGTCGTGCCCGCTGCCGCTGCCCCAGACCTCCACCCGGTTCCAGTAGCCCTTGGCGCCGAGCATGTTCGCCACGCGCCAGGTGTAGGTCGGGTTCTCGTGCTCCTGGCCGAGGCCGAACACGAAGCGCGCGCGGGCCAGCGCCGCGCGGCCCTCGGCGTCGAGCGAGGGGACGAACTGGACGGGGTCGTTGTAGTACCAGTCCTCGTCCCACTCGCCGGCCATGCGCCGATCCATCTGGTAGGTGCCGCTCATCCCGACCATCGTGTCGAAGATCTCGGGGTGCTTGCAGGTCACGTTCAGGGCGTGGTAGCCGCCGATCGACGCGCCGCACGCCACGAAGCCCTGGTCCGTGCCGCCGCTGTCGGCGCGGATCAACGGCACGAGCTCGTCGAGGATCCACCGGTCGTACCGGGCCTGCATCCGGCTCTTTCCACGCGGGGGCACCTCCGGGTTCGTCCACGACTCACGGCAGGTGCTGTCCACCGCGTAGAGCTTGATGCGACCCGCGTCGATGAGCGGCGCGAGGGCGGCCACCATCCGGAAGCGCTCGCAGTCGAGGAAGTCTCCGCCGCCAGTCGGAAAGAAGACCACCGGCTTTCCGTAGTGGCCGTACCGCGCCACGCCCATCTCGCGCCCCACGGCGGGGCTCCACCACGTCTTCACCTCGCGCTCCACCGTCGCCTCCCGCATGCCGCGAGCTTGGCCCGGGCGCGTCCGATGCGCCACCTCGACCGAGTCCGTTCGCGCGGATCCGCGCCGTCGCCGCCCGATGTTCCACGTGGAACACCGGAGGCGCCCGGAACGTTCAGCGGCGCGCGTCCATCTCCGCGCTGAAGGACTGGCCGCGGCCGAGGTCCTCGTCGACCGTGAGGACGAGCACGCCGCCGCCGAGGGAGCCGTCGAGCTCGAACGAGGCGTCCTGCCAACCGAAGTCGATGGTCCACGACCCGGAGGCGCGGCCGCCCGACACGGTGCCGTCGATCGGCCCGCCGTAGCTGTTGCCGTACCACTCGTCGGTGCACCAGGCCTCGCCCGAGAAGGCGCCGCCTTCGCCCACGGTCACGGCGACCTCGCCGGAGCAGGCGAGCTCGTTCTCGTTCCAGCCGTCCGACCAGACGAACAGCCCGTGGACCCCGCCTTCGTAGTCGCCGGCGTCGCTGGGCTCGGTGTCGGCGTCCGTGTCGGCGTCGGTGTCCGCGTCCGTGTCGGCGTCGGTGTCCGCGTCCGTGTCGGCGTCGGTGTCCGTGTCCGTGTCGGCGTCCGTGTCGGAGTCCGCGTCGGTGTCCGTGTCCGCGTCGCCGTCGGTGAGGGGGTCCACGTCGGACGACTCGTCGCCGAGCTCGATGGTGGCGGGGCTGCAGGCGAGGAGGAACAGCAACATGGGAGCTCCGGCGGGGATCGGGACGAGGCGGACGGTGTCCCGCCTCGTCACCATGCCCGCAGGGGCCCGTTCGGATCACGGGCGCGCGCGAATTCCTCCGACGTGGGGTCCGCCGGCCGCTTGTCCTCGCTCCCCGAAGCTCGTACGCTACCGTGGATCCGGAGTCCGAGTTGCCGAGCCGCTCCCGTCAGAATCCCACGCCCGGCCCGACCCGCGCGGGCAGCACCCCCTCCACCACGGGGCCGGCCTCCGCCGGTGCCGGCAACGGGGCCCGCGCCG
>JAKFCH010000042.1:0-22957 GCA_036676765.1 Deltaproteobacteria bacterium
CAGTTGCCGAGGTACGATCCCGCGATGCGCCCTGTCCCGCTCCTGATCCTCCTCGTCGCGTGCCAGGACAACAAGGTCGGGGTGTACAACACGCCGCCCGCCGTCAGCATCGTGGCGCCGGCCGACGGTGCCGCCCTCGATCCGGGCACGCTCGTGGAGTTCCTCGGCGCCGCGAACGACTCGCAGGACGACGCACGGCAGCTCAGCATCTCGTGGGAGAGCTCGGTCGACGGCGTGCTCGGCACCGACGCCCCCGATGGGGACGGCAACGTCTACTTCGCGACCGAGAGCCTGACCTCGGGCAGCCACGTCGTGACGCTCACCGCGGTCGACACCGACGCCGAGAGCGCGTCCACCAGCATCGCGTTGACGGTGGCGCCCGGTTCGACCGGCGAGGGGGCGCCCACCGTGGTGATCCTCGGGCCGACCGACGGGCAGGTGTTCACCGCGTCGGAGGCCGTGAACCTCGTCGCCGCCGTGACCGACGGGGAGGACGCCTACGACACGCTCGCCGTCGAGCTGATCGACGTGCGCGACGGCTCGGTCTGGACGGGCTCGCCCACCGCCACCGGCTCGCTCTCCGTGCCGCTTGCGCTCACCCCCGGCGCCCACGCGCTCTCGGTCAACGCCGTCGACAGCGACGGCAACACCGCCACCGCGCGCGTGGCGTTCGAGATCCGCGAGGACGGCCGGCCCGGCGTCGTCCTCACCACGCCCACCGACGGCGCGAGCGTCGACCTGGGGGCGTCCGTCTCGTTCCGCGGCACGGTGACCGACGACGAGACCGCGGTCGACGTGCTCGGCATCGCCTGGTCGAGCGACGTGATCGGGGTGTTCGGCACCGGCCCCGCCGACTCGAGCGGCGCCGTGTCGACCGCCTACACCCTCCCGGTCGGCATCCACACGGTCACCCTCGCGGCGACCGACGGCACGGGGCTCACGGGCTCCGACGCCATCGTCGTCACGGTGGTCGACCCGCTCGCGCGCGACGACGACGGGGACGGCTTCACCGAGAACGACGGGGACTGCGACGACGGCGATCCCCGCTCGAACCCCGGCGCCACCGACATCTGCGACGCCGCGGACAACGACTGCTCCGGCTACGTCAACGACCCCGACTGGGACAGCTACGAGCGCAACGAGAGCGCCTCGACGGCGCGCAACCTCGACGAGATCGACGCGTCGTTCGGGTGGGGCAACTCCTCGCTCACGCTCGCCGGCCTGACGATCTCCGACGAGTCCGACGAGGACTGGTTCGCGTGGGACGCGGACGACGACTACCTCGACAACATCTCCATCACCGTCACGGCGTCGGGCCTGCCGTCGCGGGGAAACTACGTGCTCGAGCTCTACGACGGGGATGGCGCCCTGCGCGACTCGGACGTCGGCACGAGCTCGCTCTCGGTGAGCTTCGAAGGGGACGTGTTCGACGACGACGAGGACGACTGGAGCATCCGCATCTACGCCTCGACGTGGCCGGCCGGCTCGTGCAACTCGACGTTCTCGATCACGATCCGGACTTAGTCGCGGCGGCCCGTGCGGCGGCGGCCCGGCTGTACTTCCAGAAGCCCCAGAAGTACTCGGCGGCGCTGGCGACGGAGAAGAACATCGACACCCACAACAGGAGGATGCCGACGCTGTGCGCGTCGATGCCGATGGTGGGGTAGTGCCAGAGCAGGAACCCGAGGGCGGTCGACTGGTAGGCGGTCTTGAACTTCCCCATGCTGCCGGCGGCGATGACCATGCCCTCGCTCATCGCGATGGAGCGGAGGCCGGAGATGGCGAGCTCGCGGCTCTCGAGCACCACGACGATCCAGGCGGGCACCCAGCCGTGGGGGATGAGCATCACGAGCGTGGTGACGACCATGAGCTTGTCGGCCAGCGGGTCGAGGAAGGCGCCGGCGGTGCTCTGCAGGTTCCACTTGCGGGCGAGCCAGCCGTCGACGATGTCGGAGAGCATGGCGCCGACGAAGATCACGCAGGCCAGCACGGCCTCGTAGCGGGAGGGCTCATTCCAGAGGAGCGCCACCATGACCGGCACGAGCATGCACCGGACCACCGTGATGGTGTTCGGTAGGTTCCAGAAGCCCTTGGACTTGAACCAGGCCGGCAGGCTCGACGACAGTGGGGGTGCCTCAGCGAGAGACGGGGCGCGTATCCCGGAAGTGCTCGTAGAGCCCAAGAACTCGGGAAACGTACGTGGTCGTCTCGGCGAACGGGGGGATGCCGCCGTGCCGACGCACGGCCCCCGGGCCCGCGTTGTAGGCCGCGAGCGCCAACGCGTAGCTGCCGAACGCGCCGACCTGCCGCGCGAGGTACCTCGCGCCCGCGGTGATCGACTGCTCGGCGTCGAAGGGATCGGTGAGCCCCAGCGCGCGGCCCGTGGACGGGATGATCTGCATCAGGCCCTGCGCCCCCGCCGGCGAGACCGCGCGCGGGTTCATGCGGCTCTCGGCCACGGCGACGGCCTTGATGAGCTCGGCGGGGAGCCCGTTGGCGGCGGCGGCGAACAGGAAGGCCTCGTCGTAGGCGTCGAGGTTGCCGATGCGATCGAGCCGCGCCCCCGGATCCAGGCTGCGGGGTACGCCGTTCGGGAGGGTGCGGCCGGGCACCGTTTCCCGCCACCAGACCTCGAAGCCGGCGTGCCGCGGTGAGTCGGTGAGCACCACCGTCCCGTCCGGGGCGGTGTAGGTGTAGAGGTCGCCCGCGTGGACGGGACCGGCGACGAGCGACCAGGCGAGCAGGAGCAGCACGGCCCGAGCGTACCAGAACGCCGACCGCGGCGGGAGGGCGAGGCCGGTGCCGGATCGCGGTCAGAGGCGGCGCGAAAATTTTTTTTTTCGCGCCCCAGGTTCACGTTCCAGGATGGGACCGACGGTGACGCATGGTGACAGACCTATGTAAGAGATGGTCGTTCGCTTGCCTGACATCCTAAGGACTGGCGCACCGGCGCCGGGCATGCACGGCTTCGGTGGGGATGTGCCGAAGCACGCATGTGGCTGCGACGATGCAGTGGCGGCGCCGCTCGTAGCGGGGGATGAGTCGACCGTGGCTCGGTCCTGGCCACTGGAACCCCTCGGAGGCTGACCCATGGTCCCAACCCAATCAAACGTGCTCGCAACGCTCCTCGTGGTCCTGTCGGCCTGCGGATCCACTCTCCAACCGAAGGGTGACACCCAGGGGGAGGACGGCTCGGAGGCTCCGGTGCGTCCGGACGTTCCCGTCGCGCCCCCGGAAGGCGACGCGGACACGGACACCGACGCGGACACCGACGCCGACAGCGATGCGGACACCGACACGGACACCGACGCCGACACGGATGCCGACACGGACACGGACACCGACGCCGATACGGACGCGGACACCGACACCGACACCGACACCGACACCGACACCGACGCGGACACCGAGCCCGGCGGCGAGCCGGTCACCACCCCGACCCGCTTCATCGCCCTCGGCGACGCCGGCACCGGCAGCGACGACCAGTACCTGGTGGCCGACGCGATCGCCGCGGTCTGCGAGCGCAACGGCTGCGACTTCGCGCTCCACCTCGGCGACAACATCTACGCCGACGGCACCTCCAGCGTCGACGACTCGCAGTGGGAGGAGAAGTTCGAGCTGCCCTACTCCGCGGTCGACTTCCCCTTCTACGCGGTGCTCGGCAACCACGACTGGGGCGACAACGGTGGCGGGTACGAGCCCGATCGCGCCAACTCACAGGTCGAGTACACCGCCTACTCCGACAAGTGGGTGATGCCGGCGACGTTCTACAGCCACGTGCAGGGCAACGCGACCTTCATCGGGCTCGACACCACCTCGCTCGACTGGGCCCGGACCGAGGAGCAGCAGGCGTGGCTCCCCGGTGTCATCGCCAGCGCGGACACCACGTGGAAGATCGCGTACGGGCACCACCCGTACATCTCCAACGGAAGCCACGGCAACGCGAACGACAACTTCGGCCCGTTCTTCGAAGACAACCTCTGCGGCCAGGTGGACTTCTACCTCGCCGGGCACGACCACCACCTCGAGTGGCTCGAGCCGACCTGCGGCACCGAGTTCGTCATCTCCGGCGCGGCGGCCAAGCTCTACGATGTGGGCGGAGACAACCCCACCTACTTCCTGGAGTCCCAGCTCGGGTTCCTGTGGGTCGAGATCGACGGGCGCACGATCACCGGCGTCTTCTATGACGAGAACGGCGACGAGGTCTACCGCCGCAGCTTCTCGAAGTAGCCTGCCGCACGAGGGGCGCTCGCTCGGGCGCCCCTTCCCCCGAAACCCGAGTTAGGCCCGGCCCGCAATGCGCTGGCTCCTGCCCTGGTTCCGGCCCCACCTGGGGCGCCTCGTCCTCTACGAGGCGCTCCTGGTCGGGGCGACGGCGCTCTCCTTGTCGAGCTCCTGGCTGGTCTCCCGCGCGCTCGACGTGGACGTGGCGGGCGGTGACCGGGACGGCCTCCTCCGAACCGCCGCGCTCTACGCGGGCGCGGTCCTCGGCGCGGGCGCCCTCACCTGGGCGGCGCGCGTCGGCATCGAGCGCATCGCCCAGGCGGTGATGCGCGGGGTCAAGGAGCGGCTCTTCGCCCACCTCCTCGACCACGACCTCGCCTTCCACGACGAGCACCCGCCCGGCCGGCTCATGGCGCGCGTCCAGGGGGACACCGAGGCGCTCCGCACCCTGCTCTCCGAGGTGGTGCTGCAGGTCGGGCCCGACGCCCTCCTCTTCCTCGGGCTGCTCGGCGTGCTCACGGTGAAGGCGCCGCTGATGGCGGGCCTCGTGGCGGCCACGATCCCCGTCTACGCGGTGCTCCTCTGGGGCTTCCGTCGGGTCTCCCCCACGCGCTTCCTGCTCGCCCGCGAGCTCGCGTCGCGGCTCTCGGGGTTCGTGTCCGAGCACCTCCGCGCCCTGCCGCTCCTGCGCGCCTACGGCCGCGTCGACTGGATGCTCGCCCGCGCCGAGCGGCTCTCCGAGGAGAAGTTCGAGGCCGACTACCGTGCCGGCCTCGCGATGGTGTGGTTCTTCAATTCGCTCTTCGCGGTGCGCACGCTCGCCTACGGCGCCATCCTCTGGGTGGGTGCCGTGGCGGTGGCGCGCGACGCGCTCACCCTCGGCGTCCTGCTGATGACGCTCGACTACCTCCGCAAGATGTTCGAGCCGTTCATCCGCCTGCAATTCCACATGGTCACCCTCGAGAAGGCGCGCGCCGGTGAGCGCCGCATCCGCGAGCTCCTCGCCCAGGCGCCGACGATCCGCGCCCCCGAGGCCCCCGAGCCGTGGCCGGGGCTCACCCGGGCGATCCGCCTCGAAGCGGTCGAGCTCGCCTATGTCCCCGGCGTGCCGGTCCTCCGCGCTCTGACGCTCGACGTGCCCGTCGGCCGCCACGTCGCGCTCGTCGGCGCCACCGGCTCGGGCAAGTCCACGATCATCCAGCTCCTCTTCCGCTTCCGCGATCCCGACGCGGGTCGCGTGACCGTCGACGGCATGGACGTGCGCCGCCTCGACCCCGCCGTGCTCCGCGCCCACATCGGCCTCGTGCTCCAGGCGGTCCATGTGCTCCCGGGCACGGTCGCCGAGAACCTCGGCGTGGACGACGTCACCGCGGCGCGCCTGCTCGCCGAGGTGGGCCTCGACACGCGCCTCGCGCCCGACACCCTCGTCGGCGAGGGCGGCACCACGCTGTCGCGCGGGGAGGCGCAGCTCCTCTGCTTCGCCCGCGCCATCGCCACCGACCCCGAGGTGCTCGTGCTCGACGAGGCGACCGCCGCGATGGACCCCGCGACCGAGGCCCGCATCCAGGCCCTGCTCGCCGCCCGCCCGGGCCGCACGCGTGTCACCGTGGCGCACCGCCTGCGCACGATCGCCGAGGCCGACCTCGTCTACGTCATCGACCAGGGCGCGCTCGTCGAGAGCGGCACCCACACGACGCTCCTCGCCGCGGGCGGCCGCTACGCCTCGCTCTGGCGCGCCCAGCTCGCGTCCGAGGGGGCCGCGGCATGACGACGCTCACCTGGCGCTGGTTCCGCTTCGTCTGGCGCGGCCACGGCGGCGCGATGGCGTGGCTGCTCGTCGGGAGCGCGCTCACCGCCGCGCTGCACGCCGGGTTTGCGTGGCTCTGGAAGACCGTGCTCGACGCCGCGCAGGGCGGCGAGCTCACGCGCGCGGCGCTGACCTGCCTCGCGGTCGGCCTCGGCCAGTCGCTCCTCTACGTCAGCGTGCAGGGCACCCGCACCCGCGTGAACGAGCGCATCCAGCAGTCCGCCCGCCGCAGGGTCCTCGCGGCCGTCGCCGCCGCCGAGCCGGGCGCCCTCGCGCCGTGGCGCACCGGCGATCTCGTCACCCGCCTCACCGACGACGTGAGCACCGAGAAGCTCGCCTGGTTCCTGTGCAGCGGGGTTTTCCGCGCCTACGAGGCCCTGCTCATCGTCGTCGCCTGCGTCATCGGCATGGTGCTCCTCGATCCGGTGCTCACCCTCTGGTCCGTCGCGCCGCTGCCGCTCCTCGTGATCTCCCAGCTCGTCGCGGGCCGCGAGCTCGGGCGCCGCGCGGACGCCGTGCAGACCACCGTCTCGCGCGTGGGCGGCGTCGTGCAGGACGTGTTCGACGGCGTCCGCGTCGTGCAGGCGCGGGGGCTCGGGCTGCTCGCCCGCCGGGCCTTCGCGCGGGCCACCGCCGCCCAGATGGAGGCCGAGATCGGCAACGCCCGGCTCGCCCAGTACCACATGGTCGAGTTCGGCTACGGGTGGCAGGTGGCGCTCGCGGCGCTCCTGTTCGCGGGCGGCGTGCGCGTGATGGACGGCGCGCTCGGCATCGGCGACTTCGTCGCCTTCAACGGCTTCGTCATGACGCTCGTGTTCCCGATGTTCGACTTCGGGTCCTTCGTCGTGCGCTTCCGCCAGGCGTCGGCCTCGATCGCCCGCCTCCAGGCGCTCGTGGACCTCCCCGCGGCGGCGCCTCCCGTCCGGGCCCCCCGCCAGGTGGGCGGCGCGTGCGTCCTCCAGGTTCCGGCCGTGCTCGACACCCCCCACCTGAGGCTCGACCTCGGCACCCCCTGCGACGTGCGTCCCGGCGAGCTCCTCGCGATCACCGGCCCCGTCGGCGCCGGAAAGTCCACGCTCCTCGCCGCGCTCGCGGGCCAAGTGCGCCTCTCCGGCCCGGTGCCGGTCCTGCCCGCCCCGGCCTGGGTGCCCCAGGATCCCGTCATCCTCTCGGTGACCGTCGGCGAGAACATCCTGCTCGGGGGCGCCCTCACGGGGGTCGACGGCGCGGCCGACGCCTGGCCCGCCCTGCTCGACGCCGCCTGCCTCGCCGACGAGGTGGGCCGCTGGCCCGGCGGCCTCGCCACCCCCGTGGGCGAGCGCGGCGTGACCCTCTCCGGCGGGCAGCAGCAGCGCGTCCAGCTCGCGCGGGCCCTCGCCGCCGGGCTCCCGGTCCTCCTCCTCGACGACGCGACCTCCGCGCTCGACGCCGACACCGAGGCCCGCTTCTGGGAGAACCTCGACCGCGAGCACGTCGCCGTCGTGGTGGTCACGCACCGGCCCGCCACGCTCGCGCGCGCCGACACCGTCCTCTACCTGCGCGACGGGCGGGCCGAGGCCCGGGGCTCCCACGCGCTGCTCGTCGCGACGCACCCGGCATATCGAGCGGCGTACGGGGCCGAGGCCGCGGACGCCCCACCCGAGCCGGAGGGCGGCGGGTTGATGGCTTCTCCGGCCTGAACACCCGGGCGCGTCCCCCGCGAAGACGCGGGGGTCGGTGCCCTCCGCGCTCGGGCCGAAGGCCCTCGGTCGGCGCGGCGCCGCCCCTCGCGGGGCGCCGTCACGCCGGACCGCGGCGCCGAAGGGCGCCGCGCGCTCCGGTCGCCTCGCGCCACTCGGCGCCTAGATTGCCAGGGACGGGCTCGCTCGGGCCCGCGCGTCGGAGGGGGCATGGGGGCGATCTTGTGGCTCGGGGCCTGTGGCTCGGACGTGGGGTTGCTCGCGGGCCGTCCGCCCGAGCCGCCCGACGAGCCGGAGCCCGTCGAGGAGCCCGCCCTCGACCCGATCGAAGAGGCGGGCCACGCCCGCTACATCGACAAGATCGGGTGGGAGGAGGAGTCCGCCTCCACCGACCTCGGCCTCCCGTCCGCCAAGGAGCGCCAGGCGGCGGCCGCCGAGGCGTTCTTCGCCGAGGGCACCCGCTACGACCTCCACCTCTCGTTGCCCTCGTCCTCCCGGTCGAGCCTCGCGATCGACAGGTTCGAGTGGGTGCCGGCCACCCTCACCGTCGACGCCCGGAGCTGGGACGTCGAGGTGCGGCTCAAGGGCACCGGCTCGTTCCGGGACCTCTCGGGCAAGGCGGCGTTCAAGATCAACTTCGCCGAGACCGACCCCGACGCGCGGTTCCACGGGCTCAAACGCCTCACGCTCGGCAACATGATGCAGGACAGCTCGATGCTCCACGAGCACGTCGCCTACTGGCTCTACCGGCACCGCGGCGTGCCCGCCCCGCGCCACACCTACGCGCGCCTCTGGGTCGACGACACCTACTACGGGCTCTATGGCGTGGTCGAGACGATGGACGAGCAGTTCCTCCGTCGCGCCCTCCCCGACGACAACAACGGCAACCTCTACGAGGCCAACGTCTCGGACTTCGTCAGCGGCAAGACCCGGCACTTCGATCTCGAAGAGGAGGACGGCCTCTACGTCCCCTACGAGGACATCGACGCGGCCATCGCCCTCCTCGAGGCCACCCCGCCCGAGGACTACGTCGCCACGCTCCGCGGCCTCTTCCACTTCGACCTGCTGCTGGAGCTGTTCGCGATCGAGCTCGTGACGGCCAACGTCGACGGCTACACGATGTTCGCCAACAACTACATGGCCTACCACGGCGAGGAGGCCTGGTACCTCCTGCCGTGGGGCCACGACCAGTGCTTCGAGTGGTACCGCGACGTCCACGACTACTCGCGGCTGGACGGCCGGCTCGTCACGCGCTGCGTCGAGACCCCCGACTGCCTCGCCCTCCTCGACGCGCGGATGCTCGACCTCGTCGCGGACTGGGAGCAGGGCGCGTTTCTCGACATGGTCACCGCGACCACCGCGCTCATCGAGGCGGACTGCGTCGCGGACCCGCGCGCCGAGCTGGCGTGCGACGTCGCGCACGTGACGCGGTTCGTGCAGGACCGGCCGGCCTCCATCCGCGAGGAACTGGCGCCCTGACCGGGGTGCCCGCCCACGGCGCCACCTACGACGGAGCGGGGGCGCCCGCGCGCGCGATCGCGGCGAGCATGGCCTCGGGATCGGCGTGATCCCCGGCGATGTCGCTCCGCTGCTCGTAGACCACCCGCCCGCCCGGAAGGACGACGAACGCGCCGCCGAGCTGCCACGGATCGCCCTGGGTGCGGCCCTGGTGCTCGCCCTCCTTCAACGCGCGGATCGCGTGCGTGACGGCGCGGAGGTTGAGGACCGCCCCGGCGCCGCGGCGCATGCCGGCGGCGCGGTAGGCGCGCATGCGGGGGTCGACCAGCACGGGGAAGGCGAGCCCGCGCTCGTCCCGGAACGCGCGCGCCTGCTCGGGCGTGCCGTTGCCGATGACGACGAGGTCGGCGCCGAGGGCGCGGAAGCGATCGAGGTAGCCGGACAGCGAGCGGACCTGCTCGCGGCAGAACATTCAACCGAAGTGGCGGATGAACACGAGGACCACCGGGCGGTCCTTCCAGAGCGATCCGAGCACGACCTCCCGCCCGTCGGGATCGGTCACGGCGATCGGGGCGAGGGCTTCGGCGAGCGACACGTCGGCTCCGGGGTCGCGCAATCGTGCGCACCGCGGGGTCGACCGCCAAGGCGCCGGCGCGCGTTCTTCACGGGGTCGGCGCGGGGGCCTCGGCGGGGGCCTCGGCGGGGGCCTCGGCGGGGGCCGCCGCGGGTGTGGGCGCGACGACGTCGGTGCCGGGCGTCGGCCCTGCAGGTTCCAGGCCCGTCACCGGGGTGACCGGGGTGACCGGGGTGGCCTCCTGGGTGTCGCTGGCCCGGAGGATGAACAGGGTGTCGCCATCCCGGCGGCCCTCGACGTGCAGGGTGCTGCCCGAGACGAGGTCCTGCACCTGGGAGGGCATGCCGCCGATGCGGAGCGTCGCGGTCTCGGCGAGCATGGCGAGGACCCGCTTTCCTTCGCCCGTGAGCACGAACGAGCGCGTCGGGCCGTGGATCTCGGTGACGACGCCGGTGTACCGGGCCACGTCGGCCTCGACGACCTCGTAGAACGGCGGCGGCGGGGGCGGCGGGTTGGGCTGATCGAGGGGCTCGTCGGTGCCGCACCCGAGGATCGACAGGAGGAGGAGGTTCATGGCTTCAGCACCGCCATCAGCTCGTCCCACTCCCGCTTGGAGAGCCCGCTCTGCTCCATCGTGACGGCCTCGCCCGCGAGCCGGCGGCGCACCACGTCGAGCATCTGGCGGGACAGGGTCACCGCGCCCACGCGGTAGTCCTCGAAGGCCTCCCACACGTGCGGCACCCACGCCTTCACGAGCCCCGCCATGGCCTCGCCGTAGACCCGGATCTCGTACTGGGCGTGCGGATCGATGCGCAGCGACAGGAAGTGGAGGAGGTTGTGCAGGTCGATCTTCCAGTACCACTGGGTGTAGTAGTTCACCCCGAGGTTCATCCGGGCGAGCTCCCGCGCCAGGTGGTGGGTGTCGAGCAACTCCTCGTAGGTGTCGTAGGTCTGCTCGGCGTCGCGACGCAACAGGCGCAGGACCTCGGCGGCGGAGGCCGCGTCGAGCACCTCGCCGCGGCCCTGCTTGTTGTTGGTCGACTGGACGGCGAGGTCCTCGGGGCGGGGGAGGTAGAACTCGCGGTCTAAAACCGAGTATCTCCCTGAGTTTTCGTTCACATTTGCCGTACGGTGCCTGATCCACTGACGCGCCACGAAGATCGGCAGCTTCACGTGCAGCTTCAGCTCGCACATCTCGAACGGCGTCGTGTGGCGGTGGCGCATGAGGTAGCGGATGAGACCGCGGTCCTCGCTCACCTTCTTCGTGCCGGTGCCGTAGGACACGCGCGCCGCCTGGACGACCGCGCCGTCGTCCCCCATGTAGTCCACGAGCCGCACGAACCCGTGGTCGAGGCACGGGATGGGGGTGTACATCCGGGCCTCGAGCGCCGGCACGGTGGGCCGGCGGGTCTCGGCACGGTGGGCGCGTTGCTCGTCGAGGGCCGCCTGCTCGGGGGAGAGGGCCTGCCCGGGTGACAGGGCCTGCCCGGCGGCGGGGGCCTGCTCGGGAGCGGGGGCGTCGGTGGGCGTCGCGTCGGGGAGAGGAGGCATCCGGCCGTTCTAACCGCTCGGGGTCGGCGGGTTGGGCTCCGCTTCGACCCCGCGCGCCGCCCCCGCTTCGACCCCGGGCGCGGCCCCCGCCCCCCTTTCGGCCCGTGCTACCATCCCGCCCCTCCGGAGGACCCCGTGGCCACGTCCGAAACCCCCTCGCCCTCCCCCCAATCCCCGCAGTCGACGCCGGAGGCGCTCGCCGAGCGCGCGCTGAAGGCGCTCTCCGAGGAGAACCCCCGCGAGGCCCGGAAGCTCCTGTTGGAGGCCGTCGAGGCCGCGCCCGACCGGCCCGATCTGCTCAACGCCCTCGGGGTGGTCCACCTCCAGCTCGGCGAGCCCGAGCTCGGAAAGCCGCTCATCGAGCAGGCGATCGTGGCGCTCCAGGCCGACGTGGCGGCGCACCCCGCGCGCAAGGTCGAGGCCGACACGATGATCGAGGGCTTCCTGCTCTCGCTCGCGGCCGCCTGCGAGGATCTCGACGCGCCCAGCGAGGCCGAGGCCGCCTACCGTCGCGTGCTGGCCGCCTCCCCCGGCCAACCGCGCGCCCAGCAGGGGCTCGCGCACCTGCTCCTCGCGTCGGGAAACCTCGAGGCCGGCCGCCGCGAGCTCTCCCGCTACATCGAGGAGGATCGCGACGAGGATCCCTTCATCGAGGGCGCTGGCGCCTACCTCGCCGACATCGTCCGCTTCGAGCGCGAGGACATCCACCCCATCGAGCTGCTCCACGCGCACCGCGGCAGCTACTGCGACATGTTCGACCACTACGCCGAGGAGCAGGCGAAGAACGGCTGGATCGCCGAGGCCGCCCGCATGAAGCGCGCCCCCGACGGCCGCATCGTGCCCATCATCGCCGACGGCGCCCGCCCCTACGCCGCCGTCCGCGTGGACCTCGTCAACCCGAACACCTCGGAGATCGGCCAGGTGGGCGATCAGCCGATGGTCGTCGCCCTGGCCGACTACCAGGCCCTCGCCCGCGCGGTGACCCTGTTCGCGTGGCGGGAGCGCGCGTTCGACGTGCGCGTCTCGACACAGGCGCCCTGGGACCAATTGCCCATCCAGATCCTGTTCGCCAGCACCGGCGCGCTCGACGCCGTCGATGCCCTTATCGGGGACTGGTACATGGCCGGTTGGGACGGCGCGTGGGGCAGCCGCGACGGCGGCCGCATGCACTACATCTCCGACCCCGAGGTGCGCAGGGGCGGCCGGGGCGTCGTCTACCACGTGGACATGGGCCGGGCGTCGGTGGCTGCCGTCGAGGACCTCCTGCGGCGGCTCGAGGGTTTTCACGGCACGCACCGCATCGAGGAGGTCATCCTCGGACGCGGGTACCTCCGGGAGTAGGGGATGCTGCTGCTCGCCGGCCTCGCGCTGGCCGCCGATCCGGCGGACGCGCCCGCGCGGGCGCACCCGGAGCCCAAGGCGTGGACGGTCACCGTCGACCCCCTCACCGCCGCGCTCGGGTTCGCCCACGTCCAGGTCGAGCGCGCGCTCGGGCCGCGGGCCTCCGTCTACGCGGGCCCGAGCCTGCGCCTCTACGACAGCGTGTTCGGCTTCCCCGCCGGGCCCTTCCGCGGCTACGGCGTGGAGGTCGGCGTGCGCGGATTCGCGTGGGGGAGCGCCCCGCGCGGCGCCTGGGTGATGGCGCGCGGCGTGCTGGCCGCCGTCGCCGCGGACGACACGGTGGCGCCGGGTGGCTACACGAGCGCGCTCGTCGGCTACACCGGCATCCTCGGCCCGGGACTCGTGTTGTCCGGGGGCGCCGGGGTCTCGTACTTCGACTACGGGCCCTCCTACGGGATCCACGGGGTGCTCCCCGCCCTCCACACCAACCTCGGCTGGGCCTTCTGACCGTGTCTACCGACCCGCGCGAGCGCGCTGCCCTCGCCCTCCTCGACGCCCACGGCGTGCCCTACACCGTGTTCCGGCACCCGCCGCTCCGCACCGTCGAGGACGCCAAGGCCCTCCGCGGTGACATCGACGCCGCCCACGTCAAGAACCTCTTCCTCCGCGACAAGCGCGAGCGGATGTGGGTCGTGACCGTGCTCGAGGACCGCGACCTCGACATCAAGGCCCTCCGCCCCTCCCTCGGCGCCTACGGCTCGGTGAGCTTCGGCAGCGCCGATCGCTTGCGCCGCGTGCTCGGCATCGAGCCCGGCTCCGTCAGCCCGCTCGCGCTCGTGAACGACGTCCCCGGCGTCGTGACCCTGGTGCTCGACCGCGGGCTCGATCGCCACACCCACGTGGGCGTGCACCCCCTCCACAACGAGGCCACGGTGCGGCTCGCCGTGGTCGACCTCGTGCGCGTCCTCGTGGCGATCGGGCGCGCGCCGGTGTGGTTGGGGGCGTAGGTCGGCGTCAGGGTGTCTTCGTCGGGAAGCGCCGGTCACCCGTCGCGCGGAGGCTGCCGGGTTGTCCGTGGGTTAGTCGCGTCCCGACCGGAGTTTCCATGCGCCTGCTGCTCGCCGTCCCGCTCTTCCTGACGCTCGCGTGCGCCGGGTTCGGCGACATGAAGACCGAGGCCCCGCCCGCCCCGGTCGCGCCGACCGAGGCGGCCCCCGCGGTGTGGGAGCTGACGCGCCAGGACAAGCAGGAGCTGGTGAAGGCCGGCGTGACCCAGGGGCTCGCCGTCGGCAGCCCGGTCGTGCTCCTCGGCCCTCCGCTCGCGGGGACCGAGAACCGGCAGATCGTCGGGAGCGCCACGGTCGCCGAGGTGTGGCCGGACCTCGCCCGCGTCACCACCGACCTCATCAAGCGCGACGTGCCGCCGCCCGAGGCCGCGCGCGCCTACACGCCGGCGGACCAGGCCGCGCTCGACGCCATCTCCGTGTCCACGAAGGGCGGCGGGGGCGCGACCCGGGCGGCGTCGGCCGAACCGGCCGCGCCGACCACGCAGGCCGGGTTCACGGCGGACCAGGTGCCCGTTGCGCTGCGCTCTGGCTCGTCGGATTCCCGCGAGGACGCGCTCGTCCGCTACGAGACCGACGACCGCATGACGAACGCGATCGTGTGGGTCATGAAGAACGACGACGACGCCGCGGTCCGCTTCAAGGCCTGGCGCGTCGTGCGCGCCCGCTGGAAGCGCGGCACCGGCGTCGCCGCCGAGCACGAGGCCGCCGCGGTGTGGGCCGCGGCCAACACGAACGAGGACACGCGCATCGAGGCGCTGGCGGCCATCGGGGAGCGCAGCCGGAGCCTGAACCCGCCCGCGAGGCACCTCGCGGACGCGTCGGAGCGCGTGCGTATCGAGGCGGGCGCGGCCATCTTCGAGATCGGCGGCCGGACGGGCAAGCGCACCGAGGCCAAGAAGCTGCTGTCCGACCGGCTGGAGGTCGAGTCGGTCGGCTCCGTGCGGAAGCGGCTCGACGGCTGGATCGACGAGCTCTGACTTCGAGCCGACGCGAGTTCGGTGCCCGTGGCACGCTTCCTGCTTCCCTGGTTGCCGGAGGCGCCCATGTCCATCATCCCGCTCGTCCTGGCCCTGTTCGCGTGTGTCTTCGAGCAGTGGGAGCCGGTCACCCAGATCGACGAAGGCACGAGCTGCCTCGAAGCCGCGACCGCCGACGGTACCGGCACCATCACGGTCGACGCGGACGTGTGCCTCTCGTCCTCCTGCGATCGCAACGAGACGTCCTCCTGCGAGGCGACGCTCGACGGCACGACGATCACCGTCACCAGCGAGTTCTCCTGGGAGACCGCGACCGGCATCGGCGTTGCCTGCACGGACGACTGCGGGATGCTCTCCGCGGCCTGCGACGTGGGGCCGCTCCCCGAAGGCACCTACACGATCGTGCACGGTACGGAGACCACCACCGTCACGGTGCCGACGACCGAGGCGTGCGGCGGGTTCTGATCGTCCGCCGATCCCCGCGCCCCGCTCACCCGGCCCGGATCGCCGCCGCCAGCCGGGTCACCGCGCGGTCGGCTGCCGGGAGCACGCCGTCCATGTTCGCGTACCCGTGGACGAGGTCGGCCTCGTCCAGGTGCACCACCGGCACGCCTGCCTCGCGTAGCCGCGCGACATAGGCCTCACCTTCGTCGCGGAGGGGGTCGAAGCCCGCGGTGGTGACGACGGCGGGGGGCAGGCCGCGCAGGTCCGGGGCGAGCAGCGGCGAGGCGAGCGGCGCGCGGAGGTCCGGGACGGCGTAGTGCCCCTGGAACCAGTCGATGTCGTCGGAGGTGAGGAGGAACCCGCGCGCGAAGGTGGTCTGGCTCGGCAGCGCCCGCGTCTGGTCGAGGCCCGGGTAGAGGAGCACCTGGAGCTCGGGGAGCGGCTCGCCGGCGTCGCGGAGCGCGAGGCAGGCCGCGGCGGCGAGGTTGCCACCGGCGCTGTCGCCCCCGACGGCGACGCGGCCGGGGATCGCGCCGAGCGCGGCCACGACATCGGGATCGCGGACCCACCGGAGCGCCCGCACGACGTCGTCGAGGCCGGCGGGGAACGGGTGCTCGGGCGCGAGGCGGTAGTCCACGGAGACGACGACGCGATCGGCCTCGACGGCGAGGCGCCGGCAGAGGGCGTCGTGCGTGTCGAGATCCCCCTGGACCCAGCCGCCGCCGTGCAGGTAGACCAGCAACGGCCGGGGCGGGCCCGGCGGCCCGTACACGCGCACGGGGGGGCCGTCGGGAGCGAGCCCGTCCCGCACCCGATCGTCCCGGACACGGAGCGGCGCGACCGGCCGCGACGCGACGATGGCGACCGAGCGCCGCATCGCGACGCGCGACGCCGCGGGCGTGGCCTTGGTGATGCCGCCGCCGAGCTTCTCCGGAAGGCGGTTCTCCAACCACACGAGCACGTGGGTGTCGGGATCGAGCGGGGTGCCCCGGTCGTTGCGGGGCGGGCTCCCCGTCCGGAGGCGCGTGACCGCGGGGGGGAGCGCGAGGGCGGCGCGCAGGAGGCCGCGGAGGAGGGAGGTGGAGGCGTTCATGCGTCGGATCAGCCGCGGGTCGACGCCCACGTGGCGAAGCGCCGCATGACCGTCTGGACCTCGAGCGTGTCGGGCGCCTCGGCCATGGCGCGGTCGATGGCGGCGGCGGAGGCCTCGTCGTCCGCGTAGTGCGACCGGTAGTAGTTCCAGCGCTCGCTCGTCGTGGACTTGTTGAGCTCGGGGTGGAACTGGGTGGCCCAGAACGGCGCGTTGTCGACCTTGAAGGCCTGGTTGTGGATCTTGCGGCCGGTGCAGAGGAGGGTGACCCCGGACGGCAGGCGATCCACGTGGTCGTGGTGGCCGAGCTGCGCGTTGAACGTGGCGGGGAGCGGGCCGAAGAGGGGGTCGTCCGCGGCGGCGCCGGTCAGATCGATGGGGAAGGCGCCGAGCTCCTGGCGCAGGTCGTCGCGGTTGACCTCGCCGCCGAGCGCGAGCGAGAGGCCCTGGAAGCCGAAGCACGAGGCCCACGCGGGCACCTTGCGATCGACCACGCGCACGAGGAAGTCGAGCATCTGCCGGACCCACGGGTGCGGGTCGAGCACCGAGTAGGCGCCGGAGCCGCCGAAGAAGAACATGCGGGCCTCGTCGAGGAGGCGGTCGTCGAGCGGGTCGGCGGAGGCGTGGTGCATCTCGAGGTTCGGGAGCCCGGTCGTGTCCCGAAAGCAGCGTAGCTCCTGCTGTGCCATGGGATCGGTCGGATCGCGGAGGGAGATGAGGAGGTCACGCGGCATGCGGGGGGGCCTATCCCGCCCCGCGCCGCCTTGGCGGCGCCCTCCAGCCTCACGGGCGACCGCGTGCCCCGCCCTCCGTGCGCCGCCGCCGCCGCTGCTCGCCCCCGAACATTCCCTGTAAGCTCGCGTCGGGCCGCTTCGTTCCGTCGGCGTCTCACCGACCGCCCCCTTTCCGCCGCCGCCCCACGCAATGGCACCCGGAGCCCCCATGTTGACCTTCCTCGCCCTCCTCTCCTGCCAGTCCACCTCCGAGGCCAAGCCCCCGACCATCCCCGACGTGCCGGCGACGCCGATCGTGCAGGAGGAGCCCGCCCGCGTGGCGCGGATGCCGTCGGGCGAGGTGATCGTGCGCGAGTGCTACGGCGGCTCCGAGCGGGAGGTGGCGCGCAAGGGGTCGAGCCGAATGAGCGCCACCCCGCCCCCGCCGCCGTCGTCCGCGCCCTCCACGACGCCTTCGGGCAGCATGGGGACCCTCGGCACCACCGGCACGGGCCCCGGCGGCGGTGGCGCCTCGGGCTACGGCTCGGGCAGCGGCGGGATCGGCACGGGGGTGGCGAGCTCCAGCAGCCCGTCCGCGCCGCAGGCGGCGGCCCCCGCAAAGCAGAAGCAGGCGGACGCCCCGTCGGCCAAGGCGAGCACGAGCAGCCCCAAGCCGAGCGCGGGGGACGGCTTCTTCGGTGCGCCGTCCGAGCCGTCCGCCGAGGCCGCGCCCGCTGACGACGCCTCCACGATGGTCGGGGGCACCAAGGACGAGAAGAAGGCCGATGCGCGCTCCGAGAGCGGCGCGGTGATGGAGGAGGCGGACCGCGCGCGGGCCCTCCGCGACGACAACCTCGAGTGGGGCGCCACCGTCTACCTCTCCAACGACGACTCCATGAGCCTCGCGAGCGCCCAGCGCCTCCTCTGGGCCATCCAGAACCGGGGCCCGGTCAGCACCTCGCAGGTGCGCCCGCACGAGCTCCTCAACTACTTCAGCTTCGAGACCGACCCCGTCCGGAGCGGCGACACCTTCTCGGCCAAGGGCTCCGCCGAGCAGACCGCGCCCGACGTGCTCACGTTCGCGTTCGCGGTGAAGGGCGTGACCCCGACGCGCACCCCGCTCGATCTCACGATGGTGCTCGACCGCTCGGGCTCGATGTCGGCGGAGGGGCGGATGGAGTACCTCAAGCGCGGCCTCACCAAGATGAGCGACCAGCTCGTCCGCGGGGATCGGGTCGATCTCGTCCTCTTCGACGACCAGGTGTGCACGCCGCTGGAGAACTTCGTCGTCGGTCGCGACGATCCCTCGCTCCTCACCACCGCGATCAGCCGGCTCCAACCGCGCGGCAGCACCGACGTCGACCTCGGCCTCAAGGAGGGCTACCGCATCGCCAAGGGGCGCACCGGCGACGACGCCGACGGCCGCAACCGCCGGATGATGCTCATCTCGGACGCGCTGCTCAACACCGGCGACATCGACCCGAACACGGTCACCGAGGTGGCCAAGGCCTACGAGGAGTCCGACATCCGCCTCACCGCCGTGGGCGTGGGCCGCGACTTCAATGACAAGGTGCTCGACATGCTCACCGAGAAGGGCAAGGGCGCCTACGTCTACCTCGGCTCCGAGGCCGTGGTGGACCGCGTCTTCGGCATCGGCTTCCCCTCGCTCGTGCAGACCATCGCGCACGACGTGCGCTTCGCCCTCGACCTGCCGCCGAGCCTCGCGATGAAGCGCTTCTACGGCGAGGAGTCGAGCACCACCAAGGAAGATGTCCAGCCGATCCACTACTACGCGGGCACCACCCAGCTGTTCCTCCAGGACCTGCAGATCAAGGGCCGCCCCGTCCCGAACGACCCGGTCACGCTCACCGTCGAGTGGAAGGACGTGGCGAGCGGCGCCGCGCGCACCCAGGCGTTCACCACCACCGTCGGCGCCCTGCTCGAGAGCGATCCCCGCAACATGCGCAAGGCCCGCGCGCTGATGGGCTGGACCGACCTCATCCTCGCGCGGTCCATGGGCGGCTCGCCCTGCGGCGCGCCGTTCTCCACGTGGCAGGAGCGCGTGGGGGCCCTCGGCGAGGACGCCGAGATCCAGTGGCTCGACGGGCTCACCAGCCCGCTGTGCAACGCGACGCCGGTGGTGCCGAAGCCGCCCGCTCGGGGCGTGGCGTTCAAGGTGAAGGTCGACAGCGACCTCCCCATCGCCGAGGTCGGCCTCACCTGCTCGGGCCGCACCCAGATCGAGGCGCTCTCCGGCAGCGACACCATCGCGCGGTTTGCCAGCGCCACCCCGGGCGGCTGCACGCTGACGCTCCAGGGCAACGTGCCGATGAACACCGCGGTCGAGATCCCGGCCACCGGCGGCGAGGTGCGCTGCACGGTGCGCGGTGGGCGCGTGAGCTGCGGGTAGCCGCGCGATGACGCAGGTGGAGGGCGGCTCACCGTGAGGGGGCCGCCCGACTCGCGTCCGGGCACACGTGCTATGCGCCTCTGTCTGCCCGAACAGCAGTAGCTGGCCGCGCGACAGGGGAGATGCCCGTGAGCCAGCCGCCGTCCACCACGTCCCCGTCCGCCGGCGGAGCGGTCCGCCCCGGCCTGATGCGCCAGATCCAGGAGCTCGACAACCGCTTCTGGATCGTCAACGTGATGGAGATGTTCGAGCGCCTCGCCTACTACGGCGTGCGCGCGGTCATCGCGATCTACATGGTGCTCGCGGTCGAGCTCGGCGGCCCCGAGTTCACCCACGTGCAGAAGGGCTCGATCTTCGCGGCGTGGGCGGCGATGCAGTCGGTGCTCCCGATGTTCACCGGGGGCTTCGCCGACCGCTACGGCCACAAGCGCACCATCGTGGTGGCGATCCTGTTCAAGATCGCCGGCTACGTGATGATGGCGCACTTCAAGGACTACGGGCTCTTCTTCACCGGGTGCATGCTGCTCGCCGGCGGCACCGCGATCTTCAAGCCGGGCGTCCAGGGCACGCTCGCCGCGACCCTGAAGGCCTCCAACGCGTCCGTCGGGTGGGGCATCTTCTACCAGCTCGTGAACGTCGGCGGGTTCCTCGGCCCCGTGCTCGCCGGCTCGCTGCGCATCCTCGACTGGCAGTACGTCTTCTACGCGTGCGCGCTCATCGTCTCGATCAACTTCCTCTGGCTCCCGTTCTACACGGACCCCACGGAGGAGGGCGCGGTCGACCTCGTCGCGCACGAGGCGAAGCAGAAGGCGGGGTGGGCCGCCATCTCCCGGGCCGTGCCGGTGTCGGTCTCCCGGGGCTGGGGCGTCGCGTTCGCGCTGCTCACCGCCGCGTGGTTCGCGGCGTTGTTCGGCGGCGCGGGGCTCGCGGGCACCCTCGTCGGCGTGGACTCGCTCGAAACGACCGTCGGCGCCTGGATCTCGGGCGCGTTCCTGCCCATCGCGGCCCTCGGCACCCTCGCGGGCCTCGCCGCTGCCGCGCTCGCGTGGAACCCCGCGACCGCGAAGCGCGCCGCCGCCCTCATGGCCGTCCTCCTCGTCGCTGTCTTGGCCCTCTCCGCCACCGGCACCGTCGACGACGCCCAGGTGATCCTCGACGCCTCCCGCGCCGAGCCGGGCGGGCTGCCGCGCGTCGCCTTCATCCTCCGCTACCTCGCCTACACCGGCGTCATCATCGCGCCTGCGCTCATGGTCTTCACCGGGGACAAGGCCGCGTTCGACGCCGGCCGCACCGATGCCTTCGGGGTCTACGTCGCGAGCGTCTCCGGCCTGTTCCAGCACCGGGTGTTCTTCTTCTGCCTCGTGTTCTCCGGGTTCTGGCTGATGTTCAACCAGGTCTTCGATCTGCTCCCCAACGTGATCGACGACTGGGTGGACAGCAGCGGCATCCTCCTCGCCCTCGGCGGCGCCTTCTCCACCCCCGCGGTGCCCACCGTGCTCGCGGTGCTCGCGGCCGGGATCGTGGGCGGCGTGTGCGCGGCGAGCGTGCTGCTGGCGATGCGACCGGACCACCGCCCCGCGCGGGACGTGCCGGTGCCCGCCTACGCGGTCGTGGCCCTGGCGCTCACCGGCGCGGCCTGGGCGGCGCTCGGGGCGCTCGCGCCGGCGTCGTGGGGCTCCGTGGGGCCCGCGGTCGGCGCGCCGTTGGTCGGCATCGCGGCGGCAGGGCTCGCCTTCGCGCGGCGGATCCCCGCGCGGGCGCTGGCGATCGGCGCGGCCGTCGTCGGCGGCATCGGCGCGCTCGTCCAGGTGCGCGCGGTGCTGCTCGCCAGCGCGGCGGAGCTCGTCGAGCTGGCGCGCACGGGCGGCCAGGTGCCCCCCGAGTGGATGATCAACCTCAACCCGGCGCTCATCACGTTCACGATGGTCGGCTTCGCCTACCTCAGCGGCTTCGTCCGACCGCTCACGAGCATCATCCTCGGCATGGCGGTCGCGACGGTCGGCGGCATCGTCGCGGGCACCGCGGTCACCGGCGCGATCTGCCTCGCGGGCATCCTTGTGTTCTCGGTGGGCGAGATGTTGTCCTCCCCCAAGAAGATGGAGTACCTCGCGACGCTCTCGCCCAAGGGTGGCGAGGGCCTCTTCATGGGGTACGCCAACATCCCCGTCGCCATCGGCTGGATCGCCGGGTCGATCTTCGCGGGCAACGCCTACGAGGAGCGCGGCGACAAGGTCAACCTCGCGAAGCAGTACCTCTCCGAGCGGCTCGGCATGGCGCCGGAGGCGGTGGATGCCCTCCAGAAGACCGACGTCATGCCCACCCTCGCGGCGAAGCTCGACGTGTCCGTGATCGAGGCCCAGCGCGTGCTCTTCGACACCTACCACCCCGAGGCCATCTGGATGGACATCGGCCTCATCGGGCTCGTGAGCATCGTCGGCATGGTCGTCTATGACCGGGTCGTGCGGCGGGTCGACGCGCGCCGGGAGCTCAGCTCGGCGGCGTAGGGTCGGATCGCGACGAGAGCGGCCCTACGCGATCAGCTCCGGCTCCGGCATGCCGCCCTCCCGCTGCGCGCCGAAGGGGATGAACGACACGCGGCCCTCGGGCTCGAGGATGGCCCACTTCACGTCCTCGACGCGCTCGAGCCCGGCCTGGTGCATCTCCGAGTAGAGCTCGTCGGGCGAGATGCGCTCGCGGTTCATCGCGTCGGCGTCCATCCGCCCGTGCCGCACGAGCACGGCCGGCTTCCCTTCGAGCGCCGAGGCCGCTTTGGGCGAGAGGTGCACGAGGAACGACGTGAGCGTCACCATCGTGAACAGCGTGCACACGCCGACGACGGCGTTCGTCATCGAGGGGTCGTCACGGGTGAGCGCCGGCGACACGATTTCGGGGATGAGCATGAGCGTCACCAGCTCGAACTGCGACAGCTGCCCGAGCTCCCGCTTGCCGAGCAGGCGGAAGCCGGCCATCAGCACGAGGTACACCAGGCCGACCCGGAGGACGGTCTCCATCTACGGCCACACCCGCGTCTCGAGGTCGAGCCGAACGGTCGTGCCTCCGCTCGTCACGTGCACCGCGCCGAGGTGCCGCCCCGCGGCCAGCGGTCGAAGCTCCCCCACGATGCCCGCCGACGCACCGGGCGCGATCGTCGGGAGCGCGAAGGTCCACGCCGTGACGGGAGCCGGGTTGAAGTCCGCCTCCTCGAAGTGCTCCATCCACACGGGGTCGAACCCCACGGATACGTCGTCGAGCGGCGCGTCCGAGCGGTTGCGCACCGTCACCCGGAGGGGCCCCGGCACGGCGTAGCGCGCGCGCGTCGGCCACTCGACCTCGACCGCGAGCGGCCCCTCCTCCACGAGGGCCACGCCCTGCGCATCCCCGAAGACCCCCGCGAGCGCGAGCACGGGCACGGCCGCGACGATCCCGAGCCCGATCCAACGCCACGCGGGGAGCTTCGCCGCGCGCGGCACCTCCGGCGGCTGCGGGGGCTCGAACTGCATCCCCTGGCAGATAGTCGCGGTGGAGGTGGGGAGTAGGGGGGCGCGCCCCCCGGCCCGGAGCGCCGGGGGTCGGTGCCCTGCGCGCTCGCGCTCCGCGCTCGGTCGGCAGCGCGCCGCCCCTG
>JAKFCH010000043.1:0-4039 GCA_036676765.1 Deltaproteobacteria bacterium
CGCCCCGCGCGCCGCTCGGCGCGGCCCTCCTCCTCGTCCTGGTGCCGCTGGCCGCCTGCGCGCCCGCGCCGCCGCTCACCGTGGTCGCGGCGCCGACCGGTTCGGGCGTCCGGGTGGAGGCGTCCGCCCCCATCGACCGCGTGGAGGTCCGCTCGGCCGCCGGCGTCCCGCTCATGCGCCGCGCGCCCCCCGCGCCGACGCCCACCCTCGACATGCTCGTCCCCCTCGAGCCCGGCGCGTACTCCGTCGTCGTGACCGTGGGACACACGGAGGCGACGACGTCGTTCGACGTAGCGCCCCGGCGCCCGGTCACCGTCGAGGTGCAGCCCCGCCCCGGCGGCGCGTGGGTGGAGGCCGTCGGCACCATCGCGATCCCGCTCGTCGCGGGGGGCAGCACGGAGGTGCTCGTCGGCGTGACCGGCGGGCCGGGGAAGCCGGATTCGGTAGGCTATTCGGTCGGGGATCGCCCCGGGGCTACCGCCGGGGCCTCGCTCGGGGCGGTCGAGGTCACCGCCGAAGCGCTCGCGCCCCGGTCGACGCTCCTCGCCCCCACCCGCGCCGCCGCCTCGACCCTCGCCCTCCCCGTCCCCGGCGCCCGCGTGGTCCGCACCGTCCGCGTGTCCGACACTTCGGTGACCGTGACCGTGGGCGCATCCACGTTCACCCTCGCCCCCGCGCCCGTCGCCCTGGCGACCCTCGCCGGCGACATCACCCTCGTCGGCGACACGTTTCCCGCCGAGGTCGACGGCTCGCCCGACCTCGGGCGGCCCGCCCGCCGCGTGAGCCTCCCCTCGCCCGCGTGGGAGCGCGTCATCCGCTCCGTCGGCCTCGGCGGGCGCCGGCGCGACGAGGTCACCCCGTGGGCGTGGTGGGGCGTGACCCTCAAGAACGACGGCCCCGAGGCCGTCGACCTCCAGGTCTCGCTCACCGTCCACGATCCCGCCGCGCCGACCGTGTCCGCGGTGGCCTTCCGCCCCCGCATGCGCTCGGCGGACGGCGACACCGGTCTGGTCTCCGCGCTGATCCGCGTGCCGCCGCACGGAGAGGCCCGCGCCGCGCTCCCGGTGTTCGTCGACACCGCGCGCGTGACGGCCGGCGCCTACGACGCCGCGCTCACCGTGACCCCCCTCGGCGGCGACACGCCGCTCCACGTCGCGACCCGGCCCCTCTACGTCCGCCGCGGCGATGCCGTGGTGAGCGTCGGCTTCACGCTCACCCTCGCCGCGTTCGTGGCCGGGGCGGTGCTCACGGCGCGCCGGATGCGCGGGTGGCTCGAAACCGCCGCCACGAGCGAGCTCATGACCATCGCGCTCTTCGGGAGCGCGTCGTTCCTGGTCGGCACGGCGGCGGACCTCGTCGCGATGGCGGTCGGCGCCCTGCTCGGCCCGCTCTCCTCCCTCGTCACCGGGCTCCTCTCCGACCTCGGCCGCTACACGCTCCTCGCGACGCTGATCACGCTGTTGCCCCGCGTCGGCACCCTCACCCTCGCGACCCTCACCGGTTGGTTCCTGCGCGGCTTCACCACGGGTAGCTTCGCCCCGGCGGACCTGCTCTACACGGGCGCGGCCATCGGGATCGGCGAGGGGTTCGCCTGGCTCGCGGGGCTCACGCGAGGGGGCGCGTGGCGGGAGGAGTCGCCCGGGCGGCGGTGGGCGCGGTTGTCGTTCGGCCTCGCTGGCGCCTCGGCGTGCACCACGCTCGCCGGGTTGTGGATGAGCGTCGTCCTGTTCCGGCTGTTCTTCGCGCCCTGGTACATCGCGATGCAGGTGCTCGTGCCCGGAATGCTCTACACGGTGATCGCCTCCTGGGTGGCCGTCGGCTTCGCCGCGTCGTTGCGCCGGGTGGAGGCGTGATCCGCCTCGTCGGCGCCGCCTACCGCTACCCCGCCGGGGTGGGCGTCGGGCCGGTCGATCTCGCCGTCGCGGCCGGTGAGCTCGTGCTGCTCACGGGGCCCACGGGGTGCGGCAAGTCGACGGTGTTGCGGCTCGCGGCCGGCCTGCTCCAGCGCCACGGCCAGGGCCGGACCAGCGGGGTCGTCACGGTCGACGGGCGCGATCCCGCCGCGCTCGTGGCCACCGAGCGCGTCACCACGCTCGGGTTCGTGGGGCAGGACCCCGACGACGCCGTCGTCGCCGCCACGTGCGCCGCCGAGCTCGCGTTCGGGATGGAGAGCGCCGGGTTCACCCCCGAGCGGATCGATACACGTGTATCGGAATTGCTCGCGACCCTCGGCCTGGCCGACCGCGCCGACCGCGCCCCGTCGGCGCTCTCCGGCGGCCAACGGCAGCGGCTCGTCATCGGCGCGGCGCTCGCCGCCGGGGCCCGCGTGTTGCTCCTCGACGAGCCGCTGTCCCAGCTCGACCCCGAAGGTGCGCGCGCGGTCATGACGCTCCTGCGCGGGCTCGCCGATGCGGGCGTGGCGGTCCTGTGCGTCGAGCACCGCCTCGAGATCGCCATGCCGTTCGCGACGCGCACGGTGCTCATGGACCGGGGATGTGTCGTCGCCGATCCGCTCCTCGACGCGGCGTCGCTCCGCGCGCTCGGGTTGCACGGCCCCGCGTTGGAGGAGCTCGAGGCGCACACCGGGGCGCGGCGGTGGCGGGTGCGACATCCCGGCGTGACGGGCGTTTCTTCGGATGTTTCGGTGGATGTATCGCCGGATGTATCGGTCGAGGCGATGCAAATCGTAGATGTATCGTTCGCCTGGCCCGGGCAGCCGCCGTGTATCACCGATGTGTCACTCCACGTGTCGAGCGGCGAGCGCGTGGCGATCGTGGGGGCCAACGGCGCGGGGAAGAGCACGCTGCTCGGGCTCGCGTCGGGCCGGCTCCGGGCGACCCGCGGCCGGGTGATACGGGCGGGGCGGCTCGTGGAGGTGCCCCAGAACCCCGACCTCGCCTTGTTCAACGAGACGGTCCAGGCCGAGCTCGCCTACGGGCCCGTGGAGGCGCGGCGCCCCCGGTCGGAGGTCGCGACACGGGTGGCGGAGGCCGCCGCAGCCCTCTCGATCGCGGACCTCCTCGGGCGGCCGCCCCAGGCCCTCTCCCGGGGCCAACGACTCCGGACCGCGGTGGCCGCCGCGCTCACATGCGCCCCGCGCGTCCTCGTGCTCGACGAGCCCACGAGCGGCCAGGACCGCGACCAGGTGGACCGCATGCTCGGGGCGCTCTCCGGCGCGCTCGCGTCGGAGGGCGGCGCGGTGTTGTTCGCGAGCCACGACCTCGACGTGGTCCTCCGCCACGCCACCCGCGTGGTGGTGCTCGACGGCGGGCGCATCGTCGGAGACGGTCCGCCGCTCGCCACCCTCCGCGCTGCCGAGGCGCGCGGCCTGCCGCTCCCCCTGCCGCCGCTCGCGTGCCTGTGCGCCGAGCTCGGCCTGCCCTACGGCGATCCTGCCACCCTCGCGGCCCTGGTGGAGGCCGCGTGACCGACCCCCGCGCGCGGATCGGCGTGTTGTTCTGCCTCGGCGTGCTCGTCCTCTGCCTGGAGGGCGCCCTCCCGCTCGGGCTCCTCGCCGCCGTCACCTCGCTCGCCGCGATGCTCCACCCCCGCGCGGTCGGCTGGCGCCTCAGGTTCGTCGGCGGGGTGCTGCTCCTGGCGTGGTCCACCGCGCTCTCGCAGGGCCTCTTCTGGGCGGACTGGCCGCGGACGCCGCTGGTGGTGCTCTCGCGCGAGCCGTCGATCGTCGTCTGCCGGGAGGGCGTGTTGCACGGGCTCGTGCAGTCGATGCGGTTCCTCGCGCTCACGGCCGCGGGCATCTGGGTGGCGTTGTCCACCGCGCCCGATCGGCTCGTGGCGGGCCTGCTCGCGATGCGGGTGCCCTTCGGCGTGGCGCTCATGGGGGCCACCGCCCTGCGCTTCGTGCCGCTCGTCGGTGAGGAGCTCCTCGCCGTGCGCCAGGCCCGCGCCCACCGGGGCCGCGCGATCTGGCGGCGCACCCCGTGGGCGTGGCTCACGCTCGAGGCCGCCCTCCTCCGCCCGGTGGTGGCCCGCGCCCTGCGCCGCGCCCGCGCGCTCGCGGAGTCGCTCGAGACGCGCG
>JAKFCH010000044.1:0-24775 GCA_036676765.1 Deltaproteobacteria bacterium
GCTCGGTCCCGCGAGGACGCGGGGACCGGCCGGAGCGCCCCCCGAGCGGGGCGCCCCGGCCGCGCTGCGGGCAGCTGCCGCGGGGGTGGAGGGCCGGCGGTTGCTCGTCGACCTGTCGACCTTTCGACCTGTCGACCGGACACGTCCCGCCGTCCCCGCCCGCCCCACCGCCCACCGGGCCAGGCGTGCGCCCACACCGCGGCGGTCGGCGCCGCTCCGGGCGCCGGGCACCGCCGCGTCCCCGGCTCGAGCCCCGCCGACTCCCTCTGGTCAGGACCGCCGCACCGCCACCGGTCCGAACCGCGCCAGCCACACGGCGAACGCGGCGACGAGCAGCAGCGCGCTGGTGACGTAGAGGGCGGGCGTGCCGCCGGACCAGCCGACCCACACCCGGAGGGCGGCCGCGAGCTGGGCGAGGATCATCACGACGGCGCCCGCGCGGCCGAGCACCACGGGGAGGCCGCTGTGGCCGCGCACGACGCGCATCGAGATGCCGAACAGGAGGGTGCCGATGCCGCCGACGAGCAGGGCGTGGGTGCCGACGGTGGCGGGGGCGCCCACGAGGTCGCAGAACCACGCGAGCGCCATCCACCCGATGCCGACGTGGAGCACGCCGACCATCGGGGTGCGCGCGGCGGGCCACGGGCGCCAGCCCCACCACTGCCGCGCCAGCACGAGCACGAGCCCGGCGGCGAACCACGGGGCGTACGCCGGGAACAGGGCCTTGGCCCAGAGCAGCGCCGCGAGCGGCCCGAGGAACCAGCGCGTGCGCTTGCCGGTGTATTCGCCGTCCCCGGCGACGGTGACGGCGCGGGAGGAGAAGAACGGGAGCACACGGTCGAGGATCGCGAGCGCGACGAGGGCCACGAAGGGCCCGGTGCCGAAGGAGATGCCGCGGAGGCCGGACCGCGCGAAGTACGGGTCGAGCGCGTGGAGCACGATGCCCACGATCGCCGCGGCGAGGGCCACGGGGATGGCGGCGGTGGTGTCGTCCCAGCGCCGCTTCAGCGAGGCGCGGGCCACCGGGAGCACCCAGCCGAGCGTCGCCAGCCAGGGCAGCGCGACCACGACCGCGAGCGGCGCGGGCGGGAGCGCGGCGCGACCGAACAGCAGCGTGGCGACCGAGAGGAGCTGGGCCGCCAGCAGGCCCCACAACATCGGTCGGCTCGGCATCGGCGCGTCGTTCTGGCGCGGGTAGGCGGTGAGCAGGAAGCCGAGGATGCCGGAGCCGAACACGCCCCAGACCATGAAGCCCGCGTGGTCGGCGGGGAGGAGCCCGAACGGGACGCCGGCGAACTGGACCCCCCACGCGACGAGGCCGACGACGGCGAGCGCCGCGGCGGTCGGGAAGAAGATCCGCCAGGACTCGAGCGGCTTCTCCGGAGGGGTGGTCACAGGGCCACGCCGCCGACCGCGAGGACCGTGGCGCCCACCGCCCAGGCGGCCTCGCTAAGGCCGATGCGGCGGGCGTCCTTCGGGACGGTCACCGGGCGCGTCGAGGCGATCCGGAGCGCGTAGAACGCGGGGACGAGGGCGACCTCGGGGTGCCCGGCCGCGGCGGCGACGACCGCCATGAGGAGCGCGAGGGCGGCGATGGCCACGGGGCCGGCGGTCCACGGGGTGCGGCCCGGCAACACGCGCGAGAGCTGGCCTCGGACCCACCAGAGGCCGATCACCTCCCAGGTGGCGATGGCGAGCGCGACGAGGGCGGTGGTCCCCGGCGAGACGCCGCCGGCCACGGCGAGCCCCGCGGCCGCCCCGGCGAACCCGCCGATGGCCGCGAGCTCGAACAGGGTGACGGCCGGCACCTTCCGCCCGGTGGCGCCGTCGGCGACCCCGAGGGCGACACCTCCGCCGACGACCAGGGCCGCGAGCGTGAGGATCCACACGCCGGGGGCGGGGACGAGCGCCAGGACGCCGATGCCGGCGAGGCTGGCCACGGCGGTCGCCCACCCGGCCTCGACCCAGGCGCCCTTGCGCGCCGCGTTGCCCGCGCCGAAGAGCGCGAGGACGGCGAGCACGCCGAGGCCGGTGGCGAGGGTGGGGGCGAGCAGGGCGGCGCCGAGGAGCGGGGCCCCGGCCCAGCACCAGAGGCCGTGCTCACGAGGGAAGAGCGCGCGGAGCTCGGCGGGGCGGGTCGGAGCCGGGGGGGCCGTGAAGTCGACCGAGGGGCGAGCCATCACGCCCGTCCATTCGGGGGGGCGCGGCGCTCGACCAGCTCCCGCGCGATGGCGAGGTTGTCCTCGGCGGAGAGCCGCGCGCAGAGCGGAAACACCTCGTCCTCCTCGCGGGTGATGTGCGGGAGGAGCAGGTTCGAGAGGAAGCTCACCGCCACGCGGAAGGTGGCGTGGGGCACCCGCCCCTCCTCGGCGAGCGTGCCGAGCATCGGCAGGAGGGTCGCAAGGCACGCGTCGATCTTCCGGTGGTCGCGCTCCAGCTCGTCGAGCAGCGGGCCGCACTCGGGCGCGACGGCGCGGAGCCGCGGGCCGAGGGAGAGGTCCTCGTCGTCCGCGTGGAGGGGCAGGCCCTCGGCGAAGTAGCGGCGTGCCTGGGCGGCGGCGGCGGGCACGCGCGGGTCCGCGAGGTCCGGCAGCGTGGCGATGCGTTGGAGGCCCGCGATGAACGTGCGGATGCGCTCGTGGCACGCCCGGAAGGACGCGACGGGATCGGCGGGCGCCCGGGGGACGTGGGGAGCGAGGCGGGACATGGGCATCGGGTGCTCCAGGTGGGGACAGGGTCACCGTGGAATGTGCTCACAGCACGTTCCGTGCCACCGGTCATCTACCGGTGAGGCGGCCATACACGGTCGTGAGGACCTCTGGCAAGCGCCGAGGCTCGGGGAGGATGTGCCAAGCGCCGGGGCCGAGCATCGGGGGGAGGTGATCGCCGGCCACGGCGTCGACGGCGAGGGCGTGGGTCACGATGCCGCGGGCCTCGCCCTCGCGCAGGGCCTGCCGCACGTCGGCGACCCCGTAGCGGCCCTCGTAGCGGTCGTAGTCCGTGGGTTTTCCGTCGGAGATGAGCAGGAGCAGCCGGCGGTCGGCGTCCGCCTTCGAGAGCTCGGCCATCGCGTGACGGAGGGCCGGCCCGATCCGGGTGTAGCCCTGGGGGTGGAGGGCGCCGAGGCGGGCCCGGCCGAGCTCCCAGGGGTCGTTCCAGTCGCGCACCGACCAGACGCGGCAGCGGTTGCGGGTGTGCGAGGCGAAGGCGAGCACCTGGAGCGGGTCGCCGAAGCGGTGTGCGACCTCGCCCAACACGAGGACGGCCTCCCGTGCCACATCCAACACCCGCCGATCGGCCACCCACGCGTCGGTGGAGAGCGACACGTCGAGGAGCACGGTGGTGGCGAAGCTCCGCTGCCGCCGCAGCTTCCGCAGGTACACCCGCTCGGACGGGGCGAGGCCGGCGCGGCGGTTGGCGAGGTCGTCGACGAGCGCGTCGAGATCGAGCTCCTCGCCGTCGCGCTGGGCGCGCTCGGGCGTGCGGCGGGTGCGGTGGATGACGAGGCGCCGGTGGAGATCCTCCACCAGCGCCCGGTGGCGCGGGAGCACGGCGGCCGCCCACGCGGGCTCGCCCGGCCCCATCGGCGTCGGGTAGACCGTGCACCACCCCGGCTTGTAGCGCCCGGCCCCGCGGTCCCACTCGTCGTAGGGGAGGCCGCGCTCGTCGGGGATGATTTGGGCCACGTCGGGCACGTCCGCGTCGAGCCCGATCTCCGCCTTGTAGAGCGACCGCGCGCGCTCGCCGCCGCGGATCACCTGGTTCACGTCCACCTCGTCGAGCGCCTCGAGGTGCTCGTCGAGCTCGTCGGCACCGTCCATCTTGAGGGTCTGCCCGTTGTGCTCCTCGAGCGTCTCGACCTTCTCGAACGTGTGGGAGATCACCTTCTCCTTCGCCTTCTCCTCGTCGACCAGGACGCGCTCGACCTCGTCGGACGGGCGCGCCTTGCGCTCGGTGCCGGTCGACGGGGCGGACGGGGTCTCGCGTGGGGTGAGCCCGGCGGCGCCGGCGCCGGCGATGGCGCGGATCAGCTCGCCCCACATCCGCGGCGCGGGGCCGGGATCGCCGGGCGGCGGCGTCGGGAGCGGCTCCCCGGGGAGGGGCCAGGGCACGGAGAGATCGAGGGCGGCGGCGTGGATGGCCGCCCAGGCGGGCGAGCGCGGCGGGAGCCCGGCCCGGGCGCGCTCCAGCGCCGTCGTGCGCTCGTGCAGCGCCGCGAACATGGGGAGCTCGGTCACGAGCACGTCGGTGGCCCGGCGCGCCGCGTCGAGGCTGGCGATGGCCCGCGGGCCCGCGCCGGTCGGGGCGTCGAGCGGGATCGCGTCGAGCCCGAGCCGCCGGATCGTCGCGCCCACGGCGACGCGCAGGATCAGCGCGTCGCGGTTCTCCTCGGCGGTGCCGCCGAGATCGAGGGCCTCGGGCAGCAGCAGGTCGTTGGCCCGCACCCCGCCGTCGAGGCGCGCGGGCGCGAGCCGCACGGTCTCCTGGGCGAGGGCGCGCGCCAGGAGGGTGAGCGCGGCCTGCTCGTCGGCGAGGCGGGCGGCCTCGGGGCGCGGCGGCGGGTTCGGGTCCGGCCGGAGCCGCTTCCAGAGCGAGAGGAGCACCCCGAACACGCGCCCCTCCCACTCGACGTCGAGGTTCGGCGGCTTGTCCATCCAGGTCATGTGCGCCTCTCGACGGGAAGCAACGGCACTCAGAACACCAGCGCCACGAGGTCGGCGAGCCCCTTTGCCACGTCGCGATCGTCGGTGAGCGGCTCGACCACCGCCGCCTGGCACGCGAGGCGCGGGGGCACGCCCGCGCGGATTAGGCGCGCGGCGTCGACCAGGAGCCGCGTGGACGGCACCTCCGAGAGGCCGAGCTCGCGGAGGCACCGCATCTTCCCCGCGAGGGCCACGAGGCGCTTCGCGGTCGCCGGGTCGATCCCGGTCTCTCCCTCGACCACCTCGATCTCGACCTCGGCCGACGGGTAGTCGAAGTGCACCGCCACGAAGCGCTGCCGGGTGGAGGGCTTGAGCTCCTTGAGCCCGCGCTGGTAGCCGGGGTTGAAGCTCACGACGAGGCCGAAGCCCGGCGCCGCCTCGATCACCTCGTCGTGGCGCTCGACGTACAGCCGCCGCCGGTGGTCGGTGAGCGGGTGGAGGACGACGATCACGTCGGGCCGGGCCTCGGCGACCTCGTCCAGGTACAGGATTGCGCCCTCCCGCACCGCGCGGGCGACCGGCCCGTCCTGCCACACCGTCTCGTCGCCGCGCACGAGGTACCGACCCAACAGATCCACCGCCGAGGTCTCGTCGTGACACGAGACGGTCACGAGCGGGCGACCCAGGCGGGCGGCCATGTGCTCCACGAGGCGGCTCTTCCCGCAGCCGGTGGGGCCCTTCAGGAGCAACGGGAGGTTGCTTCGATAGGCCTGTTCGAAGAGCATGCACTCGTGGCCGACCGGACGGTACCAGGGGAGATCCACCAGGCGGGGTTCGTGCGCGGCGCCGGTCACTTGGCCGCCACGAAGTCGTCCGAGGGGACGGACCCGTTGACCTGGATCATCTCGTCCTTGGGGAGGCCGTGGGCGATGAAGTTCCAGATGTAGAGGCCGATGCCGGTGGCGAAGAGCGTGGCCGCGAGCGCCAACCCGAAGAAGTGGATCTCGAGCGCCTCCTGCGTGGCGAGGAAGTCCATGCCCATGCGGCGCTCGAGGTACACCTGGGTGATGCCGGCCACCGCGAACGCGCCGGTCATCGCGATCATGCCGACGTTGGAGGTCCAGAACGCCCACTCGGCGGTCCAGTGCTTGTAGAGCTTGCGGCCGGTCATCTGCGGGAGGGCGTAGGCGATGATGCCGAGGTTCAGCATCGCGTAGGCGCCCCAGAACGCGAGGTGGCCGTGCATGGCGGTCACGAGCGTGCCGTGCGTCCAGATGTTGACCTGCGGGAGCGTGTGCGCGAAGCCGAGGAAGCCGGCGCCGACGCACGAGACCACACCACAACCGACGGTCCAGTTCAGTGCCACGCGGTTGTCAGGGGTCTTGCCACCCTTGCGGGCCATCGCCACGGTGAAGAGCGCCATGCCGAGGAACGCGAGGGGCTCGAGCGCGCTGAACACGCCGCCGAGCGCCAGCCAGTACTCGGGCGCGCCGATCCAGTAGTAGTGGTGGCCGGTGCCGAGGATGCCGGAGATGAACGTGAGGCCGACGATGACGTAGAGCCACTTCTCGACGACCTCGCGGTCGACGCCGGTGAGCTTGATGAGGAGGAACGAGAGGATGGCGCCCATGATGAGCTCCCACACGCCCTCGACCCAGAGGTGGACGACCCACCAACGGAAGTAGGAGTCGGTCACCTGGGACTCGAAGGTGATCATGCCCGGGAGGTAGAGCAGCGCGGCCGAGACGAGCCCGATGAGGAGCACGATCCCGGTGGTGGTGAAGCGGCGGCCCTTCCACGCGGTGATGCCGACGTTGCCGACGAACAGGAGCACGTTGACGACCACGAGGTAGTCGAGCGGGCGCGGGATTTCGAGGAACTTGCGGCCCTCCCACCAGTTGAAGTGGAAACCGATGACGGCGATCACGCTCACGACGACGAGGCTGGCCCACTGCACGATGGCGGCCGGCACGCTGAAGAGCTCCCGCTCGGCCTCCTCGGGGATGATGTAGTACGTGGCGCCCATGAAGCCGGCCAACAGCCACACGACGAGCAGGTTCGTGTGCGTGGCACGCGCGGTGTTGAAGGGCAGCCACGCATGCAGGCCGTCGTACCCCATGTGGGCGAAGGCCATGACGAAGCCGTAGACGATCTGCAGGCCCAGGAGCAGCATGCACGTGGCGAAGAAGAGATAGGCGACCTTCTGGGAGCGGAACCGCATCGGGTCCTCCTGAGGTGTGGGTGGGAGAGGCGAAGCGGGGTCAGTCGAGCTGCATCAACCAGGTGACGAGCTCGGTGCGGGTGGTGTCCGGGAGGGAGAGGTTCGGCATGGCCGTGCCGGGCTTGACGGACTGAGGGTCCTTCAGCCAGGCGTCGAGCTTCTCGGGCGTGTAGCGGGTGGCGACGCCGTCGAGCGCGGGGCCGACGGCGCCGCCGGTGCCGCCCACCGCGTGGCACCCCTGGCACACCTGGGTGAAGTACGTGGGCGCGGCCGGCAAGGCCTCGGTCGAGGCGGTGGTGGCCGGAGACGCGGCGGTGGTGGTGGTCGTGGCGGCGTTCGCGCTGCTCACGATGCCGGCCGTCGTCATGTCGGGCTTGCGGGGGAACCCGTTGGTGTCGATCTTCCCGACCCAGTCGAGGAAGGCGATGACCTGGGTGATCTCCTCCTCGCTGAAGTCGTACTTCACCATCTGGCGGCGCCCGGGGTACATCGCCGCCGGGTCCTTGATGAACACGCGGATCCAGGCCTCGCCGCGGCGCTCCACCACCTTCGTGAGCTCGGGCGCGTAGTAGCCGCCCTCGCCGAGGATCGTGTGGCAGCCCATGCAGTTGTTGGCCTCCCAGATCTCCTTCCCCTTGATCACCTCGGCGGTCAGTTGGTCTTCGTTCGACCGTTCGGGGACCTGGCGGATCGTGTCCACGGTGAGGGCGAGGAACACCCCGGAGAACAACACCGTGAACCCGATGAAGAAGGTACGTGCCTGTGATTTGGTCAGCATTCGTGTCTCCGGATTGCCGCATCCCGCCGTCCGGACGGGGGCCGAGGCTTGTTTGAACGATCGGTCGGCGCGCCACCCTCGGTCGAACGACGGATGTGTGGTCGCCCACCGCGGGTGTGAGGTCGCCCCCAGGGCGATCGGCCGTCCGGGCAGCCGGCGCCCGGACGAGCCTGTGATCGGCCTTCCAGCGGGCGGGAGCCCGGCTTCGGAGGCGCCTGGCCCAGGCTCCGGCGCGCGCACCGCCGACGCCACGCGGCCCCACCTCCGGCTGGAGGCGGGCTGGTGGAGGCGGGGGTCTCGTTCGCGGAGCGGGCCACGCGGCAGCCCTGTGCACGAACCGTGCCATGCCTGGGGCGGCGCCCTCGCCCCACTCCTCCGGGCTCCGCGCTTAGCTTCACGGTGTTGGTCCCGGAGCCCGATGTCTCGAACCCCGCTCTCCCGCCGCGCCTTCGCGGCCCACACCCTCGGCTTCGCAGGCGCCACCATCCTCGCCGCGGCGTGCCGTCCGTTGGTGGGCGCGCGCGAGGGCGACCCCGTGGGCGACGACGATCCGGACGACGACTCCGCCGCGACCCTCACCCCCGACGGGTGGGCCGTCGGCGGCACCGCCGGGATGGGCGGGGACTACCCCGATCCGTTCACCGAGGACGTCGCGACCGCGTGCGCGCTGACGTGCGCGATGACGCGCGGGCCCTGCTACGCCGCGACCCTCGAGCGCCAGGACATCAGCGAGGGCTACCCCGGCCTCCCCGTGCGGCTCGCCCTGCGCGTGGTCGACGCGACGTGCCGGCCCGTCGCCGGCGCGGTCGTCGACATCTGGCACACCTCCGCGGCCGGCCTCTACTCGGGGGACGACGCCATCGACATGTGCACCCGCGGCGACGCCGACGCGGCGAGCCACCGCTACTTCCGCGGCACCCAGTCGACCGACGCGAGCGGGCGCGTCGACTTCGACACCGTGCTGCCCGGCTGGTACCGCGGCCGCACCGTGCACATCCACTTCGCCGTGCGGCGGGGCGCGGACGAGTACGTGGTGTCCCAGCTCGTCTTCGACGACGCCCTGGTCGCGGCGGTCACGACCCGGCACCCCGACTACGCCGAGCGCGGCGCGCCCGACACCTGGAACACCACCGACGCCATCGTGCGCGTCGCCGTGCAGGAGGCCCTGCTCACCACCGCGCTTCAGCCGGACGGCGCCCTCCTCGCCTCGAAGACGCTCGTGATCCGCTCCTCGCTGGAGGAGGAGCCCTGCGTGTACGGGGACGGCGACGAGATGCCCCCGTAGGCCGCTCGCGGCGCGGGCCTGCGCGGGCCTGCTCCCCCCTGCGGGCCTACCCGACCTTCTTGAGGAAGCAGGTCTTGAGGAAGATCTCGATGCCGTTCACGCGGCCCTCGATGAGGTCGGGGTCGTCGCCGAGGCGGATGTTCTTCACCACGGTGCCGCGCTTCGCCGTGAACGACGTGCCCTTCACGTCGAGGTCCTTGATGAGCGTCACGGAATCCCCCGTGGCGAGCACGGCCCCGTTGGCATCGACCACGCGGAGCTCGGGCTCGGCGGCCTCCGTACCCGTTTCGGCCCACGCTAGCACCGCCTCGTCCAGGTAGACCTGGTCGAGCAGCTCCCGCGCCCACCCTTCGCCACCGAGCTTCTGGAGCAGGCGCCAGCTCACGACCTGCACCGCCGGCACCTCGCTCCAGGCCGCCTGTTGGAGGCAGAACCAATGCTTGGGGTCGAGCGGCTGGCTGCCCTCGATCTGATGGCGACACACCCCGCAGACGAGCACGGCCCGGTCCGCGTCCGCCGCGGTCACCGGGGGGACGGCGAGGGCGCCGAGCTCGGCGTCGCCACCGCACAGCTCACACTTGCCACCGGCGCGCGCGCTCAACACGGGGACGAGGGGGGTCGGGTCGGTCATGGGGCGTCCTGGGCAGGGGGGATCGGGCGCGCCCCCTATCCGACCGGCGGGGAGGGCGTCGGCGGGATCGGGGCGCGGCCGCGCTGCACGTCTGAGTTTGGGTAATCGCCCACTCATCCGGGTGATCGGCCCTCCCGTGCCGCTTGACGGCCAGGAAGGCGGGGTCATCCGGGATGACTGGCCCTCCCTGGCCGCTGGGCGGCCAGGAAGGCGGGGTCATCCGGGATGACTGGCGCTCCCTGGCCGCTGGGCGGTCAGGAAGGCGGGGTCATCCGGGATGATCGTCCCTTCCTGGCCGCGCGCACGGAGCGCGCTCGGTTGGGAGTCCTTGGGTGAGAATGTCGATGCGCCGGGACGGCACAGGACGGATGGGCCCGACCCCGCCCCCAACCCACCCCCCGAAACCAACCGAAACGATCCGAAACCTTTCGATAGGGCACGTCCCCAAACGGCCACGCTAAAGACCTCGCGCCTCGGTTGATGTCTCGACCACCCCCCTGTCCGAACGGAAGAACCACATGTACAGCCGCGCGATCTCGTTGGCCCTGATGGCCGCCTTCTCCATGCCCGCCCTGGCGGATGACCCGAGCCTCGTCGCCCACTACTCACTCGACGGAAGCGGGACCGACAACAGCGGCAACGGCCCGGCGGCCACCGCCTGGAACGGCGCCGGCTACACCGCCGCAGGCGTGTGTGGCGGGGCCGCATCCCTGGACGGCTACAACGACTATCTCTCCCTCCCGGTGCAACACCTCACCGACGCCACCATCTCGGCGTGGTTCTACCAGACCCGTGACACGGGCACCTGGCAGCGGGTGTGGGACTTCGGGAGCACGACGGGCCAGGGTGCCATGTTCCTCGCCGTGGAGCACGGGCGTGTGGGGAACCGGATCGGCGTCGGCATCCACTCCGTCAACGGTGCCAACGTGGAGGACATCACGGCCAACGTGAGCGCGGGCGTGGGTACGTGGCGCCACGTCGTCGTGACGTTCGACGAGGCCGGCGCCGGCACCCGTGTCTACGTCGACGGCGTCCTGACGGGCCAGGGCACCTACAGCGCCCAGAGCTTCGACGACTTCCTGAACCAGACCTGGCTCCTCGGCGCCTCCCACTGGGCCGATCCCTCCTTTGCCGGCTACATCGACGAGGTCCGGATCTACGACCGCGTGCTGAGCGCGACCGAGGTCGCCACGCGCCGCGACGCCGACCTCGCCTGCGCGGACGCCGACGGCGACGGCGTGCGCGACGAGGCCGACAACTGCCCGAGCGCCACCAACGGCAACCAGTTCGACGGCGACGCCGACGGCGTCGGCGACGCCTGTGACACCTGCGCGTACGATGCCGACAACGACGCGGACGAGGACGGGATCTGCGGTGACATCGACCTGTGCCCGGTCGACTCCGACGCCGCCCAGCTCGACGCGGATGGCGACGGCAACGGCGACGTGTGCGACGACGACGATGACGACGACGGCGTCGGCGACCTCGACGACAGCTGCCCGTTCGACGCGAACGCCGGCCAGTCGGACCAGGACGGGGACGGCATCGGGGATGTGTGCGACGCCGACAGCGACGGCGACGCGGTGATCGACGACATCGACGCCTGCCTCGGCACCCCCGCGGGCGAGGTCGTGCTCGACGACGGCTGCAGCGTCGATCAGACCTGCCCGTGCGACGGCGGCTGGCGCAACCACGGCGCCTACGTCCGCTGCGTCGTCGGGGCGAGCGAGGACCTGCTGAATGCGGGCCTCCTCTCCAGCGACGAGAAGGGCGCGGTCGTGTCGTCGGCGGCCCAGTCGACCTGCGGCAAGTAGCAGCAGCCGGCGCGACGCCCCGGTAGGGAGGTTGCAGCCGACGGGGGCGCCTGCCTACCGGGACGCGCGAGGGATGCGGAGGGCGCGCGCGTCCTCGCGCGCGGCTCGGCGGCCGGGCGGGAGGCCCACGCTCGCGGAAGAGCCCCGCCGGCCGCCAGCCGGAGGCCGAAGGCCGGAGCCCGCAGCAGCCCGGCCCGGCGTCGCGCCGGGCGCGCCCCTGTTAGCCCTCGGTGATGGGCGTGCTGCAGATCCGGAACCAACGATACGCGATGGGAACCCACACCCTGCTGGGACGGACGTCGCGATGCGCGCTCCGCCTGGACGACCGACAGGTCAGCAGCGAGCATGCCTCCCTCCGTTGGACCGACGGGGCCTGGCAGCTTCGGGATCTCGGGAGCCGCAACGGCACCTCCCTGGACGGCTCCCCGCTGGAGCCGGGGCGCGCACGCGAGATCGTCGCCGGATCGCTGGTTCGCTTGGGAACCCAGCTGGTGGCCACCATCCTGGACGCCGGGCCTCCGGGACCCGCGGCCACGGAGGTGGCAGGTGCGGCGCTCACGGTCGCGTCCGGCGGGCTCCTCGCCTTGCCGGGCCCGGACGATCCCCGGGCGGTGGTGTTCGAGGAGGCCGACGGATCCTGGATCCTGGAGGTGGACGGGGAGCCGGTGGTGCTGGGCGGGGATCGCCGCGTGGTCGTGGGGGACCGGGTCTGGGTGCTGCACCTCCCGTTGTCGTCCTGTGCCGAGGAGGTCCTCCCGACCCTGGACGGCGCGGTGCTTCCCCGCCTGGACAACTCCACCCTGCACTTCCGGCCGAGCGCCGATCAGGAGCAGGTGGACGTGCGCCTGTCGTGGCCGGGGGGCGACATCCAGCTGTCGTCCCGCTCGCACCTCTTCCTGATGCTCGAGCTCGCGCGCACGCGCCTCGCCGATGTCGCGGCGGGGGTGAGGGCCTCCGAGATCGGCTGGCGCTACGTCGACGAGCTGCAGCGGGCGTTGCAGCTCGAGCCCGCCGTACTCAACCTCCACCTGTTCCGCGCGCGGGAGCAGCTGACGCAGGCCGGCCTGGAGGGCGCCGGCCGCCTGTTCGAGCGGCGGCGCCAGAGTGGGCAGCTCCGGCTCGCGCTCGAACAGGTCACCGTGTCGGCGGCCGACTGACGGGTCTCACCCCTCGCCAACGGATGGGGTAGCCTCGCCCGCATGACACTCGCTTCGGGGACGAGCATCGATCGGTATGTCGTGGAGTATCTCCTCGGCGAGGGCGCGACGGCGGAGGTCTATTGCGTGCGCCACGCCCGGCTCGGCTCCCGCCACGCCCTGAAGGTCCTGAGCCACCCCTCCCCCCACCTGGCTGCCCGGCTGCTCAAGGAGGGGCGGGCGCAGAGCCGGCTGCAGCACCCCCACCTGCTGCCCGTGCGCGACATCCTCGACATCCAGGGCCGGCCGGCGCTGCTCATGCCCCTGGTCCAGGGCCCCGCCCTCGATGCCCTCCTGCGGACGTACCGGCTCGACGAGGCGGAGGCGATCGCCATCTTCCGCTGCATCGTGGAGGGCCTGTCCTTCGCCCACCAGCGCGGGGTGGTCCACCGCGATCTCAAGCCCGCCAACGTGCTGCTGGAGGTGCGCCTCGGGCTGGTCTGGCCGCTCGTCGCCGACTTCGGCGTGGTCAAGATGGAGGAGGAAGGCGGGGACAAGACCCGGGACGGCGCGGCCGTCGGCACGCCGGCGTACGCGGCCCCCGAGCAGCTGCGCGACGCCGCCCGCGCCACGCCCCAGGCCGACCTCTTCAGCCTCGGGGTGATGCTCGCCGAGCTGCTCACCGGGACGCGCCCCTTCGCCGGGGGGCCGCTCGCCCAGATCCTCGATGCCCACCGCCTGCCCCCCCGGCTCGGGGACCTGGGCGGCCCGCTGCGCGCCCTCGTCGAGGATCTGCTGCAGATCGAGCCGGCGCTCCGCCCCGCCTCGTGCGAAGCGGTGCTGGCGCGGCTGCCGGCGACCTCGAGCGCCGATCGCTCGGGCCCGGCCTTGCTGAACGCGATGGAACGCGCGGCGGAGCGGCCCTCCGACGATTCCGGCGTCCCGACGACGCTCGGCCCCCCGAACGTGCGCCACAACCTCCCGCCGCCCCGCGACCGCTTCGTCGGGCGGGAGTCGGAGCTCACGTCGCTCCGCCGAAACCTCGCGGAGGGGCAGCGGCTCGTGACGTTGCTCGGGACCGGGGGGATCGGCAAGAGCCGCCTGTCGCTGGAGCTGGCCCGGGAAGTGCTCGAGGAGTGGCCGGGCGGGGTGTGGTTCTGCGAGCTGGCGGAGGCGCGCACGGCCGAGGGCGTCGTGACCGCGATGGCGACCGCCCTCGAGGTGCCCCTCGGCAAGGACCCCGACGCCCAGCTCGCCGATGTCATCCTCGGGCGTGGGAAGGCCCTGTTCATCCTCGACAACTTCGAGCAGATCACGCCCTTCGCGGCGCGCACCGTGGGCCGGTGGATGGATCGGGCACCGGACGCACGCTTCGTCGTCACCAGTCGCGAGCGGCTGCGGTTGCGCGGGGAGCGCGTCGTCACGCTCGACGTGTTGGGAGAGGAGGAGGCCGCGGCCCTCTTCGCCGAGCGGGCGAAGCAGGCCGACGATCGCTTCGAGATTGCGCCCGGGGACGAGCCCGCGGTGCGCACGCTGCTGGCCCTTTTGGACCGGCTCCCGTTGGCCATCGAGCTCGCCGCCGCGCGGAGCCGCCTGCTCTCGCCGCCGGAGATGCTCTCCCGCATGGCGCAACGCTTCAAGCTCCTCACCAGCCGGTCACCGGACCTCCCGCCGCGGCAACGGACCCTGCAGGCTGCGCTCGAATGGAGCTGGGAGCTGCTCGAGCCCCACGAGCGGTCGGCGCTGGCGCAGTGCAGCGTGTTCGAAGGCGGCTTCACCCTCGCGGCGGCGGAGTCGGTGATCGAGGTGGAAGGGGAGCGTTGGGTGGAGGAGGTGCTGGCCGAATTGGTCGACAAGAGTCTTCTCGTCAGCCGGAAGGGCCGCTTGTCCATGTTGACGAGCGTGCAGGACTTCGCCCGGGAGAAGCTCGCCGACCCGGGGGAGGTCCTGGGCCGCCACGGCCGTTGGTTCGCCCAGATGGGCACGGAGGCGGCCGTGGAGGCGCTCCATGGGTCGGGCGGGGCGGAGAGAGGGTGGGCGTTGTGGGCGGACCGGGACAACCTGTTCGTCGCGGCCCATCGGGCGGTGGCGCGGGGAGACGTCCCCTGCGCCGTCGGATGCGCGCTGGCGGGCGCCGAGGTGTTCGAGGCGCGGGGGCCGTTGCTGGACGGCGCGGAGCTGCTGGCGTTCGTCCTGCGCTTGCCGAGCCTGCCCGTCGACGACCGTGTCCGCCTCCGCCACAAGGAGGGGGTGCTGCTCCGCCTCGCCGGCCAATCGGCGCAGGCCGAGCAAGCCCTGCTCGGGGCCCTCGACCTCGACCGGGAGGGGAACGGGGGCAGACGACACGGGGGGATCCTGATCGACCTCGGGTCCTTGCGCCGCGAGCTGGGGCGCATGGACCTGGCGATGCAGCATCTCCAGGAGGCGCTCTCCCTGTCTTCCGAGCTCGGGCACCGCCGGTTGGAGCGCCAGGCGCTGCTGCACCTCGGCGTCCTGCACGCCGGGCAGAGCCGGACGGACGTGGCCCTCCAACACTACGAGCAGGCGCTCGCCCTCTCCCGGGAGGCCGGCGACCGCAAGATCGAGGGGCGGGTGCTCGGCAACATCGCCAATGTCCACCGGGAGCAGGGTCGGGCCGAGCTGGCCCTGGACTACTTCGCTCAGGCACTGGCCATCTTCCACGAGCTCGGGGACCGCCGGGGCGAGGCCATCTCGTTGGGAAACACCAGCGGACTGAACCTGCAACAGGGGCGGATGGACGCGGCGCTGCAGGACAGCCAACGGTCCCTCTCCATGTCCCGCGAGATCGGTGACCGCCGATTCGAGGCGCTCGCGCTGGTCAACCGGGGCAACCTCCATCGGAGGCTGGGCCGGCTGGACGTGGCGCTACGAGACTACGAGGTGGCCCTCCGCATCCATCGCGAGATCGGGGACCGCCTCTTCGAGGGATACGCCTTCGCCAACATGGGTGTCTTGTACAAGGACCAGGGTCGGCTGGATGTGTCGTTGCAGGGCTTGCGACAGGCGCTGGCCATCTTCGTGGAGATGGGAGGCCGGCTCGGCGAAGGCTTCGTGCTGAATCACATCGGGATCGTGCAGTTCGAGCAGGGACGTATCGAAGAGGCCCAGCAGCACTACGAACGCGCGCTCGCCATGCACCGCGAGGTCGGTGACCGAAGCCACGAGGGCCTCGCGCTGAGCGGATTGGGCGCGCTGTGTCTCCACCAGGGCCGCACGGAGGAGGCCTTGCAGCATCTCTTGGGCGCCCTTGCCATCGAACGTGACGTGGGCGACCGCGAATTCGAGAGCCAGGCGCTGGGCAACCTCGCGGACGTCTACTTCGAACAGGGGGAGATGGAGCTCGCGCGGGAGCACTACCAGCAGGCGCTCTCCATTGCCGCGGAGTTTGGCTATCGTCGCTACGAGGGCATCGCGCTGGGCAACCTCGGCCGGCTCCAGGGCGCCCGTGGCGAGGCAGCGCTCGGGCGGATCACGCTCGGGCAGGGGGAGGCGTTGTTGCGAGAGGTCGGGGACCTGCTGTCACTCGCCGTGTTGCTGTGTCATCGCGCCACGCTCGAGGCCCAGGACGACCAGGCCGACGCCGCGCAGACCGCCCTTCTGGAAGCGCGCGAGATCGCGCAGGCGTTTGGCAGCGAGCCGGGGTCCGTGCTGGGGCGGGCATTGCAGGCGGCGGAGCGGAGTCAGGTGCGCCGGGTGACGTGAAGCGGAGGGGTTTGGCAGGGGGCCTGGTGATCGGCGGAATGCCTTCGGCCGATGGGCGGGTCGTGATGGGGTCGCTTCCGACGCTCAACCCACTCGCTTGAGAAACTGGTCGAAGAGTGGCACCGTGAAGGCCGTCTCGCCGTGAGACGGGCTGTAGATCATGCCCTTTTGAATCAGCGCCCCTCGCCGCGGTGCCACCGTTTCGACCCGAACACGCAGTGCTGCCGCGATGTCGCCCGAGCGGTGAGGCCCTGGTCCGAGGGCAGCCATCGCTCGAAGATACTCCTTTTCCTTTGGTGTGAGCCGGTCGTATCTCACCCTGAAAAAGTTCTTGTCCAGGTGTCGTTCCACAACCGGGGTGGCATTCAGGACATCGCCCACCGTAATGGGGCTTCCCCCTGCTGTGTTCCAGGTGTGATAGCCCCACTCTTGAAGAAAGTATGGATAACCATGCGATTCTTCCACGATTCGCTCGAGCGCGGCATCCGTGATCGAAACATTCGCGTGCTGTGCTGGAATCGCGATCGCCGCCCGCGCATCGAGTTCTCCGAGAGAACCCACCTCAGGGAATTCGAATAGTCGCTCCGCGTAGGACTTGGCCTCACCGGCCAAGCCAGGAAGTTGCGGAAGCCCGGCCCCCACGACGATGAGCGGCAGATTCAATTGTGTGGAGCGATGAATTGCTGAAATCATCGCCCCGAGCTCTTCTGGCGAGAGATACTGCACCTCGTCGATGACGACAAGAACGCCCCGCCCGCGGTCCCGGCCGGCCTCGCCCACGGCCACGAGGACGTCGGTGAGATCTTCGGCGAGGTGCCCAGAATCCGCCAAGCCCACCAGCGGTTCCATGTCGACCGCCACCTGGGAGCCGTCCGGTAACTGGAGCGTGAACGACTTCAGTACCCGAAGCGCCTTGTTCACCGCCGCCGACACCGTGCCGGAGCTCAATTTCAGCAGGATTTTCCGGAGTGAACTGGCAAGCACGGGGATGAACCGACTACTCTCGGACGCCTCGATGTGAGCCACCACGAGCTGTCGCTCTTCAGCCATCTCGGCGAATCTTCCAAGGAGCACCGTCTTGCCTACTCCTCGAAGCCCGATGATCATGAGGCTCTTCCCCGGTCGCCCCAGGACGGCGCGGCGGAAAGCGACCTCAAAGGTCTTCAGGAGGGCGTCGCGCCCCAGGAGAGCGGGAGGCGGAGTACCGGCGCCGGGCCGATATGGGTTCTGCAGTTCGTCCATGCGGATCGACCTTACCGAACCTTATCGACCTTATCAAGCGATCACGTAAGATTTATGCTGGACCTTCGACGCTGCACGCATCAACTCGCTTGAACGGCAACGTGAACCGCCCCTCCACGCGGCCCGGCCTCCCGCCCGCTACCCGACGCTCCGCGCCCGCGTCGACGTCCTCGCACGCCGCCGCAACCCCGCCACCCCACCAATGAGCAGCCCCCAGCCAAGTTGGACGTTTCCGCCGTTACAGCCGCATGTGTCGGTGTCGGTTTCGTCGGGTGACAGCGGATCCTCCGCGCACACGTTCAGGGACTCCGACTCGTTCCCGGCGCCGTCGATCTGCACGATGGTGAAACAATCGTCCGCGGTTCCCGATGCCAGGAACTCGACATCGAACGGTGCGGCATCGGGGGGGACCGTGAGCGCGCGAACGTACCCGTCGGTCCGCGTGATCTGCAGGTAGGAGAGGCCTTCGGCGTCGCCGGGTGCCGAGGGTGTCACGGTGAGGGCGTACAGGACCGGATCGGAGGGTTCGCACGAGTTGTGACTCGGCTCGTACTCGAGCCGCGTCACCGCCAAACCCGGGGTTCCCGTCACCGGCTCGACGCGCCGTCCGTCCGCGGTGATGGTCAGGTCGAAGGTGATCTCGAAAGTTCGACCGTAGCCCGAGTGCGACGCCAGGACCGTGTAGGCCGCGCCGGCCGTCCACTCGCCCTCCGGCGCCAGGGCGTAGCGGCAGCCGCCGCCGACGTTGTTGTTGGCATCGAAACACTTCGTCTCGAGCGTCACGGGGACCTCCGCGCCGTGCTCGTCGAGCACGAGCACATCGACGAGCCCAAGACCTCGAAGGTCCAGGCGCGCGTCCACCGGGTACTCGTCACAGTAGAGGCCGAGCCCAACGTCGGCCATGCACGCCATGGCCGCGCCGATGAACAAGAGGTGCATGGCAGCACGATACCACGACCTGTCACCCGACATCGACCACTTGTCCGCGGTTGTCTTCACGCTGGTGAACCCCCGTGACACACCCCGGCGCCCGCCTCGCCGCATGTCTGGCGGTTGTGCGAGCCCGTCACGAAACATCGTGACAGCCCTGAGACGCTCCAGTTGGAGGTACATCCGCTCCGCCAAGACGGCGCGGTCCCGACACGGACCGACCCTCTCCCCCTTCGTTTGCGAGGTTCCCCATGGGTTCGATGTCTACCGGCCACGCGTTCCAGGTCGCGCCCCTCGCCCCGCGCGCCCCCGCCCCGACGCCCTCCGCCCGTGACCGGCTCATCCTCGAGCACCACGGGATGGTCCGCGCGATCGCCCGCCGCATGGCCCGGAACCTCCCCTCGTCGGTCGAGGTCGACGAGCTCGTCAACATCGGCCTGCTCGGCCTCATCGACGCCATCGATCGGTTCGACGCCGACCGCGGCGTGCCCTTCCGCGCCTATGCGGAGATCCGCATCCGCGGCGCCATCGTCGACTCCCTCCGCGGCGCCGACTGGACCCCCCGGGGCGTGCGCCAGGACAGCGGCCGGATCGACGCGGCGCGCACCCACCTCCGGAACGCGCTCGGCCGGATGCCGACCCGCGAGGAGCTCGCCCTGGCGCTCGGCGTCACCCCGACGCAGTACGACCGCCTCCGCGCCCGCTCCGAGCGGCGCCGGATGGTCTCGCTCGACGCCCCCGTGGGCGACGACGGCGACGGCGACGCCCTCCTCGGGGAGCTCGTGGCCGACGTCGACGCCGCGACCGTGCTCGATCGCTGGGAAGCGGCCGAGGCGTTCGCGGGGCTCGCCGAGGCGGTGGACCACCTCTCTGAGCGCGAGCGCCTCGTCGTGACGGCCTATTACCAACGCGGCATCCCGCTCCGGGAGATCGGGGCGACGCTCGGGGTTACGGAGAGCCGCGTGTGCCAGATCCATGGCCAGGCCCTCAAGCGTCTCCAGCGAGTGCTCACCGCCGCATGAAACGGCCCCGAACGCCCACCCCCGACTCCCGCGCCGGAGAGCCCGTAGAGGCCTCCCTCGCCGGCGGTCCGGGGGTCGGTGCCGGGGTTCGGTGGATCTACGCGGGCGCGGACGCCGCGGCGATCGGCGAGGCCGAGGTCATCGAGGCCTCCGCCTCGAGGGTCGAGCTCGACCTCGATGAGGCCGGTCCGTTCGGGGTCGGCGCGCGTCTCGTGCTCGAGTCGGTCGACGGTGGGGGGCCGCGGTGGATCGTGGTGGTCACGGGCGTCTCGGACCGGACCGTCACCGCCCGCGTGGTGCGCGCGGCGGCGGAGGAGCGCCGGGAGTACCCGCGCGTCCACGGCGCGATCCCCCTCCGGTACCGGGTGAGCCCGGGGCCGGACATCGCGTCGGCCTGGATGCACGGGGAGCCGGTGGACGGCGTGACGCGCGCCCCCTCGCCCTGGATGGAGTTCAGCGTCACGGGCCTCGCCTTCGAGGACGAACCCCTCGCCCGCGAGGGGGACACCCTCCTCATCGAGCTCGGCGTGGCCGGCGGGCCGCGGCGGTGGCGGTGTGTCGCCGGCGTGGTCCACGTCGTCCCGCTCCCCGGCGCCCGCGCGTCCGGACCGACCCACCGCATCGCGCTGGAGTTCCACCAGATCCCCGCGACCGCCACGGTCGCCCTGGCCGAGTACACGCTGCGGATCCAGGAAGAGTGGATGGAGGGCCCCGGGGGCGAGTGAATCTCCGGCCGGCGGGGGCGCAAACGGAGCCGCGCCCCGCCCCGCGATCAGCCGGGCATCGTCGGCGCGATCTCCACGTCGACCTCGATCGTGTCGACGATCCGGCCGTCTTCGAGCACGGAGAGCACGATGGTCGTCTGGATCGCCACGTCGGTCGCGATGCCGACGAGCTGGAGATCGAACGACAACACGTCGCCGACGTCGGCGTCCACGAACGACGAGGGCCGGACGGCGGCCACGACTCCGTACGGATCCTCCGCCACGGCGATGGTGAGATCCGAGCCGGGCGTCATCAGGGCGGCGGCCACGGCCACGTCGTCGAGCGCGGCCGCGATCGTCGCGTTGAGGTCCGCCTCGTTGGTGTTGTAGACGGGGGCGTCGTCCGCCCGCCCGTCCCGGTCGGCGTCCACGCGGAAGCCCGAGGCGTCCGCGAGCGCCTCGAACTGCGCCTGGGCGAGCGTCCCATTCACGAGGATGCCGACGATCCACGCGTTCCGCTCGGTCGCGGCCGCCACCACGGCGGAGGCGCCCGCGTCGTCGGCGCACCCGCCGGGCGTGCTGTTGAGCGTCCGGTCGGTGGAGTCCGGGTCGCGCATGTAGTTGTCGGTGACGACCACGACCACCGCCTGACCCTCCGCGCGGAAGCCGACGCCGCCGAGCTCGCCCGATCCGGCCACCGTCGGGTCGTACGTTCCGGCCGTGGTGCCGGCGAACAAATCGTCGGACGAGGAGACGAACGGGGGCACGTCCCCCACCGCGTCGAAGCGACCGTCACAATCCTGGTCGTACCCGACGCCGGTGAGCGCCTGGCGGATGGCCTCCATGCCCGACTCGGGGGCGTCCGCGCCGGACTTGATCCGCCCCGTCGCCACGATGGCCGCCTCCACGGCGCGGAGATCGTCGGTCATCTGGACGCCGAGGCGGAACGGATGGTCGGTGTCGGCCCCCATGCTCCCGTACGCGTAGTCCTGGTAGGAGGAGAAGGACCAGCGCGCGTCTCCCGCGCTCGTCGTCGAGGCGGCGATGTCGGGGACGTCGAGGGCGAAGATGGGGCCGCCCATCGAGCAGGTGGTGTCGAACACCAGTGCTACGTCCAGGCCCACCGTGCCCTCCACCACGTATTCGAGGTCCACGTACGTCGTGACGCCATTGTCCACGACCTCCCCGTCGAAGGTGCGGTCTGACCCGCTGCAGTCGGCGTCCACGCCGTCGTTGGGACGGTCGTAGGCGCCCGGGTGCACCGTGACGTCGCCGTCGTCACAGTCGTCGCCGGTGCCGCCCGCGCCCTCCCACCCGTCTCCGTCGAGATCCAACACCACGGGATCGGTGTCGGTGTCCGGCTCGGTGTCGGTGTCCGTGTCGGTGTCGGTCACGTCGGGGCCGCCGGTGTCCCCCCCGTCCTTCACGTCGAACTCGATCGTGGTGTCACAGGCGGCGAGGAGCAGGAGGGTGGGGAGGGTCATTCGATCTCCAGGTGACAGAGGGAAGCGAGCGCGCGGTCCTCTCCGAGGGCGTCGGCGCCCGCGAGGACCGCGAGGTGGGGGAGGGCCGCGGCGCAGTCGCCGTCGGTGACGTGGAGCCGGGCGGCGACGCGCCGAAGCTCGAGATCGCGCGCGCCGGGCCACGTCCGGAGGACCTGCTCGGTGGCGGCGAGCGCCTCGGCGTCCCGCCCCTGGGCGAGGAGCGCGCCGACCCGCATCGCGCCGAGCTCGTTGGCGGCCGCGCCGGTGGCGTCGGGGCGGGCGAACGCCACGTCGATCTCCCCGGTGAGCGCGTCGGCCCCGAGCCCGCGCGCCTGCATCGCGCGGATGCGCCCGACGGCGCCCATCGCGGTGCGGGGGAGGCACGTGCGCGTCTGCTCCGCGACGAGCAGCGCGGGGCCCCCGAAGGCGCAGTCCACCTCCACCCGGCCGTGCGCGACGTGGACGGTGGTCCCGAACACGTCACGGGTGACGGTGAAGCCGGTGCCGACCACCGCCACCTTCGCCTCGTCGGTGACCACCACGAGCTGTACGCCGCGCTCGGGCTCGACCTCGACGTCCAACGTGCCGCGGGACCAGGCGATCTCGATGCGCTCGTCCTGTTGCCGGGCGTTGCCCTCCCCGTCGGCGCTCAATTGGACGTCCGCGGTGAGCGCGAGCTCCCCCCGCGTGAGGGGCACGTCCGCGGGGTGGGCGGGCACGCGGAGGGTGAGGGCGAGGGCGGCGGCGACGGCCACCGCGGCCGCGAACATCGGCGCGACGCGTCGGGGGCGGGGCGCCCGGAGGCGGTCCCGGAGGCGGCGCTCGGCGTCGGGCGTGAGCTCGCCGGACGCCCGGTACTCGCGGAGAAGCGAGCGATAGTCAGCCATCGAAGGGCTCCTCCAGCAACAGGACGACGGTGAGGCCGCGGCGCTCGGCCTCGACCCGGAACGCCTCGCGGGCGAGGCGCAGGCGGCTCTTGACCGTGCCGGCGGGGATCCCGAGCAGCTCGGCCACCTCGGCGCGGGAGCGCTCCTCCACGTCGCAGAGCACGAGCACCTCGCGATGGTTCGCCCCGAGCGACTGGAGGACCGCGTGCACGAGCCGGTTGCGCTCCCCGCTCGTGTAGTCGCGGTGCGGATCCGTCTCCGCCGGGGCCTCGGGGTCCCGGCCCGGCAACCAGCGCCGGAGCCAGGCGGTCCGCCGGTGCGCGCGGACCACGTGCCGGGTGATGCCCCAGGCCCAGGGCAGGACGGGCGCGCCGGGGCGCAGATCGGCGCGGCGGCGGAGCAGGATGATCAACACCTCGTGGGCCGCCGCCTCCGCGTCCATCCCCGGCGACGCGAGGCGCGAGCACCACCCCGCCACCACGGGCAGCACCTCGGCGAGGAAGGTGTCCTCGTCGTGGGGCGGGGGGCTGGGCAGCGGGCGGTCCATCACTCCATCTTGTCGGGAGCTCCCGTCCGGGATCACTCCGATCACTCTCCGGCGCGAAATTGCAGACCCGCCCCCACCCACGGGCGCCCGAGCCCGGCGATGGTCTCCCCGCCCCGAACGAACTCGACGGCCCGCAGGTCCAGCCCGCCCTCGGCGTAGAGCTCGACGCGCAGCCACGCGGTGACCGGGACCCCGGCGCCGACCTCGGCCAGGAGCGCGGGCCCCACGCCGGTCTGGGGGTCGGCGTCGCCCTCGCGGAAGACGAACACGTGCACCGCCGGCCCGACCGCGGCACGAACGCCCGCCGCGCCCTGCGCGCGCGCCCCGACCAGGGCCCCGGCGCGGACGGTGGTGAACCCATGGTCCAGCTCGGTGCGCGCGACGCTGCCGGCGACCTGGGCCCCGGCGGTGAAGGCCCCGAGGTGGAGGTGTCCGCCGAGCCGCGCGCCGGGTGCGGGGGTGAGGCCGTCGCGGAAGGTCGCGGCGGGGCCGATGGTGAGGGAGAGGCCGGGCGGGGGTGGGGCGATCGGGGGAGGCGCGGCGATCGGTGGCGGCGGGGTTGTTGCGGGCGTTGGGGCCGTTTGGGGCGTATCCGCCGCGGGGACCACGGTCACGAGCTCCCCGAGCGGCTCCGGGACCGCGGAGGTCGCAAGCTCCCCGAGCGGCTCCGGGCGCGCGAGCGCCGAGGCAGAAACATCCGTTGGCCGCGGCGCCTCCCTCTCGGGAACGTCCACGATCGGCTCCTCCACGACGGGGCTCACCCGCGCCGGCGACGGCGATGGCGCCGGCGACGCGGCCGGTACGTCCGGCCGGCGTTCCGCGATGGCCGCGGGCGTCCCACGTCCCGTCGTCTTCGAAGCATCGGGGCCCGGAGAGGCAGGGATCCGCGCCACGTCCACGCGCTCGTCCACGTGTTCGTTCACGGACACGCGCTCGTCCACGTGCTCGTACACGCGCTCGTCCACGCCGTCATCCACGTCCACCCGCACGCCACGCGGCAGCGGCACCGCCGCCACCGGGCCGGGCTCCAGGAGGCTCGCTGCGAGCAGCGCTACGTCTTCGCGTGCGCGGCCCGACCGCGGCGCCGGCACGCGCGTGGCCCGTGCGCCGGAGGCGCCCTCGGCGGTCAGCACCCACGTCTCGCCGTCGACACGGACCCGCACCACGCCGCTCGCGCCGGCCGGCCCCACCAGCGCGAGCGCGGAGTCCCAATCGCCGGGCCGCTCGCCCGCGGGGAGCTCCAGCCACGATGCGCCACCGGCGAGGGCGGCGAACAGGACGACCAGGGCGAGCACGGCAGAGTCTACACCGCCCGTTCGGGCTCCGACGGTCGGTGCGCCCACGCCGGGAGTCATGTGCCCTCGACTACGCGTCCGCCCCACCCATGCCCCCCTGGATACGCGCGCCGTCCGGAATTCCACGCTCTCCACGAGCGGCAGCCGCCCCACCCTACGGACGTTCCTGCCTTTTCCAGAGGTCCCGGGCGCGGCGCCGACGCCCGACGCGTATTCGACCCGGCATGACTCCCCGCGGCGCGCATCCAGAGGCACATGACCCCGCGGCGCCCGACCTCGCCGGCGACCGTGCCGATCGGCTCGATCCGGGCGCGTCCCTGGCGAGGCGCCAGGGCCGGTCCCTTCCGGGCTCGGCCCGGAGGGCCTCGGTCCGCCCGCGCTCCGGGGACGGAGCGCGGGCGGGACCGGCCGCGCGCGGACGCGCGGCCGCCCT
>JAKFCH010000045.1:0-2921 GCA_036676765.1 Deltaproteobacteria bacterium
ATCGTGCGCACCGTGACGCTCCACCGCGCGTGGATCCCCGACGACGCCGTGCTCGCCGCGCCCGCCGTGCTCGTGGCGCCCGACGCCGCCACCGCCGACCCGCCGGAGGACGTGGCGCACCGCCTCGCGAGCGAGGGCGTCGGCTTCGCCGTCCTCCTCGCAAACGACGAGGTGCCCTCGGTGTCGGTGGATCCCCACGACACGATCCTCGCCGTCGCCGGCTCGCGCGCCGCCGGGATCGTGTGGTCCTGGCCGTGGAGCCCCAACAGCAAGAAGCCGGCGCACGGGGCCATCCCGGGGGAGGCTTTCGGCGCCCTCGACCTGCTCGCGGTCACCGAGGGCGGCGAGTCCCGCGCGCGCCTCACCGTGGTCGACGCCACGTGGGTCGCGCGGGCCCGCGCCGAGGCCGAGCCGTACGACTGGGCGCCCCGCCCCGACGCCCTCTGGCTCGACGGGCTCGACGACCTCCCCGTCTACCTCGGGCTCCTCGACGCGTGGGTGGACATCACGCCGCTCGGGCCCCGCACCTGGATCGGCGTGGACGCCGACCGGAACGTGCCCGCCTACGAGGCGGGCATCGTGGACGGGCGCACCACCGCCGGCACGGGGCCGCGGCTCGGCGTCACCTCCCTCGGGCGGGGCCACTGGGGCTGGGCCGTGGACGTCCGGCTCGACGCACCGGCGTGGATGGGCATGCGCAGCGTCGACCTCGTGACCTCCGCGGGCACCGTCCGGCACACGATCACCGGGCCGGGGCGGTGGCGGTGGTCGGTGCCGCCCGACACCACGTGGGTGGTGGTGGTGGCCGAGGGAGAGCGGGCCGAGCCCGCGTCCGACGCGGCGGCGTGGGCCGTGAGCGCGCCGCTCTGGGTCCAGGGGACCTTCCGGCCCGAGCCCTGATCAGTGGTTCAGGGCCGTGGGGGCGCCGACAAACCCCCGATCAGTCGCGACGGCTGGAGCTCGGCGGGATGCCGGGCGAGAGCGGATCCCGGGGGTTGTGGAACGGCGTCGGGAAGCAGGCGAGCTCGAGGTGCCCGTCCTTGCGGGAGAGGGTGAAGCGGCGCCAGGCCTCCCCCTTCGGGTCGGCCCCGGAGAGCACGAAGGTCACGACGGAGGTGGGGGGCCCGTCGACCCAGCCCACGACGGTGTGGCGGAGGTAGGGGACCGTGCGCGCCTCCACCTGGAGCTGGAGCTTCTTGCCGCTCTCGGAGAGCGTGCCGAGGCTCGCGACGAGCTCGTCGAAGGTGATGCCCTGGCGCAGCGCGCCCTCGATGGTCTTGCTCATCGCGTGATGGTCTCCAGCCCGTCGTTGTGGTCCCCGCCGCGCGCCTTGGTGCCCTCGGTGAGGCGGGGCCCCACCCAGATGACACCGTCACGCTCGCGGACGGCGTAGGTGGCGAGGGACCGCTCCGGATTGGTGCGACAGGCCCCCGTCGTGAAGTCGTATTCCCAGTCGTGGTACGGGCAGCGCACGCGGGTGCCGCAGACCGTGCCCTCCCCCACCGGGCCGTCCTCGTGGGCGCAGGCGTTGTCGATGACCCAGAGGGCCCCGCCCTGGCGGAACACCGCCACGATCGTGCTGCCCGCGAGCGGGAAGGTGCCCGCCTTCTGCTCGGTCACCTGGTGGCTGAAGGCGACGGCACGGTAGCCGTCCGGCGAGACCGTGGCGCCGGCGCCGAAGACGGGCGCGGAGGTCGCGACGGCGGCGACCGGCCCGCCGACGGGCTCGGGCCGACCGAGGAGGGTCTTCGCCGTCTGCTTGATGCGGTCCCGCAAGCCCATGGTGGCCTCCGCTCCGTGGTGCCTATTCCGACGCGGCCCAGGCCGGGGCGGTCGGGGCGCGCCACGCGGCGTCGAGCGCCTCGGTGGCGGCCCACAACATCAGGAACACGCGGCCGGCCTGCTCGAGGTCGAGGTCGACCTCGTTGTCCTTCTTCTCCTCGCGCTCGAAGAGCGCGTTGAGGGCCTCGTCGAGGATGTGGGGCTGGGCGCGGTCGGCCACCGCGCGCACGCGGTCGGGGAACCCGTCGTCCCACGGGAGGAGGCCGCGCGTGGCGGCGGCGATCTTCTTCGTCGCGAGGTCGATCTCGCCGGGGCCGACGCGGGCGAGCTTGCCGCCGCACTGGTCGAAGATCCGGACGACGACCGCGAGGAGGTAGAGCGACACCTCGCCCGCCTGCCCGTCCATCTGCGGGAGGTTGCCCTTGAAGAAGCGGAGCAGGCGCGCCTGGTCCTCGAGGAGGCGCTTGGCCACCGGCTGGAAGCTCGCGCCGAGCGTGGCGCACGCCTCGGAGAGCTGGTGGACGTGTTCGCGCGAGATCACGGCGTTCTTCGAGTCGGCCAAGGCGGCTCCAGGCAGACCGCGCGCCTATCGCCCGGCGACGAGCCGCGCCACCGCCGCCGCCGCCGCCGCCTGGCATCGATCCCGGTTGGCGCGCCACTGCGCGTGGGCGTCCGGCCCGACCTCGTTGGTGATGCCGAGCACCGCCGCGAACGCGACCCCGGCCGCGGCGCACGCGGCGGCCACCCCGTAGGCCTCCATGTGCTCGACCCGCCACCCGGCGCCGAGGCGGGTGGCGAGCGCCGGGTCGGTGGTGATCGCGACGAGGCAGGCGACGTCGACCTCCGGGAGCCCGAGGGCGCGGCGGAGCGCGGGGTCGGCCTCGACCGGGGGCGGCGCGAGCGGGACGTAGCCGAGGCCCATCGTCGCGGTGCCGGAGACGAGGCCGACGCGGGCGGCGCACACGACGGTGCCGATGGCGGGGCCGCCGGGGTAGGCGCCGGCGGTGCCGACGAGGACCACCGCGTCGGGGCGCTCGTGCGCGAGGAGGCGGGCGGTGGCGATGCCGGCGGGGAGCACGCCCACGCCGACCGCGACGCCGACGAGGCCGCAGCGCTCCTCGTCCACGGCGGAGACGACC
>JAKFCH010000046.1:0-1639 GCA_036676765.1 Deltaproteobacteria bacterium
GGCGCACCCGGCGGCGGCGCACCCGGCGCACCCGGCGGCGGGCCACCCGGCGCACCCGCCCCTTCGGGCGCCGGCTTGACGGTGTGCACGAGCGTTCCGAGCCAGGTGGGCACCTCCCCGATCTTCACGCTGACGTCGAGGTTCTTGCCCTCGACCTTCACCGGCAGGGCGTACCCGCCGAGGGGCGGGGTGCCGGAGGAGTGCAGCGCCTTGGGGTCGTCGGACTTCACCATGGCGCTGACGTAGAAGGGCTCGGGGTAGTTCGCGGGGACGGTGATGACGACGGGCGTGGTGCCGGTGAACGCCTCCGCGTGGAGCACGTTGGGGGCGGGCTCGCCGTTGCGCTCGACCAGCTCCACGATGTCGACCTGGCCCGCCTCGGCGCCCTCGACGCGGACGGTGAGAGTGACCGTCTCCTGGCCGGGCTGGATGAACCGGGAGAACTTCAGATCCGCGAGCGACACCGGCTGGCCGGCCCCGGCGGCGTCCATCGGGGGGGTGCCGACGGGCGCACCGCCGTCGACCGGGGGGGCGCCGGGTCCACCCGCGCCCTCGACCGGGGCCCCTCCGGGCTCACCGCCCGGCGGCGCCGCGTCGGGGGGCGTGGAGCACCCGGAGAGGAGCCAGACCAGCGGGAGGACGGCGACGCGGACGAGGAGGCGGGACGACATGGGCTGGGGCTCCGAAGCAGACGCGATTCTAGCATGGTTGCGAACGCGAGCGCGCAGCGGGCGGCGGGCCCTCCCCCGACGGCGGCGGAGGCGACGACGTCGGCGGGGCCGCCCTCGGTCGCGACGCCCCCCGAGCGCGCCCGCCGGCCCCCGTTGTGGGATACTCGCCGCGTGAATCGCCGACTCCTCGTCATCCGCCCTCGACTTCGCGTTCCTGCACGCCCGAGAGCCGACGCGTGTGTCGCTGCGGGCTCGGCCCCCGGTTGATCATGGAAGTCCGACCCGCGATCGCCGAGCCCACCGGGGATACCTTCTCTACGCTCGGCCCCGACGCGCCCCCGGCGGGCCCGCGCCACGCCGCGCTCGGCGCCGCGCTCCGTGCCGGGATCCACGCCGCCTTTCTCGTCGCTTCCCGCGCCGCCTCCGGCCCCCGGATCGCCCTCGCGCTCGTGGTCCTCCTCGCGTTGTGGCCGTTTCGCGGCGCGTTGGCCGCGCCCACCACGATGCTGCTCGGCTCCGCCATCGACACGGTGCATCACGCCTGGGGCCTCTGGTACGTCGCCGAGGGCACGCCGACGGACACGTTCTGGCCCGTTGGTGTCCACGGCACCGTGATCGGCGGGCCCTCCGTGCTCCTGGGCGCCGCGATCGCCCGCCTCTTCGGCGCGGTCCCCGCCTACACCGCCACCTGCGCGTTCCAGGTCGCGCTCACCCTCGTGGGCACGGGGCTGCTCGCGGAGCGGCTCGGCGGGGGCCGCTGGGCGCCGCCGATCGCGGCGCTGCTCTTGCTCTGCGGGCGGCCGCTCCTGGCCCACATCGGCTGGGGGGTGCCGGAGGGGGCGGCGTTGGGGTGGCTGGCCCTCGCGCTGGTGGTTGGGCTCGCGCCCGACGCCGCGCCGTCCGAAGCGCCCGACGCCGCGCCGCCCGAAGCACCCGGCGCCGCGCCGACCGAAGCACCCGGCGCCGCG
>JAKFCH010000047.1:0-35430 GCA_036676765.1 Deltaproteobacteria bacterium
TCCCGGGCTGGCGCGGGGCGCTCGGCGCCCCGGCGCGGGCCCGGACCGAGCGCGGAGCGCGAGCCCGGAGGAGACCCGCCCCGCCGTCCGCGGCGGGGGCCGCCCCCAATTCGTCGGGAGAGTTGGGAGCGCGCATCCCGGGCCTCGGGCGCGCGGCGGGTCGGCGGGCGCTCGCCTTGACCCACGCGTGCGCCCCGCGCTACGACAGCGCGGCATGCACACCTGTTCCGCGCATCCCCACGCTACCCGCCACGCCTTCCACGCCGCGCGCGGCGCCCGATGAAGGTCGTCATCCTCGCCGGCGGGCTCGGCACCCGCCTCTCCGAGGAGACGGACATCCGCCCGAAGCCGATGGTGGAGCTGGGTGGCAAGCCCATTCTCTGGCACATCATGAGCCTCTACTCGACCCAGGGGTTCGACGAGTTCGTGCTCGCCCTCGGGTACAAGCAGGAGGTGGTCAAGGAGTGGTTCCTCGACTTCTACGCGCTGAACAACGACTTCTCGGTCGACCTCGCAACCGGCAAGGTGGAGGTGCACCGCGCCCGGGCCACGCCGTGGAAGGTCCACCTCATCGACACCGGGCTCAAGACCCAGACCGGCGGCCGCTTGCGACGGTTGCGCGAGTGGCTGGGGAACGAGCCGTTCATGCTCACCTATGGGGACGGCGTCGGGAACGTCGATGTCAACGCGCTCCTCGCGTTCCACCGCGCGCACGGCAAGCTCGTGACGGTCACCGCGGTGCGCCCGCCGTCCCGGTTCGGGGGGATGGAGCTCGCGACCGACGCGGTGACGCGCTTCACCGAGAAGCCCCTGACGGGCGAGGGTTGGATCAACGGGGGGTTCTTCGTCGTGGAGCCGGCGGCGATCGACTACGTGAGCGGGGACGACATGCCCTGGGAGCTCGAGCCCATGGAGCGCCTCGCGGCGGAGGGGCAGCTCATGGCCTTCCGGCACGAGGGGTTCTGGCAACCGATGGACACCATCCGCGACAAGCGTCACCTCGAGGCGTTGTGGCAATCCGGCGAGGCCCCGTGGAAGATCTGGTGAGGGAAGATCCGGTGAGCGCCGCCTGGCGCGATCGCACCGTGTTCGTGACCGGCGCCACCGGGCTCGTCGGCTCGTGGCTCGTCCGCGCGCTCGTCGACGCCGGCGCGCGCGTGGTCACGCTCGTCCTCGACCACGACCCCCAGAGCGAGCTCGTGCGGAGCGGCACCATCGGGCGCACCACCGTGGTGAACGGGCGGCTCGAGGAGCTCGCCGACCTGGAACGTGCCATCGCCGGCAATGATGTCGACACGGTGTTCCACCTCGGCGCCCAGACGTTGGTTGGCACCGCCCTGCGCGATCCGCTCGGCACGATGGAGGCCAACGTGCGGGGCACGTGGAACCTCCTCGAAGCCTGCCGGCGCCAGGCCGGCACCGTGAAGCGCGTGGTCGTCGCGTCGAGCGACAAGGCCTACGGCGATGTCGACGTGCTGCCCTACACGGAGGACACCCCGCTCCACGGGCGGCACCCCTATGACGTGTCCAAGTCCTGCACCGACCTGCTCGCCCAGACGTGGCACCACACCTACGGCACCCCGGTGGTCATCGCCCGGTGTGGCAACATCTACGGCGGCGGGGATCTTAATTGGAGCCGCCTCGTGCCGGGCACGATCCGCAGCCTCCACCGCGGCGAGCGCCCGATCGTGCGCAGCGATGGCAAGTTCCTCCGCGACTACGTGTACGTGCAGGACGCCGTGGCCGCCTACCTCACGATGGCGGGCGCGTTGGATCGCCCCGGCGTGGCCGGCGCGGGCTTCAACTTCGGGCCGGGGCGCCCCCACCCGGTGCTCGATGTCATCGCCGCCATCGCCCGCATGATGGAGCGCGAGGACCTCGCGCCCATCGTCAAGAACGAGGCGCGGGCGGAGATCCGGGACCAATACCTCGACTCCTCGCGCGCGGCCGAGCAGCTCGGTTGGGAGCCTCGGTGGGATCTCGACGCGGGCCTCGGCCCCACGATCGCGTGGTACCGCAATTTCCTGGGGGCCGCGTGAGCCACGCCGACGATCTCCGCGCCCGCATCCTCGCGCTGACACGGGAATACCAGGCGGCCAAATGGCCCGAACGTTCGTTCGAGGCCGGCCGCACGCCGGTGCCCCCGTCCGGCAAGGTGTTCGACGGCGACGACCTCGTGAACCTCGTCGACGCCTCGCTCGACTTCTGGCTCACGACCGGTCGCTACGCGCGGCAATTCGAGAAGCAGTTCGCGGCGTTCGTCGGGAGCCCGAGCGCGCTGCTCGTGAACTCGGGGTCGAGCGCGAACCTGCTCGCCGTCACCACGCTCACCTCGCCCAAGCTGGGGAGCCGCCGCCTCGTGCCGGGGGACGAGGTGATCACCGTCGCCGCCGGGTTCCCCACCACCGTCAACCCCATCCTCCAGAACGGGCTCGTGCCCGTGTTCCTCGACTCGCAGCTCGGTACCTACAACGTGCGCCCGGAACTGCTCGAAGGGGCGGTGGGGCCGCGCACGCGCGCCATCGTGCTCGCGCACACGCTCGGCAACCCGTTCGACCTCGACGCGGTGATGGAGGTCGCGCGGCGCCACGACCTCTGGGTGGTCGAGGATTGTTGTGACGCGTTGGGCGCCACGTGGAACGGACGAAAGGTCGGCACCTTCGGCCATCTCGCCACCGCGAGCTTCTACCCCGCGCACCACATCACGATGGGCGAGGGCGGCGCGGTGCTGATCAACGATCCGGAGCTCAAGGCGATCGCCGAGTCGTTCCGCGACTGGGGCCGGGATTGCTGGTGCGACCCGGGGCGGGACAACACGTGCGGCAAGCGCTTCGAGTGGCAGTTGGGTGATCTGCCGTGCGGCTACGACCACAAGTACACGTACACCCACATCGGCTACAACCTGAAGGCGACCGACATGCAGGCCGCCGTGGGGGTGTCCCAACTGGCGAAGCTGCCCGGCTTCATCGAGGCGCGGCGCCGCAACTTCACGCTCCTGCGCGAGGCCCTCGCCGATTGTGCCGAATTCCTCGTGCTCCCCGAGGCGCTCCCCGGAGCGGAGCCGAGCTGGTTCGGGTTCCCGATCGCCGTGCGCCCGGGCGCGCCGTTCACCCGCGACGAGCTGACGGCGCACCTTGAGGCGCGGCGCATCGGCACCCGCCTGCTGTTCGGCGGAAACCTGCTCCGCCAGCCCGCCTACGCGGACATCCCGCATCGTGTCCACGGCACGCTCGACACCGCGGACACCATCATGCGCGACGTGTTCTGGATCGGCGTGTGGCCCGGCATCACCGACGAGATGCGGGTCTCGGTCGCGGAGGCGATCCGCGGGTTCTGCGCGGAGCGGCGCCTTGTCTCGGGGCGCTGAGGCGGGCGGCGGCGGAGCCGCGACCGAACCCCTTCGCGTACTGGTCACCGGCGCGACCGGCTTCGTGGGCCGCGCGCTCATGCAGTGGTTGCGGGCGCGCGGGCACAGCACCGTCGGCCTCCAACGCCGGGAGCCCGGCCCCGGGGTGATCCTGCTCGATCTCGAGGAGGGTGTCCGGCGTCCGGACCGCGTCGCGGTCGCGCTCGCCGCCGCCGCGCCCGACGTGGTGGTCCACCTCGCGTGGGGCATGGCGTCGAACCCCTATCGCAACCACCGGGCGCATTACGAGCTCAACCTCCGCTTCACCCAGCTCCTCGTGGACGCCGTAGCCGCTCGTCCCACCTGTCACTTCGTCGGCGTGGGATCCCAAGCCGAGTACGGCGTCCACGCCGACGTGCTCCGGCCGGACACCCCGTGCGTTCCGTTGCACGCCTATGGGGACGCCAAGCGCCTCTCCGGAGAGTACGCGCTCGCGCGCCTCGGCGCCCGCGGATGTTGGCTCCGGCTCCTCACCGCCTACGGCCCGGGGGACGATCCGAACAAGTTCCTGCCCTACCTCGTGGGCGCCTACCAACGTGGGGAGGTCGCGGTCCTGAGCCCCGGCGACCAGCGGTGGGACTGGCTCCACGTGGACGACGCCGCCGCCGCCATCGGCCGGTGCGCGGAGGGGCGCGTCGCCGGCCTGCACGTGCTCGCTTCAGGCGAGGTGGCGTCGATGCGGGAGATCGCGCTCCAGCTTCGGGAGATCGCGCTCGGGCGGGGGCTCTCGCCGCCGATGCCACACTTCGGCGGACGGCCCTACAACCCCAACGAGCTGATGCTGCTCGCGGGCGATGCCACGTCGTTGCGCGAGGCGGCGGGGTGGGCGCCGGACGTTCCGTTGGCCATGGGGTTGGCGGGATTGTTCGGCTGATTCGACGACGGTTCGGGCTACCCGGACAGTTGATTGATGCCGCGCCTTCCGACGAACGGAATGTACACGTTCGCGTCGCGGGCGAACAGACCCGGGTTCGCGCGCACGATCGCCTCGGCGTTTCCCAACGTGTGGATCATGACATCGGTGATCGGCGCGGTGAGGTCCGCGGGCGCGAGCACGGGGTGCGCCATCCCCGACACGAAGAGTCCCCGCAGCGCCGGGTTGGAGTCACAGATGCCGCCGGGCCGGAATCCCGCCGCCATGAGCGCCCCCAGGACGGTGACACACCCTTCGGACGCGCCCCAGCAGAGGAGCCCGGAGGGGAGGGTCCGGCCGAAGTCGGCGAGCGCGGCGAAGTAGCGACGAATGGCGGATGTGACCTCGGCCGACGCGTCGTCCGGGGCGTGATCGCTCGGCTCGGGCCCTGCACCTGCACCGGGGCGGCTCTCGAAGATCGAGACGAGCGACTTGCCGTAGTGCTCCACGTCTAAGGAGCGGACCAACCCGAGGCCGGCGTGGGCGGCCGCGAGCGTGAGCGTCGCGCGATCGAAATAGGCGGAGTGGAGGGCGTAGATGACGCGCAACCACACGCCGCCGTCCTCCAGGGCGGTGCGACGGAGATCGGGCACCTCGACCCAGACGCGGCCGCCGGGGCGCAGGAGCGCCTTGGAGGCCCGAAGGGCCGCCACCGGCGCTGCGCTGTGCTCGAGGAAGTGCTGGCTGACGATCAGATCGAACCGGATGGGCTGCTGTTCGAGGTCACCCGGGAACAGGCTCCGGAACACCTCGTACTCCCCGTTGGATTGGTTGGCGGGCGACGGATCCACCACGTACAGGTGGCGGAACCCCCGGCGAGCCAACGCCCGCATCAGGTGGCCCGCGCCCCCGCCGATCTCCAGGATCCGGGCGTCGAGCGGCAATTCACCCGCGATCTCGTCGGCCGTCCGTTCGAGGTGGTCGAGGTGCGCGGGGGTGGCATGTCCGGATTGGAAGTGGACGTACAGTTCCGGGTTCAGATCCCGATCCAATTGGTAGAGGCCGCTCGAACGCGAACGCACCATCCGCACGCGGGATCGCGCGTCGCGGGCGAGCTCGGCTGAGGGGAAGAACAAGCCGGGGATGGGCGTATCCCCGAGATCGATCACCACGTCGGCGTCCGCGAGCGGACGGGCCGTGACGAGGTCGGTGGCACGAATCGTGGAGGCGAGAGGCCTCCCGCCGCTCACTCCTCCTCCCGCGCCGCCGCGAGCTCCCGCTCCGCCACCCCTTCGGGCAGGAACGGCGCCATCTGGTGGAGCTGCATGCTCTGCATGCGCCCGTCCGGCAGGCGCACGGACGTCACCGAGGGGATGATCCGTTGGTCGCGCATCGTCGTCACCTCCACGAGCACGGGGCCTTCGGTGGCGAGGGCGCGGGCCAGCACGGCGTCGAGGTCGTCCCCGCTGTCACAACGGAGGAAGGGGAGGCGGTAGCTGCGCGCGAGGTCCTCCATCGCCGGGATGAACACCCCGTTGGTCCCGTCGGTGCCGAGGTAGAGGCCGCCGCAGAAGTCGCGCTGGGTGTTGCGGATCGACACGTAGCCGTCGTTGTTGACGACGATCAGCTTCACGTCGAGGCGGTTGTGGGACATCACCGCGAGGTCGTGCACGTTGGTGAGCAGCGAACCATCCCCCGTTACACACACGGTCACGCCGGTGCCGGTGGTCGCGGCGCCGACGGCGGCCGGCAGGGCGAACCCCATGGCGCCGAGCGATCCGGAGGAGATGAACCGCTGCGCGGGCTGGATGCGGAAGCCCTGCCCGAGCGTGTAGAAGGCGGAGCCGGCGTCGGTCACCACGCAGGCGTCGGGTGGCACGGCGCGGTTGAGCGCCTCGACGACGTCGTAGTAGTTCCGGGCGTCGGCCGGCCGCTCGTGCGGCTCCTCGGCGATGGCGTAGCGCCGCTTCCAATCCTGGCAGCGCCGCACCCACGGGGCGACCGCGAGCGGTTCGGTGACCAGCGGGGTGAGCGCCGCCACGAATTCGGCCACGCCCGCCTGGATCTTGAGGCTCACCCCGACCTGCTCGCGCGCCAGGACCGCCGCGTCGAGATCGATCTGGATCTTGCGGGCGTGGGGGGCGAACAGGTCGTTCTCCCACCCGGTGGTCTGGGCGTGGAGGCTGCACCCCAAACTGACGATGAGGTCGGCGGCCTGGATCGCGAAGTTGCCCGGGCGGTCCCCCTTGGGGCCGGGGTGCCCGACGAAGAGGGGGTTGTCGTAGGGGAGGACGTCCTTCCCGAATTGGGTGGTCGCGACCGGCACCCCCAGGCGCTCCACGAGCGAACGGAAGGATTCCACCGCCCCGCCGGCGCGCACGCCGATGCCCGCGAGCAGCAGCGGCCGCCGGGCCGCGCGCAGGGCCGCGAGGACCTCCTCGACCGCCGCGAGCGCGGGGGCGTGGTCCTCGGCCGGAGGGTCGAACCCGTCGAGCGTGTCGGGGTCGATGGGCGCGCCCTGCACGTCGAGCGGGATGTCGAGCAACACGGGGCCCGGCCGGCCGGTCGTGGCGAGGTGGCGGGCCTTCTCGAGGTGATACCGCACTCGCCGGGGGTCGGTCACCATGACGGCGTACTTGGTGACGGACGCCACGATGGGGACGATGTCGACCTCGAACGTTCCGAACTGCCGCAGGCCGCGGATCCCCGAGCCTTGGATCGTCTGGGTGGTCTTGCTCTGCCCGGTGACGTACAGAACCGGGCTGCTGTCCTGCCAGGCGCCGACGATCCCGGTCAGCAGGTTGGTCCCACCCGGCCCGCTGGTGGCATAACAAACCGCGAGGCGGCCCGAGCGGCGCGCCTGGGCGTCGGCGGCGATCGCCGCGCACTGCTCGTTGTGATGACAGAGGAAATGGAGGCCCGGGGTGCGCCCCACCGCGTCCTGGAGGTGCATCATCCCGCCGCCCGAGAGCGTGAAGATGGACTCGACACCCCACTCGCGGAGGCGCGTAGCGATGTAGTCCGCGACCCGGACCCGGGTCACCGCGCCCCCCAACTCTCGACCAGGCGCTCCAGGTCCGCGACGTGACGCTCGGCGTCGAGGTACTGCCACGTCCCGTCGAACGGGTAGGCTTCGAGCTCACCGGCGGCGGCGAGCCGATCCAACACGGCCTCCTCCAACGTCGCGCCGGGCGCCACGTCGAAGTGGGGCGAGGAGAGGACAGCGGACCGGAAGAAGTAGTACCCGCCCACGATGCGGTCGTTCATGATCACCGGCCGGGCGGCGAAGCCGCGGACGCGTGTCTCGTTGGGACGCAGCCCGAGCACGCGGAACCGCGTGGGGATCCGCGCCCCGAGGAGCGTGGCGAGGCGCCCGTGCGCGACGTGCGCGTCGGCGACGGCGCCCACGTCGACGTTGGAGAGGACATCGCTGTAGTGCACGCCGAAGTGTTCGGCGCTCACGAGGTGGTCCCGCACCTTGGCGATGCGCGCGGCGGTCGACGTGTCGGCCCCGGTCGCGAGGCTCGTCACCTCGCAGGGGTGGCCACCCAGGCGAAGGGAGGTGGTGTCCCCGTTCGGGGAGCCGCCCTCGGCGCCGAGCGCGTCGGCGAAGGCGGAGTACCCTCCTCCGGTCGCGAGCACGAAGCGGCGGAAGCCGGCCTCGGCGAAGCGGTCGAGCACGTGGAGGAACAGGGGGCGGCCGTGGATGGGGACGAGGCCCTTCGGCACGTGCTCGGCCCCGACGAAGGACACGGCGCGCCCGCCGCAGAGCAGCACGATCGGCGTTTCGGCACGATTCACGACGAAACCTCCTCCAACCGCAGGATCTCGGAGCCAAGCGCGAGGTCGCGCAGGGCGGACGCGGCGGCGCGGCCCCCGACGACGTAGTCGACCCGCAAGGTGTCGGGCCGCAGGCCCACGTAGAGGGTGAGGCCCGCGCGCTGCGCGATGGCGAGGGCGCCGGCGACATCCCAGATCCGGGCGTTGGCGCCGTAGGCCGCCTGCAACCGGCCCGCCGCGACGTTGCAGATGTTCGACGCCGCGGAGCCGAGGCGCAGGCAGCCGCGGCTCTCGGCGTCGACCTGCCCGAAGAGGTCGTACTGTGCCTGCCGGGAGACCCCCTCGGCCCCTCCGCTCGCGAAGCTGGCGGCGACCAGGCATTCGGACAGCGCGCGCTCCGGGGGTGGGCGGAGCGTGCGCCCGTTCAGGAACGCGGGGCCGTCCCCGTGGGTGAAGAACAGCTCGCGATCGGCGGGGAGCGCCACGGCGCCCACGACGAAGTTCCGCTTGACCAGCAGGCCCACGGACACGGCGTAGTAGGGGAGGCCGGAGAGCCAGTTGACGGTGCCGTCGATGGGGTCGACCGCCCACACCGGCGCGTCGGGGAGGCCGGCCGCGAGCGTGGGCGCGGTCTCCTCGCCGAGGAAGAGGTGGCCGCTCGGCGCGAGCACCGCGCGGATGTGGCTCTCGATCCGGCGATCGGTCTCCGTGGCGATGTCCCGGTTGGACTCCTTGGTCCACGCGCGCTGCCCATCCGGGCCGGCCAGGGCGATCTCGCCGCCGGTCGACACGGCGCGGAGGGCGAGCTCGGCCTCCCATTCGTACATCAAGGGGGTCATCGGCCTGCCTTCGGGAGCGCGTCGAGGCGACGGAAGAGCCCGTCGAGCTGGTTCCGGAGCACCACCTCGAGCGCCTCGCCCGCGCGGAGCGAAAGCACGTGGGTCAGGAGGGCCTGCGGGGAGAGGGCGCGACGCAGGAACGTGAGGTGCCGGTCGGCGTCGCGCTCGTCCTGGAACGACAACGCGCTCGCGATGCCGAGGAGGATGTTCTGGGGCACGAACCCGAGGGAGAGGCAGATCTGGGCGGCCCCGAGGAGCCGACCGTCCACCTCCAGCTTGCGGAGCGGCTCGCGGGCGACGCGCGCGATGGGGTCGAACAGGCGGACGTTGGCGAAGCGCGCCAGCTCCTTCTCGGCGTACCACTCCAGGAAGGGATGGGGGAGATCCCATTGGAGCTTCAGGGCCGACAACATCTCGTTCATCGTGCCCGCGACGATCTCCTTCACCTCCGGCACCGCCATCGCCTCGTGGACGTAGGTGACCCCCACCTGGGCGCCGAGGTACGCGGCGACACAGTGCGGCGTGTTGTGCAGGAAGAGCTTGGCCACCCACTGTTGGCGCAGGTTCTCGGCGGAGCAGGCGTTGATGGTGCCGGCGAGCGTGCCGGCGCCTTCGTCCACGAACAACACACCGTCTTCCGACACGATGGCGAGCGGATCCTGCGCGAGCAGGTCCGGCGGCGCGGTGTTTGACGTGATGACGTCGGGAACGGCGAACCAGACCGACGGGTGCCCGGACACCGCGACGAGGCGTTGGACGGTGGCGGGATCGTTCTCGCACAGGATCACCGGCGCCATGACGCCGCGGATGAGCGGGGCGATGCGCTCCACGTTCCGGGGGCCGACGCTGACGAACACGGCCTGGATGTCCGTGTGTTCGTGGGGGTGGAACGCCTCCGGGAGGAACGCTCCGCCGATGGGCACCTTGCGCGGGACGAGGCCGTCCCGCTCGGCCTTCCAGGTGGTGTAGTGGCCCGCCGACTGCATCGCCCCGATGATGGTCGGGTTGGTGTCGACGAACACGAAGCGGTAGTCGGAGGAGAGCGCCCAAGGCAGGTAGCCCCGGCCGATCGCGCCCGCCCCGATGACGAGGATGGTTCCAGCGCGGCTCAAGGTGCCCCCCGCATCACAATGTCTCTCCAATCGCCCATGGCACGAATTCTTCTCCCCCGACACCCAGGCGCTCGCTCGCGGTCCGCTCTCCGCTCGCCACGGCGATCACGTATTCGAACAACGCGTCGGCGACCGGATCGAGGGTGCCGTCCGCGAGGGCGCGACCGGCGTCGATGTCCATGTCACCCGACATCCGCGCGAAGAGCGTGCTGTTGGTGGCAATCTTGATCGTCGGGGCGATGGCGCACCCGTAGACCGACCCGCGCCCCGTCGTGAAGGCGACGATGTTGGCACCGCCGGCGACGAGCCCGGTCACCGAGACGGGGTCGAACCCGGGCGTGTTCATGAGCACGAACCCGGACCGGGTGATCGGCGCCGCGTAGTCGACGACCTCGACCAACGGCGACGTGCCGCCCTTGGCCACCGCGCCGAGGCTCTTCTCCACGATGGTGGTGATCCCGCCCGCGATGTTGCCGGGGGCGAGGTTGTCGTTGAGCTCCACCCGGTGACGGCCCGCGTAGTCGGCCCACCACGCGAAGGTCTGGCTCAGCGCCGCGCGCACCGAGTCGTCGACACACCGCGCCGCAAGCAACCCCTCGGCGCCGTGGCACTCCGGGATCTCGGCGAGGCTGACGGTGGCGCGCTGGGCGACGAGGCGATCGCTCACCATCCCGAGCGCGGGGTTGGCGGTGAGGCCGGAGAAGCCGTCGCTCCCGCCACAGTTGAGCGCGAGGTTGAGGCGCTCGATCGGCACGTCCGTTCGCTCGAAGGGGGGGAGCGCGTCGAGGAGCGCGCGCACGGACGCGATCCCGGCGGCGATGGCGGCGGCCGTGCCCCCGCTCTCCTGGATGCCGAGGGTGTGGACGGGGATGTCGTCGACCCCCGACGCCCGGCGGGAGGCGAGGATGCTCGCGAACGTGGTCCCCTCGCAGCCGAGGCCGATGACCACGGCGCCCACGACGTTCGGGTGGTAGATCCAGCCCGCCAGCGTGCGGTTGAGGACCGTGTAGCCGAGCCCGCCGATGGCCTGGGCGCAGCCGGCGGCGTGGGCGATCGGGACGATGCGATCGATCCCGCGCGCGCCGAGGTCCTCCCCCTCGAAGGCCCGGCACACCGCCTTGACCACCGTGGCAGAACAATTCACCGTTGCCACGACACAAACCACGTTGCGTGTCCCCGCGCGCCCGGACGGTCGCAGGTAGCCCCGAAACGTGCGCGCGGGGGTGTCGGTGTAGCGCCCGTGCGGTCTTGCCGCCGCCCCGGCGTAGTGGGCCTGGAGCAGCTCGGCGGGCGGCATGGCGACGTTGTGTACGTGGACGTGCTCGCCGGCCGCGATGTCCGCGGTGGCCACCCCGATCGGGTGCCCGTACTTGCGGACGGCGGCGCCGCGGGCGATGGCCTCCAACGCGACCTTGTGCCCCCGCGGCACGGCGCTCCGGGTGTGGACCCCATCGGTGCCGACGGGCGCGCCCGCGTCCAGGCCGGCCTCGGCCACGCTCACCGCGACGTTGTCCGCGGGGTCGAGCCGCATCCAGGGGGAAGGGCGCAAGCGGGAGACTCCTTCCGGCACGTCGTTCGGGACCGGACCTAACACGAGGCCGCGGACGGCACGGTGACCGCCCCGGGGACGGGCACGCCCACGCGGGCCTCGCCGGAGAGCCCCTCGCCGAACCGCTCCATCTCCACGACGAGCGGCATCTTCCGCAGGTGGGTCAACACCGAGCCCATGTATTCGCCGAGGAGCCCGACGCTGACGAGCTGCACGCCGGAGAGGAAGAAGGTGCCGATGAGCAGCGGCGCGTAGCCGAGCTGGAACTGGTTCCACCACACGAGCTTGAGGGCGAGGTACACGAACGCCAATCCGAACGAACACGCCGCGAGCAGGAAGCCGAAGAACGTGGCGAGGCGGAGCGGCACCCGCGTGTGGGTGGTGAGCCCGAGCATCGCCATGTCCCACAGGGTGTAGAAGTTGTTCTTCGTGACCCCGCGCTTCCGCAACGGCTGCTCGTAGGCGATGCGCACCGGCGGGAAGCCGATCTCCGAGATCAGGCCCCGGAAGTAGGGGTACGGATCGTTGAGCGACTGGAGGATGTCGAGGATGCGGCGGTCGTACATCCCGAACCCGGTCGCGTGCTCGATGACCTCGACCTCGGCCATCATCTTGACGAGCTTGTAGTAGGTCGACCGGAGGAACCAGAAAAGGCGGCTCTCCTCGCTGACCTTCTTCACGCCCATCACGGCCTTGGCTCCGGCGTCCCAGGCGTCGATGAACCGGGGGAGGAGCTCCGGCGGGTCCTGCAGGTCGGAGGCGAGGACGATGACGGCCTCCCCGGGGGCCTGCATGAGCCCGTGGTAGGGCGAACGGATGTGTCCGAAGTTCCGCACGTTCACGATGACGCCCACCCGTGGATCCTCCGCGGCGAGGCGGCGGAGGATCGCGACGGTGCCGTCACGCGAGGCGTTGTCGATGAAGAGGTGGACGTAGCTGTGCTGCGGCCGGGTCGCCATCGCATCGCGGATCCGCGCGTGCAGCTCCTCGACGTTGCCCTCCTCGTTGTAGCAGGGGGTGACGATGCTGATGAACGCCATGCCGGGCGAGCATAGCGCACTCGCATGCGGCCTACCGGGATAGGGGCGGCCCATGGCCGTCACCCACCGTCCGCTCCGCTTTCTCGTCGCGGGCCTGTGGAACACGGCGTTCGGCTACGGGATCTATCTGCTCTGCCACGCCGCCGTCCGCGCGGTGGACGGCCACTACGTGCTCGCGTTGTTTCCCGCCCAGGTGCTCGCCGTCGCCAACGCGTACGTGGTGCATCGGGCGTTCGTGTTCTCCGACAGCCAGGCGGGGCTCTTCGCCTTCCTGCGCTACAACCTCGTCTACTGGACCACTTTCGGCGTGAACCTCCTGTTCCTGCCGCTCGTGGTGGAGACGACCCGCCTCGATCCGCGGCTCGTGCAGGCCGCGTTCATCCTCGGCGCGGCGGTCACCACCTACCTGGCGCACCGGATGTTCTCGTTCCCCGAAGTGTCCGACAAGGCGAGCGAACCGTGACGGAGGCCGCCTCCTCGCCAGCGGGGCCGGGCGCGCGGGAGGGCCGGTTCTGGCTCGCCGCGCTGCTGGCGGCCGCGTTCGTGTCGGTTGCCTGGCAGGCCGGCCAGGGATTCCTGCCGGAGGTCGACCTGGGCGCCGTGGACAAGGTGTTCCTGCCGGGCGCGGCCGAGTCGGCGCTGCCCGAGCCGGGAGAGTTTGCGTTCTTCACGCTCGTCACCTTCGGCTTCCCCGTGGCGATCCTCGCCTGCTTCGCGGGCCTCGGCGCGCTGGAGAGGCGCGCACCCGGGTCACTGCAGCGGTTGGGCCCCGGGGTCCAGGCCCTGGTGGTCGTGATCCTCGCGCTCCACTGGCTGAACCAACCGTTCTTCGGGCCGTGGGCGGTCGGGGTGGCCGGCGTGGCCTCCCTCGTGGCGGTGGCTGCCCTCCGGCCCCTGGCCGGGTGGTGGACCGGCGGCGGCGTCGGCGGTCGCGCGGCCCTCGCCTGCCGCGCCGCCGCGCTCGTGCTCATCGTGTGGCGGTTGCTCCCGGCCTTGCACACCGACACGAGCCTCCCGCACGCGGATCCGGTGGTCCAGTTCCACTTTCCCTACCAGGCCGGGGAGTTCACGGCCCCGCTCGCGGGAGAGTACCCCCTGGGCGGGTTCATCGCGCAGTACGTGAACATCCTGTCGGTGCTCGCCATCCCGTTGTTCCGGGCCACCGGGTTCGGCGTCCTCTCCTTCACGGGCCTGATGGTCGCGCTGTCCGGGCTCGGCCTCGCGTGCGTCTACGCGGGCCTCGCGCGGGCCTTCCCCGAGAACGGGCGCGCACTGCTGGTGTTCGTGCTCTACCTGGGCATGGCGTGCTTCGTGATGGAGGACGGGCAGCCCGACCGCGCCTGGTACAACGTCTACAGCTACTACGCGATGGGCCCGATGCGCATGCTGGGGCCGCAGATCCTGTTCTGGATGGTGGCGGTACGGGCAACCGCCGGGGCCGGCGCCCGACGGTGGCCGCTGGCGGTCGTGGCCGCGTTCGTGGCGGTCAACAACCTCGACTTCGGGATGCCGGCGTGGATCGCCGCGCTCGCCGCCGCCGTCGTCATCGACGTACACGGGACCTCCGTCGCGCGGTGGGGTGGCCCGGTCGTGAGGAGCCTCGCGGTCTTCGCGGCCATGACGGGCGCGGCCGCGCTCGCATGGGGAGGGGTCGTCCAGCACCTCTCCGGGGCGCCGCCGGACCCGTTCGTCGCGTTGGCGTTCCAGGAGATCTTCGCCGTACACGGGTTCTACAGCCTGCCCATGCCGGCGCGCGGCCTGCACGTCATCGTGCTGATCACGCACCTGCTCGTGTTCAGCCTGGTGGTCCTCGATCTCGCGCGCGGCCGCCTGTTCTCGCGCACCGCCGCGGCGCTGCTCCTCTTCAACGCCGTCTACGCCGTCGGGACCTTCGCCTACTACGTGGGCCGGTCGCACGAGCAGGTGCTGGTGACGACGTTCGGGCCGTGGGCGCTCACGTTGCTGATCACCATCGGGGCCCTGATGCGCTCGGCCCCTCCGGGCGCCCTCTCCCCGCGCGGCGTGTCGCTCCGTCCGGTCGCCGCCGCGGCGTTGTTCCTGGTCACCTGCATGGGCACCCGTGCGCTCGAGCTCCCCCTCCCGTGGGAACAGGCGCGGCGCCTGCTCACCGCCCAGCCCGGGCTCCCCTTCACCGCCCTCGTGCACGCGCGGGCCGCGTTCGTCCGGGACCGCCTGCCCGACGGAGAGGCCACGGTCGTCGTGTCGGCCAACTCCCACTGGATCTCGAACGAGGCGGGGGCGCGGAACCGGTTCCCCTTCAACCACGGGGGCAGCCTCGTGACCTTCGCCCAGGTGGACCTCGTCCTCGGCGACATCGAGCGCGAGGACATCGGGCACGTGTTCGGCATCCTGCCGGATGCGATGGCGGAGGGGCTCCGTGCCCGCGGGTTCGCCACGAAGGGGGCCATCGGCAACTTCGTCCACTACGCCCGCGCCCTGCCGCGCGAGTAGTCGAGCGCCCCGACCCGGCTACGGATCCCCGAACTTCCGGCGGGGCGGCGGCCGCTTCTCCAGGACGTACCAGTCCTGGATCTGCTGGAGTGCCCACGGGGTCTTGCGCAGGAAGGTGACGCTCGCCTTCACGGTCGGGTTCATCTGGAAGCACCGCACCGGGATGCGCATGTACATGCCCTCCCACCCGTGGCGCTCGAGCAGCTCGGTGACGATGCGCTCGAGCGAGACGCCGTGGAGGGGGTGGTTGAGCTGTTCCTCGGTAGCCATCGGCCCCTTCTTAGCCCGCGAGGCCCCGCGCCGTCAGCCCGCCACGGACATCCGGCTGCGGGGGGCGTGCGCGCGTTCGCGGCTTTTCACGGCCCAGTCCCGGATGCCTTCGGCGAGCGCCCGCGCCTCGGCCGAGGCGGACGCGGCCGACGGATCGTCGATGAGCACCGCGGCGACCGCCCGGGCGTGGCCCGTGAAGAGCTCGAGCACCCGCGCGGCCTGCGCCTTCGGCACCCGGGGCATCCGCCCGAGCGCGGTCAGGGCAGAGAGCTCGTTCGGCGAGAGGTTGGTGGGATGCATCGTCTCCAATCGCTATTCGGAGAGAGGGTAGCCGTCAAATCCGGTGCCCGAAGGTAGTCACCCGGGGATTGGCGTCACGCTCCGGAAGACGGGGAAGCTCGCGATCCCCCCGTCGCGCCGGCCGTCCGCGGTCCACTCCTCGCGCAACTCCGGGGCGATGGTCAGCACGAGCGCGTCCGAGCCCTCGGGCAGCTCGAGGAGTTGCTCGCGGTGGAGGGCGTCGCACCACAGCCCGACGACGCGGTTCTTGGGGACGAAGCCCGGCTTCGGCTCGCTCCGATCAGACATGCCGAGGCTCGTGAGCGTGAGCACCGACGAGCCCGGGTCATCGGCGAGGACGGCGGCGTAACGGCCCGGCCAGCGGCTGGGGAGCTGGGGGCCATCCATGAGGAGCGCCACGACGAGGTTCGGGCCGACCGCGCGGATGACGCCGGCCGCGGGGTCCTGGCGCGCGAGATCCTCGCAGATGAGCGGGCAGAAGGTGAGCCAGTCGTCGACCGTGATGAAGTTGAGCTCCCGCGCGGCCGCCTCGGAGTGCTCCCACCAGAGCCGGTCGGGGTCGAACGCGAGGCCGTACTGCGTGATCTGGCTCCGATCGAGGCACCAGCGGTGGTGCTTGCGCTGGGTCACCTGCTGACGGAACACGACCTCACCGGTGCCGGCGGTCGGCACGGACACAGAGAGGTGGTTCGAGGGGCGGCGGTCGCTCCCGGCGCGGCCCCAGACCCCGGAGATCAGCAGGATCCCGGGGTTGCGGGCGGTGACCCGCGCCCGCACGGCGTCGAAGGCCGCGGTGGTGAGCGCCAGCTCGGGGAGCACGATGGCGTCGATGCGTCCGACGGTCCTCGATGCGCGATCGAGCGCCGACTCGACGGCCTGGGCGGTCGCCTCCGGGTCGACCTCAGGGCAGAACCGGAAGAAGCCGTAGGGCTCCGGGAGCGCGCACCGGTGGTCGTCGGGCTGCTCGTGGGCGACGAACTGGTGCGTCTCGACCCGCAGGGGCCAAGGGAGGAGCAGCAGGTTCATCTCCGAGCGGGTCACCGCGCCGGCGAACCGGTGCCAGACGGCGGCGAGGTCGTCGTCGTCGGCCAGCGCGAGGTGGACCGACAACGAGCGGAGCGTCATGCCGCGCTGGGGCGTGTGCTGCTTCGGGAGCACGCGGGCCTTGCCGGGGTGCACCTCCAGGCACACCGTGAGGCCGCCCTGGCGTGGCTGCAGCACGAGCATGGCGAGGTCGAGGAACGGGGCGTCGGTCGCGCCGAAGCCGACCCCGGCGCACACCTCGTCCGACACCGCGAGGAGGCCCATGAGCGCCTGGAGCAGGTGGGGGCGGTCGTTGGCGCGCAGCGCCGCGAGGGGGGTGTCCCAGGCCTCGCAGAGCTCCGCCCACCAGCTCTCGACGGGCGGGGGTGGCCTGACGCGCAGCCGGACCCGCCCGAAGAGGAACCGGGTCCAGTTCGCTGAGGGCGGGCCGAGGCGATGGAGCCAGTCGTCCGCGGTGCCGGCGATCTCGGCGCGCCAGTCGCCGTCGCCGCCGCCGACCTCCAGGGGCCAGTGGTTGACGATGTGGACGTGGGCGCCCGTCCGCTCGAGGATGCGCGCGGCGAGCGCGAAGAGGTCCGGCGGCCACGTCGGACACCGGCGCGTGCGCGCGAGCCGCGGGAGCAGGTGCTCGAGCGCGGCGCCGAGCGTCGCCTCGCGCGATTTCCGTCGAGTGGGCGCCCCCATGCCGATCCTCCGCGCGGGAGGCTACACCACGGCCCCGTCGGGAGGCGCCGCCCCGGCTACTTCACGACGAAGTTGACGAGCTTCCCGGGCACCACGATCTCCTTCACCACGGTCTTGCCGTCGAGGTGCTTCGCGACGTTCTCGACCGCGCGGGCCGCTTCGAGCAGCTCGGCGTTGGTCGCGTCCGGCGCGGCCTGGAACGTGCCGCGCAGCTTGCCGAGCACCTGGACCGCGATGGGGACGCTGTCGACGACGAGCGCCGCGGCATCCCACTTGGGCCACGCGTGGCCGTAGATCGAGGTGGTGTGCCCGAGGCGGGCCCAGAGCTCCTCGGCGATGTGCGGCGCGAAGGGGTGGAGGATCAGCAGGAACGCCTCGGCCTCGGCGCGCGGGAGCGCCTGGCCCTTGGCGGTGTTGACGAGCTCCATCATCTTGGCGATCGGGGTGTTGAGACGAATTGCCTCGATGCCCTCGGTGGCCTCCTTGATGGCGATGTGGAGGGCGCGGCGGGTGTCGGTGGTGATCGTGTCACCCACGCGGAGGGTGTCGGACTCCTCGTCCACGTAGAGGCGCCATACGCGCTCGAGGAAGCGGTACACGCCCTGCACACCGCTGGTCTGCCACGGCTTGACCTGCTCCAGCGGACCCATGAACATCTCGTAGAGGCGCAGGGCATCCGCTCCCCAGGCCTCCACGACGTCGTCGGGGTTGACGACGTTGTAGCGGGACTTGGACATCTTCTCGATCTGCGTCTTCGTGACGATGTCCGTGCCCTTGACGTACCAGGTGCCGCCACGCTCCTCGACCTGCTCGGGGTGGTAATACTTGCCAGCCGCATCCTGGAAGGAGGCCGACAGGAGCATTCCCTGGTTGAACAACTTCTGGAACGGCTCCTTGGTGTGCACCCACCCGCAGTCGTAGAGCACCTTGTGCCAGAACCGCGCGTAGAGCAGGTGCAGCACGGCGTGCTCGACGCCGCCCATGTAGAGATCCACGGGGCCCCAGAGCTTCTCCTTCTCGGGGGAGAAGGGCTGGTCGGGGTTACCCGCGTCCATGTAGCGGAGCCAGTACCAGCACGAGCCCGCCCACTGCGGCATGGTGTTGAGCTCGCGCGTGGCCGGCTGGCCCTTGTACGTGGTCTTCACCCAGTCGGTGGCGCGGCCGAGCGGCGGCTTGCCGTCGGGGGTGGGGCGGAAGTCCTCCAACGCCGGGAGCAGCACCGGCAGGTCGGTGACCGGGCAGATCGTGCCGTCTTCGAGGTGCACGATGGGAAACGGCTCGCCCCAGTAGCGCTGCCGGGAGAACAACCAATCGCGCAGCTTGTAACGAACGCGCCGCGTGCCGATGCCCCGCTCCTCGATCCAGTCCAGGATCTTCGCCTTGGCTTCGGTCGTGGGGAGGCCGTCGATGAGCCCGGAGTTTACCGCCACGCCCTCGCCTGCGTAGGGCAATTCGGCCTCGGCACCCGCGGCACCCGCGACGACGCGGACGATGGGGAGGTCGTACTTGAGCGCGAAGGCGTGGTCCCGCTCGTCGTGACCGGGCACCGCCATGATGGCACCGGTGCCATAGGTGGAGAGCACGTAATCGGCCACCCAGACGGGCACCTTGGCGCCGGTCACCGGGTTGGTGGCATACGCGCCGGTGAACACGCCCGTCTTCTCCTTCTCGGCCGCGACCGCGCGGTCCAGGTCGGAGCGGTTCTTCGCAGCGGCCACGTAGGGCGCCACCTCGGGGTTCGTGGAGAGCCGCTCGACCAGCGGGTGCTCGGGCGCGAGCACGCAGAATGTGGCGCCGAACAGCGTGTCGGGGCGGGTGGTGAACACGAGCAGGTCGCCCGCGTCGGTGCCGAAGCGCACCTCGGCGCCCTCGGAGCGGCCGATCCAGTTGCGCTGCATCTCGAGGATGCCGGGGGGCCAGTCCAGCCCGTCGAGGTCGGTGAGGAGCCGCTCGGCGTACGCGGTGATGCGCAGCATCCACTGCTTCATCATCCGGCGCTCGACCGGATCCCCGGTGTCGACGTACTTGCCGTCCTGCACTTCCTCGTTGGCGAGCACCGTGCCGAGGGCCGGGCACCAGTTGACCGGCACCTCCGCGAGGTAGGCGAGGCCCATCTCGTGGAGCTTGAGGAAGATCGCCTGGGTGTGCTTGTAGTAGTCGGGCGCGGAGGTGTTGACCTCGCGGTCCCAGTCGTACGAGAAGCCGAGGCGGTCGATCTGCCCGCGGAAGTTCGCGATGTTCTTCGCGGTGATCTCGGCGGGCTGACCACCGTCGCGAACGGCCTTGCGCTCGGCGGGGAGCCCGAAGGCATCCCATCCCATCGGGTGGAGCACCCGGTAGCCCAGCGCCTTCCGGTAGCGGACCACGATGTCGACCGCGCTGTAGCTCTCGGCGTGGCCGACGTGGAGGCCGTCCCCGGAGGGGTAGGGGAACATCACCAGCCCGTAGAACTTGGGCTTGGCCGGATCCTCGTCGGTACGGAAGGTGTGCTCCGCGCGCCACCGGGCCTGCCAGCGGGGCTCGATCTCGTGGGGGGTGTACCGACTCATGGGGGCTCCTCGACGGCGGCGCTTAACGCGGGGCCGACGGTGGCGGAGGGCCGCGGGGGTCGGGTGGGCGCGTCCCCGCGCGGACGCGGGGCCGGGCTCCGGCAGGGTCGGCCCGAGGGGCCTCCGTCGGCCGGCTGGGGCCGACCGACCGGCGCGGGCGGTAGGCGGTGAGGACGTCGTCGGGGGTGGGGCGCCCGCGCCGCCTTCTGGCGCCCTCGCGCGGCCAGGACTACCGCACCGGTGTGGCCAACGCCGCGAGCGCGGCCGAGGGTGTCAGGGCGGGGAGGGGGGCCTGACGGAAGCCCTTCGGATCCCGGGTCGCAATCATCTGACACCCGGCCGCGACTCCCGCTGCGGCACAAACGGCATCTTCGAAGTCATCCCACCCGAGGGCGAGGGCTTCATGTAGGACCTCTCGCCCCACGGGCGCAACGCCGAAGACGCCCAGTATGTCCGCCACGCAGCGCTCGGCGAACGGGCGGCCGCGGGCCTTGGACGCGAGGTAGTAGAGCGTCGGAACCGTGTGGGCGGCCAGGAGACCTTCGGACTCCCCGCGCTCGATGTGCGCCCAGAGCGCCGCCGAGGCGCCCACGTGCGGCTCCCGGTCCAAAAGCACGTCCAGGACAACGTTCAGGTCGACGAGGGCTCGGCGCATGCGTACTTCTCCGCCAGGTGATCCTGGTAGTCCTGGACCTCTACACCTCGAAGCGAGCCACGCAGGCGGATCAGCGCCGGGGTGTCGGAGGTCGGCATTGGTCGCGACGCGACGGCCGCAAGGAAGTCCTCCACGAGCTGTGAAACGGACGTTCCCGTCACCAACGCGTACTCCTTGGCGGCTTCGATGACCTTGGGGTCGACACTCAACGTGAGCTTGGCAGCGCGCATACGTGCTCCATGAGGCATGCCTATACGTATAGTTCCGAGCCGTCAATCGGCCCCTCCGCGTGCCGGGGACAGTCCGGGGGCGTGTGGGGAGGTCACCGCCCGGGCCGGTGCCCGCAGCGGGCGGAGGGGCGCCCGAGCCGGGAACCACGCCCCGCTGACGCCGCCGCCGGCGCGCACGCGCCCCCTCCACGACCGCCGCCCGCGCTCCGGCGCGCCCGGATAGGCAACCGCCTACGTCCGGAGCCCCGATGATCCTCCTCACCGCGGGGCACGTGCTCGCCGGCCTCGCCCACGCGGGCCTGCACGCCGACCTGGACCGCGAGCTGGCCGACGCGCCCGAGCTGGCGGTGGTCTGCACCTCCGCGAGCGAGGCGCTGATCCGCGTTCAGCAGGCCGCGATGATCTTCGGTGGCGGCGGCAGCGGCGGCAGCGGCGAGCGTGGAGGTGCCGGCGAGCTCGTCGTGGCGACGCCCGGGGACGCGCTCCTGCCGTTTCTCGACGGGATGCGCGCCATCCTGCAGGAGCGCGGCGCTCCGGACGCGCGGCTCGCCATCGGGTGGTGGCAAGCCTCGGAGACGCTCCAGCTCGGCTTCGACACGACGCTCACCGCCCAGGCGCTGGCCGCCCGCTTCGTGGCGCTCGATCCCGCCGCGGGTGGGGTCGTGTTCGAAGGACCGACGGGCTGGGGGATCCGCGAGGCGGACGGCGAGGAGATGACGGTGGCCGTTCAGGACGGGTGGGCACGGGTGGTGCACGGGCCCACCCCCGCCGCCTCCACCCCCGAGAGGGCGCCGCGCGCGCTCGCCCCGGGGCTGCTCACGTCGATCCCCGAGACCCCCGGCTGCGTCGTGGCCGCGCACGTCGAGGACGACGGCCTGGGCGAGGTGGACATCGTGGCGCACCTGTCGTTCACCGAGGGGAAGCCGGCCACGTTCGCGGTGTCGATGCCGGGCCTCCAGTCGTCCACGGCGATCCTGTTCGAAGGCGCCGTGCCTCCGGTGGTGACGACGCCCGAGCGGCCCCAGGCCGTGGTGGTGGTCGGCTTCGGGCTCGACAGCGTGGACTTCTCCGCGTTCCTCACGGGGCAGGAGCTGCGGTACGCGCGGCGCCTGCAGAACCTGTTCCCGGTGACCGGCGGAACCACGGTGGCCCTGCTCGCGCTGGAGCCCGTGCCGCGGATCGCGGCGGTGATCCCGTTCTCCGGGCACATGCCCGCGCGGAAGGTGGCCCGGCGCGCCCGCCGCCTCGCGAAGCTCGCCGACCTGGAGGTGCGCCGGATCGACGCCACCACGCTGACGTTCGGGGTCGGCGAGCTGGAGATCCTCGCCTCGGCGAGCGCCAACCGGCTCGACCTGTCCACCGACGCGGGCACGCTCAACGCGATGGCCGCCGGGCGGTCCGGCTCGGACGCCTATGGATCGACTGGAGAGCGGGGTGGCGATGCCCGTTTGGGCGAGCCCTGGGTGACCGGACCCGTGGCCGAGTTGGCGGCGGAGTGGCCGCTCGTCGTCACCAGCAGCATCCTCCCCGGGGGGGACGGCCTGCCCACCCGCGTGCTCCCGCGCCCCCTCTACCTTGCGCTGGACCTCGAGGACGCCCTGCTGAAGGGCGTGATCGACGTGCCGCTCCCGTTGGCGGAGATGGCGGCGTTGGCCGAGCAGCTCGACCAGGCGCGCAAGACCAAGGGGGCCTCGAGCATGCCTCCCGAGACGACGGAATGAACGCGGCTCCACGGGCCTGACGGGCGCATCGTCGACCCACCCGCCGCCGTTCGGACGATGCGGCGGGTGCCGGTGCGACGCACGTTCAGCGGGTCGGAGCCACGCGAAAGGAGCTACGGGGGCGGCCGGCGACCTCCCCCACGTGGCGGGCCGCCACACCGAAGCCGCGCACCGTGCCCGCGCGCTCCGCGTCCGACCAGGGGAGCAGCCAGAGCGTGAGCCCGCCCACGCCGACGAGGGCGAGCGAAAGCAGCACGGTGAGCACCGAGTCGAAGAAGAGCGTGGCGTTCATGGGGGACTCCTGTACCGCGAGAAGGTGTATCGACCTGAACATGAGGTTAGCTGAACACCCGTTCGGTGTCTACCGGACACCCACATCTTGTCTCGTACCTGTGCCAGAATTTGTCCGCCCCTCCCGAGAAGGTCCCACGATGACGGACGACACCCTCAACAAATCCCAGAAGTTCGTGCGCATCTTCGAGATCGTGCAGCGTCGCGGCGGCGTGGCCGCGCAGGAGCTCATGACGCGCTTCGACCTCGACGCGCGCACGCTGCGTCGGTACCTCTCCGACCTGAAGGACCTCGGCCTGCCGCTTCGGGACGAGGGCACGGGCTCCGAACGCGTGCTCTCGCTCGAACCTTCGTACGCGCGTTCGGGCGTGCAGCTCACGCTCTCCGAGGTGCTCTCGCTGCACTTCGGGCGCACCCTGTTCACCTTCCTGGACGGCACGTCCTTCGCGGCCGATCTCGAAGGCGCGATCGAACGGCTCCAGCCCGCGATCGCGCGCTCGACCATCGATCTGACCCGCGATCTGGACCGGAAGTTCATGGCCGTTCCGGAGCACGCGAAGGATTACCGCGCCGATCCCGACAAGCTCGACGAGATCGTCAGCGCGCTCCTCTACTCGAACCCGGCCGACGCTGAATATCGTCCCGCTCGAGGTGGATTCGGCAAGGTCTACCGCCTCGAGCCGTTGACGCTCGCCACCTATCGGCAGGGGCTGTACCTTTTCGCGCGTGACGTGGCCGAGGACAAGGTCAAGAGCTTCGCCGTCGAGCGGTTCGCGCGGTTCGCGCGGCTGCGGCGCGAGCGCTTCGACTACCCGACGGGCTACGACCCGCACGCGGTCGTCGCCGACAGCTTCGGCATCACCAGCGGCCCCCCCGAGGAGATCGTGGCGCGCTTCACTCCCGACGTGGGCTTGTTCGTGCGGGAGCGCCAGTGGCACCCGACCCAGCGGCTCGACACCTTGTCGGACGGCGGCGTGCGCCTCCGCATGCGCGTCAACATCGGCCCCGAGCTGCGCGAGTGGCTCGTCGGCTTCGGCGCCCAGGTACGGGTGGAGGCCCCGGCCTCCCTCGTCGCCCAGGTGCGGGATGCCCACCGCGCCGCCGCCGCCCTCTACTCCGAAGACCCGGACGCACCCGACGCGCCGGGCGAGCAGGACCATCGATGATGCGACACCCCCCCGAACGCGAGGTCCTCCCCGAGATCCTCGCTCCCGGCGATCCCACCAGTGGCGACGAAGCGCTGTTCGAACCCGGCGACTTCGTGAACTACCAGCGCTTCGGCGGCACCGATCTCGACGAGCCCGCGTGGCGCGCCGCCGAGCTCGCGTTCCACGCGCGCGTACTCGCGGTCCTCCAAGGAGAGACCGTGTGGAAGGACCCCGAGCTCCTGCGCCTCGCCGCCCTGCTGAAGATCGACCACGCGCCCCACCACGACGTGCGTCCGCTGCGGGTCGCCGAGGTGCGGGTGCCCGACGAGGTGCTCTCCGACATCGTCGAGGATCTCGTGCCCGACTACGCCGTCGTCACCGAGCGCGTGACGGGGGACGATCGCCCGCCCACCGTCCCCGTCGTCGGCGTGCTCGCGTTCGTGCCCATGACCTTCGACGGCCGGCGCCCGCTCGACTGGTGGGCCGAGGAGGAGGACGATCGCGCCCTCGTCCGCGCCGCGCGCGTGGTCGACGCCTCGCCCCCGGGCCTCTTCCGCGACGGCGTGCCGCTCCTCTCCTACGCCGATCGTCGCCCGCGCCCCGAGGGGCCCGCCCCCGCGGGCATCTACGTGGGCCGCCCCTACCAGATCGCGTCCGGATGGGCGTGGTCCACGTGCGTCGAGCTCCCCCGCGTACCGACGCTCGCCGCGGTGTCCCGTCGCCTCCTGCTCGAGCTCTGGCAGCACCGCCGTACCGAGCGCCGCGCCAGTCTCGAGGATTGTTTCCGGACGCGGCCGGAGGTGTACTACCGCGCGTGCTGCGAGGCGAGCGTCGGCGGCTGACGACGTCCGGGCGGCTGGGCGCGCCCCCGCGCGGCGCGGGGTCGGTCCCCGGCAGGGTCGGCCCGAGGGCCTCCGTCGGCCGGCTTCGTGCCGGCCGACCGGCGCAAGCCGTCGTCGGTGGGGTGTCGTCGGCGTCCGAGCGCCCGCGCCGCCTTCTGGTGCCCTCGCGCGGGGTGATCGTGGGCCTCGGCGCGGACGAAGCCCGGCGAAAACCGTGCGTGGCGCGGTAGAGCCGCCTCTGACGTCCACTTTTTCTGGTAGAGCCGCCTCCAGTGTCCGGACGGGCGGCAGGAGGAGGGCCGCGCCTGCCGAGCGCCACGGCGGAAGCACGGTTTTCGCGCGGTCGACCACCGCGCGAGCGCCAATCCCGAACCCGCGCGGCGCGATCTCGGACGTCGGAGGGGGCTCTGCCGCGGATTCCGGACATTGGAGGGGGCTTTGCCACGCGCATGGCCAACGTCAGCCCCGAAGGAGACCACGCCGAACGCCTCCCCGCAACGAGGCTGTCCAGACGCCACCTCTGCGTCAGGCGACCGGACGGCGCCCGCGTCCGCGCGGGCGGTCCCGTCCGCATGGGGCCGCGGCGAGCGGCTCCGTGCGGGCGGACCGAGCCCATCGGGCGAGCCGGGAGGGCACCGACTCCGCCCGCCGCGGGCGGAGGGGCGCCCCAACCCACATGGGATCACCCCGCCGGCGCCACCCAATGCACCGACGCCCCCGGCCCGAGCGGCAGCTCGAGAGCCACCCAACCCACGGCCAGCAACAAGCCGGTTGCCAGGAGCCAGATCGAGTAGGGGATCATCGCCGCCATCAGGCTCCCGAGGCCGAAGTCGGGCCGCCACTTCTGGCAGTAGGTCAGGACCAGCGGGAAGTAGACCATCAGCGGCGTGACGATGTTGGTGACGGAGTCGCCCACGCGGTAGACCGCGGTGGTCGCCTCGGGGGAGACCTCGAGCAGCATCAGCATCGGCACGAGCACCGGCGCGAGCAGCGCCCACTTGGCCGAGGCCGACCCGACGAAAAGATTCGTGGCGGCGGTGAAGAGCACGATGCCGCCGAGCAGGAGCGGGGTGGGAAGGCCGGTGGCGCGCAGGCCCTCGGCGCCCTCGACCGCGATGATCAGGCCCAGGTTGGACCACTGGAACATCGCGACGAAGTGCGCGGCCGCGAAGGCGAGCACCAGGTAGTAGCCGAGGTCGGACATCGACGCGGCCATCATCCGCACGATCGAGCGGTGCCCGCTCGCCGTGCCGGCCACCGCCCCGTAGGCCCAGCCCGTCGCGAGGAACAGGAGGAGGAAGGCCGCGACCAGCGACTTGTAGAAGGGGGTGAGCTGCGCCTCGGGGGTGGCGGCCTCGTCGAGGAGCGGGGTGCCGGGGCCGAACAGGAGGTACCCCCACAACGCCACCACGGCGAGCGCCGCGACGAGAGCGGCGAGCAGGCCGCGCCGCTCGTCGAGGGCCAGCGGCCCGACCGACGTGGGTTGCCCTGAATCCGCGCCGGTCCACGGCCCGAGCCGCGGCTCGACGACCCGATCGGTGACCACCCAGACGACCGGGAGGAACACGACGAGCATCGCGGCGATGAAGTACCAGTTGCCGGCGATGTTGGCCTCCCAGGTGGGATCGACGGTCGCGGCGGCGGCCTGGGTGATTCCGAACAGGAGCGCGTCGAGTTGGCCGGGGAGCAGGTTCGCCGAGAACCCGCCGGACACCCCCGCGAAGGCAGCCGCGATCCCCGCGATCGGGTGGCGGCCTGCGGCCGCGTACAGGGCCGCGGCGAGGGGGATCAGCACCACGTACGCGGCGTCCGCGGCGAGATTGCCCATCATCGCGGCGAACGCGACGGCAGGCGTGAGCAGCCCCCGCGGCGCGCCCTGGACGGCGAGGCGCATGGCGGCGGAGAAGAGGCCCGTCCGCTCGGCCACGCCGGCGCCGAGCATGACCGTGAGCACGTAGCCGAGGGGGTGGAAGTGGGAGAAGGTGGTCGGCATGTCGACGACCAGCTTCTGGAGGTTGTCCGCGGAGAGCAGGCTCGTGGCCGCGATGATCGCGCCGGTGGAGGGGTGCGCGACCGACAGGCCGACCCAGGCCGCGCCGACGCTCACGACCACCAGCGCGCCGACGAGGTACACGAAGAGGAAGACCGGGTCCGGCAGCGCGTTGCCGACGCGCTCGATGGTGGCGAGCCACCCGGTCGGGGGCGGGGGCGCGGGGGACTCGGGCATGGGGCCTGCAAGCATCGGCGAATGCTACACGGCCTGCCAATCCGCGTCGCCGCACCCGCCCACCCCGCGCCAGGGGCCCGGAAGGCGCCCGCGCCTCGCGGGCGGTCCCGCCCGCACGGTGCCCCGAGCTTCGCAGGACCCGGGAGCCGCCCCGTGCGGGCGGACCAAGCGGCTCCGCCGCGCGCCTGGAGGGCACCGACTCCGCCCGTCGCGGGCGGAGGGGCGCCCCGAGAACCCGCACGATCCGGCGCCTTTGACGACGCGACCGCCGCTTCATAGGGTGGAGCGCCCGGAGCCCTGGCATGTTGCGTGTCCACCACCTCGACTGCGCGACGATGTGCACGCTCGCGCCGGGCCTCGTGGTCGGGCCGGAGCACCCCGGGCTCGTCTGTCACGTGCTCCTGGTCGAGACGGAGGCGGGGCTCGTCCTCGTCGACACGGGGCTCGGCACCGCGGACGTGCGCGCCCCGCTCGAGCGCCTCGGCCGCGGCTTCACGTGGATGGTGCGCCCGCGCCTCGACGAGGCGCAGACGGCGCTCCGGCAGGTCGAGCGGCTCGGGTTCACCGCGGCGGACGTGCGCCATGTCGTGCTGACGCACCTCGATCTGGACCACGCGGGCGGCCTCGCCGACTTTCCGCACGCGAAGGTGCACGTGACGCTGCAGGAGCACGAGGCGGCGATGCTCTCGTCGACCTTCCTCGAGCAGCGGCGCTACCGGCCGATCCAGTGGGCGCACTGGCCCGACTTCGAGATGTACCGGACCCGCGGCACCCGCTGGTTCGGCTTCGACGCGGTCGACACGCTGCGGGGCCTGCCGCCGGAGATCCTGCTCGTGCCGCTCTTCGGCCACACGCGGGGGCACGCGGGCGTGGCGGTGCACACGACGGACGGCTGGCAGTTGCACGCGGGGGATGCCTACTTCCACCGCGCCACGGTGGAGGGTGGGGAGGTGCCGCTCACGCTCCGCCTGTTCGAGCGCGCCATGGCGATGGACGACGCCGCGCGGCGGTCCAACCAGGCGCGGATCCACGAGCTCGCGCGGACCGGCGAGGCGCGCGTGTACTGCGCGCACGACCCCGTCGAGCTCGCGCGCTACACCTGAATCCCCGGAGCCCCGATGCGTCTCGCGATCGCTCTCGCCCTGCTCGTCGGCACCACCTCCGGCTGCGGGCCCGCGCCCGGCCTCGTCTTCGAGCCCGATCGGCTCGCGTTCGGCGAGGTCGACTTCTCCGGCGAGCTCCCCGAGGGCGGCTACGCGTCGGAGTCGGTGAGCCTCGTGAACGCCGGCAAGCAGACCACCGCCCTCTCCCTCCCGGAGTTCGACACCGACCGGCTCTGCCTCGCGGGGTTCGACGCGCCGGACTTCCCCGTAGATCTGGGGGAGCTCCCGCCCGACGCCGCCTACACCTTCGTCGTGGGGCTGTGCGGGTACGGGGCGAGCGGGATCGACACGTTGATGGAGCTGGAGCTCGCGGTCGACGGGGACGATGGGCGGGTGGTGTTGCCGATCACGTTCACGCCCATTCGTTCGTCGGGGTGAGCGAGGGGTGACGCGAACCGCCCTCGCCGGTTTGCCGCCGCGGCGGAGCATCGATACGCCGCGTTCCACGTTGGAGCCTCGATGCGTACCCTGGTCGTGATGTTGCTCGTCGCCGCGGCGACCCCCTCTGCCTTCGCAGACGACACGATGCGCGCGCAGGTCCTCGACCTGCTCTCCGCCTACGAGACGCCCGCGGGCGCCGCCGAGTGGCGCGCGCTGGGCGCGAGCGCCGGGGTCGAGCTCTACGCCGTCGCGCAGGACGCCGGGCTCTCCCACACCCGCCGCGCGGGCGCGGTCTACGCGCTCGGCTTCTTCCCCACGGAGGCGCACCGCGCCTACCTCGCGGGGCTCGCCACGACCGACGGGGCGGACGCGATGCTCCGCCGCAAGGCCGTCTACGCGCTCGGCGCCGGCTGGGGGGACAACGCGGTCCCAGAGCTCTCCCGCGCGCTCGCGGCGCCCGACGTCCAGCTCCGCGCTGCGGCCGCCCGCGCGCTCGGCCAGGTCGGCACGCCCGGGGCCCAGGACGCGCTCCGCGCGCGCCTCGCCGCGGAGTCGGACACGATGGTGCGCACCACGGTGACCACCGCCCTGGGCGGAAAGTGAGGGGCCCCATGTCCGATCGTCGCGTCTCGACCCGCCTCGCTCTCGCCCTCCTGTTCGTCGGCCTCGGCGCCTGCGGCGAGAAGGACGGGCTCGACCCCGAGGACGGCCTCGAGCGCGAGGACCTCGGCACGTTCACGACCGACGCCGACGGCGGCACCAACGTGCCGTTCGAGCCGGCCGAGGGCGCGGTCTCCGCGCTCGTGTACTGCGGCCCCTACGGCTACGGCACGCTCGGCACCGCCGAGTCGATCACCGCGCCCGACGCGAGCGTGATCTTCGACTACGAGGACCCCACCGCCACGCCGATGCGGGTGGGCGTGCACAGCGACATCCTGCCGATCCTCGTCCCGGTCTCGCCCGACCTGCCGCTCACGGCGGGTGCCTACGACCTCCGGCTCTTCTTCGACGCGGAGGAGGCCGTCAGCGTCTCGTGCAGCAGCGTGTACCGGACCCAGCCGGTCGAGTCGAACCCCACGGTCGACATCCGGCTCGTGTTCGTCGGGGTGGACGGCATCGCGCCCGGCCTCAACGCCGCGGAGGGCGAGTCCACCATGGCCGCCGTCCTCGACGAGGTCGGCCAGCTCTGGAGCGGCAGCGGGCTGTCCGTCGGCACCGTGACCTACTCGGACTTCGACGGCGCCGTCGACACCTACACCGTGCTCGACGGGGACGAGGAGCTCGGCGCCTTGTTCCGCACGGTCGACTCCGCGGGCGATCGCTCGATCACCTTCTTCTTCGTCCAGGAGATCACGGACGAGGCAGGCGCCACCATCCTCGGCCTCGCCGGCGGCCCCCCGGGCACGGCGGCCGTGGGTGGCACGAGCAAGTCGGGCGTCGTCGTGACCACGGCGTCGTTCGTGGACGACCCGAGCGAGGTGGCGCGCATCATGGCGCACGAAGGCGGGCACTTCCTCGGCCTCAACCACACCACCGAGAAGGACGGCGCCGAGTCCGACCCGCTCGGGGACACCCCGGAGTGCGCGAACGACGCCGACGACAACGGCACGCTCTCCTCGAGCGAGTGCGCCGGCACCGGCGCCGAGAACCTCATGTGGTGGGCGTCGAGCGCCTCCTCCACCGACATGAGCGCCGACCAGGGCTGGGTCGTGTCCCGGAGCGCGGCCGTCCGCTAAGCCATGTTGTTGTACCGCCGACTCCTCCTGGTGGCGCTCGCCGTCGTCACCGTCCTCGGGCTCGCGCGTGCGTCGGGCCCCGACGCACCCTCGAACGGCCCTCCCGTCGGCGGCCCGCCGGTGGGCGGCGCCTCGACCGAGGGGTCGGTTGCACCCGAGCCGGTACATTCGGGGGATCGCCCCGTGCGCATCCAGACCCTCGAGGACGCCGCGAAGGTCGAGGATCCGCGCGCGCTCGTCCGCGCGGCGGACGTCCACCGCGACCGGGGGGATCTGCCGCTCGCGCGGGGGCTCTACGAGAAGGCGGTCGACGCCGAGGAGCTCGCCGTCTACCTGCGCTACTCCGCCGATCTGCGCGAGGCGCTCGTGCTCGAGCACCTCGGTGACTTCGACGGCGCCGAGGCCCGCTACCGCGCCGCCGCGGAGACGGACGTGCTCTACGCCGTCCTCGTCCTCCGCATCGCCTCCCACCACCCGAAGCGCGACGAGCTGGTCGCCGAGCAGGTGGCACGGGTGAAGGCGATGGCCGAGGCGGTCGACGGCGGCGCTACCGACCAGGTCATCTACGTCACCAAGAAAGGCGACAAGCGGTATCTGGAGCGGGTCCCGAACGAGGACGTGCTCCCCCGCCTCCGTGCCGTGGCCGCGGGCGACGACACGAAGAAGCTCCGCTACTGCTACATCGACGAGGTCGACCTCACCGGGGTCGATCCCGCCACGATCCCCCGGCGGATGCAGTTCAGCCAGTGCATCATCGGCCGGGTGCGGATGCCCGACGTCGACGTGGGCCAGATCGCGATCAGCGGCTTCGTCCTCGGGGACTTCGACGTGGGCAAGACCTGGGAGGGCAAGGTCAACCAGTCGAAGGCGTTCCCCGGGAGCCGCTTCGAGGACCTCACCACCCGCGAGACCGTGTTCCTCGGCAAGGCCAACTTCCAGGACATCACGATCAGCGGGCGCAAGGCCGCGTTCCCGCTCACCGTGTTCGAGGGCGGGGCCGACTTTCGCGGCGCCCGGTTCGGCGCCCCGGCCGACTTCCGGTTCACCGTGTTCGGCGAGGGCGCCAACTTCAAGCGCGCCCGCATCGAGAAGATGGCGTACTTCGGCGCCGCGCGGTTCCGCAAGGCGACCACGTTCACGGGGTTGTTCGCCGAGCGCGAGGTGTACTTCAACTCCGTGCGCTTCGAGGGGCCGGTCCACTTCGACGGCTGCGAGTGGCGCCGCGCCGCGACGTTCGAGGACGGCCGCTTCGACGGGCCCGTCAGCTTCTCCGCCACGCGCGTGGGCGGCCGGCTCAACCTCTCCCGCGCCGTGTTCGCCGACACGCTCGACATGAAGGAGGTCGCCTTCGGCGGGATGGACCTCATCGGCGCCGACCTCTTGAGCGACGCCCGGTTCGTCGACGCGCGGTTCGACGGCAAGGTCCGGTTCTCCCTCGATGACGTGACGCGCGCCCGCTACCTGGGCGATCCGTCGCCGCTGCTCTCGCTCTACCGCGACTACCAGGGGGACGAGGACGCCGAGGAGCCCCTCGCCACCACGTCGTCCTACGGCGTCGAGCACGTCGACGATCTCATCGCCCGGGTGCAGGGCAACCTCTCGTTCGCCAACTCGGTGTTCGGCGGGTTCGTGATCTTCGAGCGCGTGGCCTTCGGGCTGCCCGGCAAGGACACGAGCGCCGAGTTCTACAACACGCAGTTCGGCGGCGAGACCCACTTCGAGCGCACCACGTGGCACTCCTCCGCCGACTTCACCACGATCTACGCGCAGGAGGTGGCGCTCAACGAGGCCACCTTCCACAAGACGCTCGTGCTGGACGACGCCAACGTGCCCGGCCGCGTGACCCTGACCGACGCCCGGTTCACCGGCCCCGCCACCCTGTCCTTCTACGGGGCCGAGATCGGCACGTTCCAGGTCGATCGCGACCAGGTGGAGGGGGACGGCTCGGGGCACCGCCTCTACTACGAGGGCTGCGCCTCCGGGACCGGCCCGGTGCCCGCCGACTTGCGTCTGTTGCGCGACTACCGCGGGGAGCCCCCGGAGGACGCCGTGGTGCGCGAGGCGTGCCACGGGCGTGCGATCGACGAGTTCGTGTCGCTCAAGCAGAGCTTCGGCGACCGCGCCATGACGGGGGACGAGGACTGGGCCTACTGGTGGATCAAGCACCACGAGACCAGCTTCAACGCCCGCTATGGCGGCCTGCTCGACGTGGCGGCGTGGCCGGTGCGGTTCCTGCTCTTCGAGCTCGCGTTCGGCTGGGGCGTGCGCCTCGGGAACCTCGCTGTCACCGCGCTGATCGTGTGCCTCGCGTTCATGGTGATCTACAAGCTCTTCTGCGCCGACACGGTGATGTCCTTCAACGGCGACAACGTGCCGATCCGCGACATCCCGTGGATCGCGATGTTCTACATCTCGCTCCAGTCGCTCGGCGCGTTCAACACCGGCTGGGACTTCGGCGAGTCCGACCTGCGCTTCCGCTACCTCAACACGCTGCACACGTTCATGGGCGTCATCATCATGACGTTCTTCGTCGGCGCGTATACGCGGATGATCCTCGCCTGACGGGCCGATGAGCGTACGCGTCGCGGACCTGCCCCTGTGGGCCCTCTCCTGGCTCGTGTGGCGGCTCGTGCCGGGCCGCGCCGCCACGAAGATGGCGGAGTTCTCCCACACGGAGGCGGGGAGCGGCGAGGACATGCTCGCGGCCGCGGAGGAGACCCCGCGCGCGGACCTGCGCGCCCGCTACTTCCGGCACGCGCTGGACGAGCTTCGGCACGCCCGGCTGTTCCGGGAGCGGGCGGTGGCGCTCGGCACGACGCGACGTCGAGGGGGCGCCGCCCGCTCGCGCGCCCAGGCCGTGCTCGACGACACCGGGTACGTCGCGGCCCGGGGCATCCGCGGCGCCGACTCGCTCTTCACCGAGCTCGGGGAGGTCGAATTCCTCGCGTTCGTGTGGCTCTCCGAGCAGCGCGGGGCCGAGCAATTCGACGTGTACGCCGACCTCCTCCGTCACGACGCGGACTCGGCCGTCATGTTCGCCACCATCGCGAAGGACGAGCGCTTCCACATCGCCTACAGCCGCGCCGAGCTCGACCACCACCCCGACGCCGGGGCGGTGCGCCGCGCCGTGCGCTCCGTGCGGTGGCGCCGGCTCCGGCAGGCGTGGCTGCGCGGCGCCCGCGACCTCGGGAACGCCATGGGCGGCCTCTGGCTCGGGCTCCTCTACGTCGTGCTGCTCGGCCCGTTCTCGCTCGCCGCGCGTCGCGAGCGGCCCGTCGTCGGATTCGTGACACCGGGACCCCGATCGCCGGCGGCCGAGCGCGCCCGGGAGATGGCGTGAGCTGGGTCCTCGGGCTCTCCGGGCTCTACCACGACGCCGCCGCCGTGCTCCTCCACGAGGGGCGCGTCGTGGCCGCCGCGAGCGAGGAGCGCTTCTCGCGGGTGAAGCACGACGCCTCGTTGCCGGTGCGCGCGGCGCGCTGGTGCCTCGCGGATGCCGGGATCACCATCGGGGACGTGACACACGTCACCTGGTACGAGAAGCCGCTCCGCGCGTTCGAGCGCCTGCTCGTCACCCAGGTGGCCGAGTTCCCGCGGAGCGGCGCCGCGTTCCGCCGGTCGGCGTTCAACTGGCTCACGGACAAGCTCTGGGTGAAATCGGCGCTCGTGGGGGAGCTGGGCGTCGCGCCCGACCGCGTCCTGTTTTCCGACCACCACCAGTCGCACGCGGCGAGCGCATTCTACACCTCGCCGTTCGAGGAGGCGGCCGTCCTCACGGTCGACGGCGTCGGAGAGTGGGCCACCACCTCGCTCTACCGCGGTGGCCCCGGCGGCCTCGAGCTTTTGGCCGAGATCCGGTTCCCCGACAGCCTCGGCCTCGTCTACTCGGCGTTCACCGCCTACCTCGGCTTCCAGGTCAACGACGGCGAGTACAAGGTCATGGGTTTGGCCGCCTACGGCCGGCCGCGCTTCGAGGCCGAGGTGCGCAAGGTCCTCGGGCTGCGGGACGACGGCTCGTTCGTCGTGGACCGCCGCTACGTGAGCTACCACTGGAGTGCTACCGAGTCGTACACCCCGGCGCTCGTCGAGCTGCTCGGCCCCGCGCGGTTTCCCGGCACCCCGTTCGACCCCACGACCGACGACGGGCGGCGCCACGCGGACATCGCCGCGAGTCTGCAGAAGGTGACCGAGGACGCCCTCGTCGCCCTCGCCACCCAGCTCCACGCCCGCACGGGGCTCGCGAACCTGTGTCTGGCCGGCGGGGTCGCGCTCAACAGCGTCGCCAACCGCCAGATCGCGCTCCGGTCGCCGTTTCGGCGGCTCTCGGTGCAGCCCGCCGCGGGGGACGCCGGCGGGGCCATGGGCGCGGCGCTCTGGACGTGGCACGAGGTGCTCGGGCGGCCGCGGGTGCCCACGTTGGACACCCCCGGTCTCGGGCAGGCCTGGGACGACCCCACGATCGGGCGGCTCCTCGCCGATCTGAACGTCCCCCACGAGGTCCTCGACCCCGCGCGCGTCGCGGAGCGCGCCACCGCCGATCTGATCGACGGCAAGGTGATCGGCTGGTTCCAGGGGCGCTTCGAGTGGGGCCCGCGCGCGCTCGGCCACCGCTCCATCCTCGCGGACCCGCGCCGTGCCGAGGTGAAGGACCGTGTCAACGCGACGATCAAGTTCCGGGAGCCGTTCCGCCCGTTCGCGCCGTCGGTGATCGCCGGGGCCGAGGGGCGCTACTTCGACGTTCCCACCGGGGCCGAACAGCCGGCGGAGTGGATGTTGGTCGTCGCGCCGGTCCGCACCGACGCGCTCCCGGCCACCACCCACGTCGACGGCACCGCGCGCGTGCATGTCGTCCGCGAAGGTGCCAACCCGCTCTTCCACGATCTGCTCCGCACCTTCGGGGATGCCACGGGCGACCCGGTCGTGCTGAACACCTCGTTCAACCTGAAGGGTGAGCCCATCGTGGCGTCACCGATCCAAGCGTTGGCCACGTTCGTCCGGAGCGGGTTGGATGTGGTGTACCTGGGAGGATGTCGGGTGGGGCGGGAGTGAGCCCGCGCCAGGCGACCGGAAGGCGGCCGGCGCCCCGCCGGCCGGTCCGCCCGGGGCCGCCCCGGGCGACCGAGGCGCCTCGCGCCGAG
>JAKFCH010000048.1:0-7618 GCA_036676765.1 Deltaproteobacteria bacterium
CGACCTGTCGACCTGTCGACCTGTCGACCTGTCGACCTGTCGACCTGTCGACCTGTCGACCTGTCGACCTGTCGACCTGTCGACCTGTCGACCTGTCGACCTGTCGACCTGTCGACCTGTCGATTGGTCGATCTGTCGACCTGTCGATCGGTCGATCGGTCGATCGGTCGATCGGTCGATCGGTCGATCGGTCGATCGGTCGATCGGTCGATCGGTCGATCGGTTCGACTCCCAACACGCGCCAGCCATGCGAAGGGCGCGCGCCGCTCCTGGGCGCGCGGTCCCGGCGGTCCGCCGCCGGACCGAGGCCGGAGGCCGAGCCCGCAGCACGGCGACGGCGCCGTGAGGCGCCGGGGCGCCCGGAGCTATCCGCCGATGCCGGTGTAGGGTGCCAAAAACCGGAGCTGGTCCGCCCAACACAGCCTGGCCTGGGGGCGCACGAGCCACGCGTGGAAGGCGTGCTCCATGCCGGGGTAGTAGCGCGCCTCGACCGGGGAGCCGCGCGCGGTGAGGGCGGCGGCGAAGCGGCGGGTGTCGTCCAGCAGCGGGTCGCGCGTGCCGACGGAGAGGAAGGTGGGCGCGATGGGGCGATCGGGGGGCGGCGCGCGCTCGACGACGAGCAGGGGGTCGGCGAGGCCGTGGTCGCCGGAGGGATCCTCGCTGTCACCGACATACCCGTAGAAGCACCCGGCGATGATCGCCTGGGTGACACGCCCGATGCGCCTGCGGCGCCCGAAGCGCGCGGGATCGCTCACTTGCAGGATGCCGCACGCCGGCGCGAGCGCGCACGGGGACACACCCTCGTCGAAGGCGGCGCGCGCCCAGGGCTCCTCGCGGCGCCAGGCCGTGGCGACGCCCACCACCGCGGCGAGGTTGGCGCCCGCGGACTCGCCGGCCACGACGATGCGCGTGGGATCCCCGCCGTAGCGCGCGGCGTTCCGGACCGCCCAGATCCAGGCCTCGCACGCGTCCTCGGCCGCGGCGGGGAACCGGTTGCGCGGCGCGAGCCGGTAGTTGACGTTGAACACGAGGTAGCCGGCGCGCGCGAAGCCTAGCCCCATCACCCAGTGGGTGTCCTTGTCGAGGCCGCGGAATCCGCCGCCGTGGAGGTAGAGCACCACCGGCAACGGCCCGGTGGCCGCGCCCTCCGGTGACGCGACCGGGCGGTACACGTCGAGCAGGTGCGCGTCCGGCTCACCGGGGAGGGGCGCGCGCCACGTGACGTTGGCCTCGAGTGCCACTCCGTGCCGCTCGGGCCGGGCCGCGGGGAGCAGGCGGAACGCGTGAGAGCTGCGGGCGAAGCCGCGGTTCAGCAGGCCGGCGAACGTGTGGCGGCTGAAGGTGTCGAGCCGGCCGAGAGGCGCGACGGTGGAGGGGGCGGCGGCGTCGGTGCGCGGGGCGGTGGAGGGCATCTCGGTGATTGTACGTCCGGCAAGGGGCGCCGTGGTAGATCGCCCGGGAATGCTCCTCCTCGCGCTGCTCGCCTGCGATCCCATCGGGGCGGTCACCCGCGAGAGCCTGACCCTCGACGCCGCGCCCACCTCCGCGGCGCCCGCCCCCGCGGCACCCACCGCCCCGGCGCCCCCCGACTTGCATGTATACCTGTTCCGCCGCGACGGAGCGGGGTGGCGTCGGGACCCATTACCGTTCGCGCGCGCGTTCAGCAGCCTGCATGCCGTCGCCTGGGAGGGCGAGCTCGTGGTCGCCGGGCTGCCGAGCGCTCGACCGCCGACGTGGTGGGAGGAGTGGTTGCCACGGCTCGCGGTGGGCGCGCTCGTGACACGCGACGGGACGACGTGGAAGGCCCGCAGCTACCCGGTCGACGCCCCGGGGCGCAGCCTCGTCGACCCCGCGATCGTCGAGGGTCCCGAGGGGATGGAGCTCTGGTTCGTGCAAGCGGAGGGGCTCGGCGATCCCGCGGTCGGCGGGCGCGCGGTCGATCTCGTGCGCACCCGGTGGGACGGCGCCCGATTTGGTTCCGCGGAGGTCTGGGCAACCGGGCGGGGGTTGGTCGATCCGGCGCCCGTCTGGTTCGCGGAGGGGTGGCGCGTGTTCGCCACGCGAGACCACGGCGAGGTCGTGGTCATCGACGAGAAGGGCGGCGAGGCCCGCCGGATCCTCGGCGGCGCGTCGGTGCCGTTCGCGCGGGTGGAGGGCGGCGCCGTGGTGCTCCTGGCCCAGCGGATGATGGGCGGGCGCATGATGCCGGTGGAGACGCGCAGCACGGACCTGCGGACGTGGTCACCGCCGACATCGGTGCTCGACGATCCGGACCTGCGGACGTGCGCGTCACCGGTGGTTGGGAGCGTCGCCGGGGCGGACGTGCTCGTCTGCGTGGATGAACGTCGGTAGCCTCACGGTTCGACGGTCAGACCGCGGCCTCGTCGGTCATCGCCACCACCTCTTCGAAGGTGGTCTCGCCCTTCGCCATCTTCTTGATGGCGTACTCGCGCAGGGTCATCATCCCCTCGTTGAGCGCCTCGCGCTTGAGCTCCTGCGCCGGGGCCTTCTCCTGGATGAGCTTCTGGAGCCGCGGGGTGATCTTCATCACCTCGAACACGCCGGTGCGGCCGCGATAGCCGGTGCCGCGGCATCGCACGCACCCCCGCCCGCGCCGCACCTTGAGCTGGCGGCCCTCGGCGCCCTTGATGCGCAGGTGGTCGACCTGCTCGGCGGTCAGGAGCTCCTCGGCCGAGCAGAGCGCGCACACCTTGCGCACGAGCCGTTGTGCCACGACGCCGATGACCACGCCCGAGAGGAGGAAGGGGTACACCCCGAGATCCAACATGCGGGAGACGGCGCTCGCGGCGTCGTTGGTGTGGAGCGTCGAGAGCACGAGGTGGCCGGTGAGCGCGGCCTGGACGGCGCCGTCGGCGGTCTCCGGGTCGCGAATCTCGCCGACCATGATGACGTCGGGGTCCTGGCGGAGCACGTTCCGGAGGGCGTTGCCGAAGGTGAAGCCCAACTTGGGTTGCATCGCCATCTGGTTGAACGACTCGTGGACCATCTCGATCGGGTCCTCCAGCGTGCAGATGTTGATGCGGGGGCTCGCGATGTGGTGGAGGGTGCTGTAGAGCGTGGTGGTCTTGCCGCTGCCGGTCGGCCCGGTGATCAGCACCATGCCGTTGCTCGCGCGCACGAACCCCTCGTACATGGAGTGTTCGCGCGGGAAGAAGCCGAGGTCGACCAGCGGCTGCTTGAGTACGGCGGGGTCGAAGATGCGGACGACGGCCTTCTCGCCGAAGGCGGTGGGGATGGTGCTGACGCGGAGCTCCACCTCGTCCTTGCCGAACACGGTCTTGAACCGACCGTCCTGCGGCCGGCGCTTCTCCGCGATGTCGAGCCGCGCGAGGAGCTTCACCCGTGACAATACCGCCGGGTGGACCCCCTTCGGCATGCGGTGCACCGCGTGGAGCACGCCGTCGATGCGCATGCGGACCAGGGCGTCCTCGCGCTTGGGCTCGATGTGGATGTCGCTGGCGCGCTGATCGTGGGCGTAGTTGAGCAGGTACCAGACGGCCTGGACGATCGGTTGGTCGTTGGCCTCGAGCTCGTTGGTGCCGCTGACCTTGTAGAGCGCTTCGAGGTTGGAGATGTCGGGCAGGTCGACACCCAACTCGACCTCGGCCGCGCGCATCGAGCGGCGGAAGCCGTGGAACTCGGCGATCACCCGCAGGATCTCCGACTTGGGCGCCATGACCGGGCGGATGGGCTTCTGCTTGTATTGGGCGAGGCTGCCGAGCAGGTCGGTGTTCCACGGGTCGGTGACCGCCACGGTCAGGGCGTCGGGGGCGTCGGCGACCGCGATGACGAGGTGCTTCTCGGCGAAGGGGCCGCCGAACGCGTCGACCACGAGCTTGAAGTCGAGCTTCAGCGGGTCGATGCGGACGAACGCGTAGCCGAGGCTGTTGGCCACGACCTCGGTGATGAGCTCCTCCTCCAGGAGCGCGTCGGTGTCGGCGCGCTTGAAGCGGAAGCTCGCGATGAGCTCGATCTCCGAGATTGCGTAGCTGACACGTTGGCGGCCGAGCAGGCGCCGGAGCTCGGCGCGCCGGTCGAGCAGGAGGTGCCGGCTCTGCTCCTTGCCGCGGTTGAGCACGTCCTGCTTCTGGCCGCCGTGGATCATCCCCGCTTCGACGAGCATGTCGAGGACGCGGGCGAGATCGGGGGCGATTGGCATGGGGAGCAGACTAACCGGGCGTCGCGGTCCGGCGGGGCGCGCCCGCGCGGACGCGGGTCGGGCGTCTTCCGGGGTCGCGGCGGAGCCGCTCCGTCGTCCCGCCTCGCGCGGGCCGACCGGCGCGGGCCGTTCACGGTGGGGCGTGGCGCCTTGGCATCCCGGCGCCCGCGCCGCCCTTCAGCCTCCCTCGCGCGGCGGGCCGTTCGACGGTTGCGCGGACGTCGGGCGGGGCCAGGGCGTTGTGACCGAAGTCGCCTGGATCCCCCACATCTCAGCGACTTCGGTCACAGGTTCGGTCATCGCGGGTGGCTCCCAGGCGCCCCTCGGGGCCGCGAGGGCACGAAAACGGGGGTTTTTGGCGAGGTGTGGGCGATGGATCAGCCCTGTTGGGTCCGATCTTGCGACCGAAGTCGCCAGGCCCCCCCACATCTCTACGACACCGGTCACTCGGGGCCGGGCCCGCCCGCCGCGCCGGTGGTCGCGCCGCCCCCTACCGCCGCGGCTTGCGCTCCGAGGGCGGCGGCCCCGGCGTGGCCGTCAGGCCGCCGCCCCCCGCGACGCCGCGGTCGCCTTCGCCGACCCCGCGGCCCACGGGCGGGTGGGGCTGGTCGTAGGTGTCCTTCGGCTCGCTCTCCGGTGACCCGGGCGCACCCGCGTCCTTGCTGGCGTTGACCCCCGAGCGGATCCCCATGTCGCCGAGGTCGTCGCCGCTCGCGCGGCCCGGCGACCAGCCCGGGATCTGCGGGATGTAGGGGCCGTGCGGCTCCGGGGGCGCGTCGGCGGGCACGGCGCGGCCGGCATCCTCGTCGGCGGCCACGTGGCCCCCGCGCATCTCCTTGTACCGGTCGTCCTTCTTCGAGGCCATCGAACCTCCCCCCTGACGGACGGATGTAGGCACGTGGACGCGTGTCGCATCCCCGCTCGCGCCGACGATTGCGGAGGGTGGGGATCGGGTCCATCCTGTCTGCATGCGTACGCGCAGGCCGGCGTTCATCCTGACGATGGGGGGGCTCCTCGGAATGGGGGCGCTCTCGCTCGCGTGCTTCGGCCCTTGTGAGGGCGTGGGGGACTCGTGCTGTCCACTCGACGGCGAGGAGCGGGAGCGTTGCATCGAGGAGCAACAGGAGATCACCGAGGAGCCGGTCGACGACGATGGAGACGGCTGGTCCGACATCGGCGGGGATTGTGACGACGAGGATCCGAACCGACATCCGTCCGCGGGGGAGGCCTGCAACGGGCGGGACGACGACTGCGACACCGAGATCGACGAGTCCGTGTCCTACACGCGCTTCGAGGACGCCGACGGCGACGGGTGGGGAGGCGCCGCCGTCCCCAACGTGTGCCCGGATGCCGACGGGTTCGTCGACCAGGACGGAGACTGCGATGACGGAAACGCGGAGGTGAACCCCGACGCCGCCGAGACCTGCGACACGATCGACCAGGACTGCGATGAGGCGATCGACGAAGGGTGCGCGGACACCGGATGACGTCGCGTACGCCCTTCACCGCCCAGCCACCACCCACGCCGCCCCGTCCTCCGCCGTGACATCCGGCGGCCCGCGCTCCGCCGTGACACGTGTCACCGCGGGCCCGAGCGCCACCACGATCACGCCCGCGCGCGCCTTCACGGGGCGCCCGTCCGTCGGCCGGTTGGGGTTGTGCAGCAGGCGCCGCCCGTGCGCGCGCTGGTCGAAGAACACCTTCTGGGGGTGGATGCCGGGGCCGGCGGCGCCCACCACCGTCACGGGGAGATCGGTCGGAAGCGCCGACAGCGCCGCGTAGATCGCGGGGGTGGTGTCGGGCGTCGTCGGGAGCGGCACGCGCGCGGGGGAGGCGAGGGCGGTCTCGGCGAACAGGACGAGCGCAAGGCCGAGCGACCACGCATGTTCGGGGGGTCCAGGGTGGCCCGCGGGCCCCCTCACGCCGGCGCTTTGCGCGCCGCCTCCGGGGGCGGGCTCCGAAGGCTCGGACGCTTGCCGCGTCCGCCCCTCGCAGTGCTCGGGGACGCCCTCTCCGCGAGCGCTGCGCGCTCCCCTGGCGGGGCGTTGCGGGGCAGCGCCCCGCCCCAGGAAACCTACGATCCGCCGCGCGCCCCGCGCCGCCAACCCCACGAGCAGGAGCTGCCCGAGCAACATCACGCGCGCGTGGTGGTTGAACCGCTCCGCGAACGGCAGGAGCCGGAAGGCCGACACCGCGGGATTGTCGACGCCGAGCGGTACGCCGGCCCACGAGAGGTGCTCGCCGGGCGCGACGGCCGCGCACGCCAGCACGCCCAGCCACGCGGGGTGGAACCCGCCCGCCGCGGCGAGCGCGACCGTCGTGTAGCCGAGATACACGGGGTGCTCGCGGACGAAGGCGCCGTCGGTGTCGACCTTGCCCGGCGCGACGAATGCGGCGAGGTCCGCGCCGCGCCACGGATCGAGGCGCCACAAGGGCTCGACCCGCGCGGGAACGGTGCCGCTGCGGTGGCCCTCGCCGGCGAGGCGGGCGCGGAACGGCGCGGCGGCGGGGGCGGCGATCGAGAGCGCGAGGAGCCCCGCCGCGATCCAGCGCACGGGCCGATCGCGCAGGCGCCGGGCCCCGATCGCGAGGGCGGGCCAGGCCGCGAGCCACGCGAGGTACAGCCCGCACCACGCGCTCCCGCCGAGCAGGGCGGCGCCGAGCAGGCGGCGGTCCGTGAGCAGCGCCGCGAGGGCCAGGGCCACGAGGCCGAGCGCGTAGTCCTCGGTGAGGCCGCTGGTGAGCGAGCCGAGGAAGATCGGCATGGTCGCGACGCCCACGGCCCCGACGATGCCGTAGCCGCCGAGCGCGCGGGCGAACGCGCCGCCGCCGACCGCGGCGAGGACGACGCCGACGGCGGCCCAGAGGTTCCACGCGGGGGTGGGGCCCACGACCGCGGCGAGCCCGCCGAGGATCCACGTCGGGAGCGGATCGATGACCGGCCAGCGCGCGGTGCCCTCGGCGAGCGGGGTGCCGACGGGCCACGCGGGCCAGCCGGACGCGGCCCACCCCTGGACCCAGGCGTGCCCGTACACCTCGGCGCCCGCCGACCCGGCGAGGCCGCCGGACACGACCGCGGGGCCGATGAGCACGCACGCGAGCACGACGCCCACGGCGAGCTCGGAGGCGCGGAGGAGGGGCTCGCGCGCGGCGACGACGGGCGGGTCCGCCGGGGCGACGAGCGGGGCGCGGGACATGCCCCCGCCTAACCGCACCCGCGGCGTGCACGGCGGGGGGAGTGGGGCGGGTTTGACCGAGGCGGCGACCAGGCGGCCGCCGCATCGATCGAGGGCCTCCACCGCCACGTGCCGGCCGCGGAGCAGGGGCCTGCTCGACAGGGGGGGCCTCCACGGCCGCGTGCCGGCCGCGGAGCAGGGACCTGCTCGTCAGGGGGGGCCTCCACGGCCGCGTGGCGCAAAGCCGCCCCCTGTTCGGTTC
>JAKFCH010000049.1:0-18200 GCA_036676765.1 Deltaproteobacteria bacterium
AATGCTGCGGGAATTTTGAAGGATGCTGTCTTGCTGGCGGGTGATCTCATCGATTTTTTGATAATCCTCCTGCTGAAATTGAACGGACTGAAAATGTGTGGAATAAAAACGAATGGTATCACCGCCGATTTTTATATCTGCATGTATCAGCGCTTCAGGAGACATCCCCCAGCTCGGCCATCGCGCCGGTCGCCGCGAGGGCATCGCCACGGTCGGCCTCCCACGTGGGGTCGGTCACGACCACGACGTCCGGGTGCCGGTCGTACCAGGTGCGGAGGCCCGGCGTGAACACCCCGGGCCGGCGGTTGTCGTTCATGAGCAGCCACCAGGTCTCGGGCGGCTGGGCGAGGTCGAAGCGGTCGTACTGGTCGTAGCGGGTGATGCGGTGCACGTAGCTCCGCGCCTTCCGCCGGCGGGCCTGCCGCGCTTCGGCCTTCTCCTCCACGCCCACGGGCATGGGCACCTGGAGCATCGCCTTCTTCGGCCGCACCAGCTTCTCGACCTTCGCCCGGTACTTTCCGAGCGCGGCCGCCACGGACTCCCGGGAGGGCTTCAGCCAGCCGACGAGCATCTCGTTCAGCATGTCCACCTTGGCGCCGAGGCCGGACAGGCGCTTGAGGTGGACGAGGATCCCGCGATCGTCCCCCGCCCAGCTCGCGAGCAGCGGCACGTCGGCGCGCTCGAGGTGGGCGGCGAGCACGTTCCGGGCCTCTTCGAGGTAGATGTCGGCGAGGTTGGCGAGGCGCCACGCGACGCGGTCGTGCTCCTGCACGTGGGCGTGGACCCCCGCGATGTCGCGCTCGATCCGGGCCACCTCGGCGCGCCACTTGTCGCGGGGCCCGCGCGCGGCGTCGTACGCGGGGAGCACGTCGTCCCCGAAGTCGTCGAGGCCCAGGGCGGCGCAGACGTTGTCCCCCGCGGCCCAGTGGCGCCAGTATTGAGGCTGCCACCAACGCTCCTCGAAGGTGGGCGTGTCGTAGCCGATCTCCACGAGCTCGAGGAACGACGGGAGGTCCTCGAACTTCCGGCAGTCACGCTCCCAGGGGTCGAGCAGATCCTTCGCCTCGGCGAGCGCGCGGGTGTGGCTCCCGAGGGGCCCCACGAGCTGCTCCCGCCGCGTCCAGCGCTCGTCGGCCTCCAGGCCCACTACCCGGGCCTGGAGCTTCTTCTCCTCCTTCGCGAGCGCATCGAGGGGGCGCCGGGAGGTGAAGCCTCGGTAGCCCGTGCGCCGCTCCGCCTCGACCAAGGCCTCCTCCGAGAGCGCCGGGAGGTACACCTCGGCGAGGGTGACCGCGAGCGCGCGCCGCTCGGCCCGCACGGCCTCGATGGCCGCCTTCAGCTCCGCCTCGAGCGCGTTCGTGTCGTCGAGCTCCTCCGAGGCGAGGATGGCGTAGCGCTGGAACTGGTGGGCGGCGTCGCGACCGAGCATGCGCGGGCTCTATTTCGCGTCGGTCGGCGGGGCGAGGGCGGACCGGGTCGACCGTGGGGGAGGGGCCGGTCAGCGCCGCGGCGAGGCCTCCAGCACGGCGAGGATGGCGCGGGGATCCCCGGTGACCTGCACCCACGCGTCGCTCCCGTCGAGCCCCCGCACGAACACCGTGGGGGTGGCGTCGACGCCGAGGGCGACGGCGGCGGTGACGTGCTCGGTGAGGGCCGCGCGCGCGGCGGGATCGGCGACACATGTGTCGTATGCGTCGCGATCGAGGCCGACCCGATCGGCGAAGACGGGGAGCTCGGGCGGCGTGATGTGCTCCGGGTACTGGTAGAGCAGCGTCGCGAGCTCGAGGTAGCGCCCCTGGAGGTTCGCGCACGACGCGGCCAGGGCGGCGTCGCAAGCGTAGCGGTGCAGGTCGTTGCGGATGAGCGGGTTGCAGTCGGAGTCGAGGGGAAAGCTGCCGAAGACGAAGCGGAGGTCGGGGCGGCGCTCCGCGAGCGCGAGGACGAGCGGGAAGAAGTGGCCGCAATAGGGGCACGCGAAGTCGGAGTACGTCACGACGACGACGCGTGCGTCGGCGGGGCCGAGCGCGGGGGTGGCGGGATCGAGCGGCACGCCGCCGGGGACCGGGACGAGCGCGGCATCGGCGGCGGAGGCCGGCGCGGGGGGCGCGGGCAGCGCGGGGCCGTAGGCGGCGGAGGTCACCCGCGGGTTCGCCACGAGCGGTGGAGCCGGGGCGCGGACGCAGGCGACGAGGGCGAGCAGGGCGAGCGACATCGGCGAGGGCTAACCGGCGACCCCCCGGGGAGGCGCGCGGCGGGGGGCCGGTGGCGGACATGCGCGCGACGAAACGCCGGTTCCCGTTTAGGGAGGCGGATGCACAAGCTGCTCGTCGGTCATGCCACCTTCCGCCGCGAGTTCGTGGCCCACAGCCGCGAATTCCTCGAGACGCTCGCCTCCGAGCACCAGTCGCCCGACGCGCTCTACATCGGCTGCGCCGACAGCCGCGTCATCCCCGAGCTGCTGACCACCTCGGCGCCCGGCGAGCTGTTCGTCATCCGCAACATCGCCAACCTCGTGCCGCCGGCCTCCCGCGCGAGCAGCTCCGTCGGCGCCGCCCTGGAGTACGCCCTCCAGGCGCTCCACGTCGCGCACATCGTCGTGTGCGGCCACTACGGGTGCGGCGGCGTGAAGGCGATGATCGACGGGGTGCAGCCCACGATGCCCGAGCTGCGGACGTGGATCGGCGAGGCGAGCGTGGCCAACGCGGCCGCGCGCGGAGACGCCCGCGATCCCGCCGAACAGTGGCGCCTCGCCGTGGAGGAGAACGTCCTCGACCAGCTCGCCAACCTGCCCACCTACCCCTGTGTCCAGGAGCGGCTGGCGGCCGGGGCGCTGACACTCCACGGTTGGGTGTACGACCTCCACGGCGGCCTGCTCGTCTACGACCACGACGAAGCCTGCTTCCACGAGTCGCGGCCCGCGTGACTTCCATGTGAGCCCCAAGGGGGCGCCGACGGTCGTTCCATAGGGTCCGACCCATGACACCCAGCCGGAAGCCCAACCGGGGACTATCTCTCCTTCATGGGAAGCGGCGGGTCGAGCGGGAGAAACCGCCGACCGTCGCCCTTCCCGGGGGGTAGCCGATGATCCTGTCGTTCCTCGTCGCATGCGTGGGGATGGACTCCGGGCTGCACGGTAATTTCGAATTCGAAGTGGACGCGATGGACACGGCGTCGTCGACGGGGCCCGGCACGCTCGCGCTGGCCTTCCAGGTCGACGCCGACCTCGTCCCGGAGATGGACGAGCCCCCCGTCGGGGTCGTGCTCGGCGCGGTCTACGCCGAGGCGGACGCCGACGAGGTGGGCTCGAACGACGGGGCGGTGCCCCTCTACGAATTCTCCACCGACCCGCTCGATCTCGTCGACCCCGACGGGTCGCAGGTGGCCGTCACCACTCCGCTCCTCGACGCCCAGGCCGTGTGGATCCTCGCGTGCCTCGACAGCGACGGGAACGGCTGCGAGTGCGCCGATCCGGTGACCCTCCCCAACGACAACAAGGTGCTCGTGGTCGGCGCCGAAGAGACGACGTTCCACGTGACGCTTGGCCTTCTCCATCCCTGTTGAGGTGCCGATGCTGCTCCTGCTGACCGCGTGCTCGCCCCCGTTCGCGGACGGGCCCTCCACCGCACCCACGGGCGCCCTCGACGTGCGGGTGGCCCCCGAGGCGGCCGGCACCGTCATGCCCGGCGACGTGCTCCTGGCCGGCCCGGAGTTCGAGCTGGCCCCCGGCGAGGACGTGATGGTCTGCGTCTTCGGCACCTGGCCCGGCGGGGACGTCGGGCTGCACGCCGTACACACCTGGCAGGCCGAGGGCGGGCACCACCTGCAGCTCCTCGGCACGTCGGCGCCCGTGATCGACGTCCCCGACGGGACCGTGGTCGACTGCACGAGCGAGGGCGGGACCTTCTCCATGGCCGACATGGAGCCCCTCATCATCGCCGAGCGCGCGACCGTGGACGGCGTCGCCACGGACCTCGGCGTGGGCCTGCCCGACGGGATGGCGGTCGAGCTCGAAGCCGGCCAGCGCTGGGTGCTCCAGTCGCACTACGTCAACTACGGGCAGGAGGCGCTGCGGATCCGGGATCTCGCCCGGCTGGTGACGGTGCCGGCCGCGGACGTGACCACCTGGGCGGCCCCGCTCATCTTCAGCCGCCAGGACTTCTCGCTCCCGCCGGGAGAGGCGTCCTCGACCTCCTTCGACTGTGTCACCTCCGAGGCGTGGAACCTCCACTCCCTGCTCGGCCACATGCACGAAAGCGGCACCCGGTTCGCGGTGGAGCGCGTGGAGGGCAGCGTCGTGAGCCCCTTCTACACCGTCGAGGAGTGGGATCCCGCCTACCGCGACGAGCCCGTCGTCACGACGTGGGAGGACGGCGGGCTCGCCCTCCCGGCCGGCTCGATGTTCCGCACGACCTGCGACTGGTTCAACGATACCGACGCGGCGCTGGTGTTCCCGTACGAGATGTGTGTCGCGGTCGGCGTCGTCTACCCCCAGAAGGGGACGGTGATCTGCAACGGGGACGGGACGTAGGGCGAGCGCCTTCCCATGGGCCGAACGTCGTAGACGCGGGTCGGGCCTGGGCACGGTACGCTCTCGGCGGCCGCCCTGGCACCCGACTTGCTTCCAGGGTTGTCGGAGGTATCCATGACCCGCACCCTCGCCCCGCTCGCGCTCCTCGTGTCGCTCTCCGGCTGCATCATCTTCGACGGAACCGGGGGAGGGAAGGCCTGCGACACCTCGGCCGCGAGCTCGGTCGCGGTGAGCGTCTCGGCGGTCGACGGCGGCGACGTGTCCTCCGCGGTCGTGACCTACTCGGTCGACGGGAGCGCCTTCCGACCGTGCGACAGCTTCCCCGGGGACGGCGAATTCGCCTGCGGTTGGGAGGAGGCTGGCCCCCTTGCCGTGCGGGTCGAGGCCATCGGCTACGTCACGCACGAGGAGACCGTGTTCGTCGAGCAGGGCGAGTGCCACGTGATCCCCCAGCACCTCGACGTGGCGCTCGAGCCGAACGGGGTCGATTGCACCGAGGTGGAGGTCGCGTCCGTCCTCGCGACGGTCACCGATGCAGGTGGGGGGGCCCTCGAGGACGTGGCTGTACAGTGGAGCTACCGAGATGCCGAGATGGCGCCGCAGCCGTGCGATTCGATGTCCGACGGGAGCTGGGTGTGCGGCTGGGAGGTCGAGGGGGATCTCGAGATCTACGCCGAGGCGGGCGGCCACGCGGGCCAGATGGTGGGCGTGCACGTCGGCGCGGACGAGTGCCACGTCATCACCGAGCACGTGGCGTTCGAGCTCTCCTGGCTCCCGGACTGAACGTGCGGGACGCTACCCGCCCGCGGCCGCCGCCCGCGCCCGCACCAGCGGCTCCAGCGCCGGGAGGATCAGCGTGGTGACACGATCCTGACCCTCCGAGTTGGGGTGGAGGCCGTCGGCCTGGTTGAGCGCGGCCTCGCCGGCCACCCCGTCGAGGAAGAAGGGGACCAGCCCCACGCCGAGCTCGGTGGCGAGCGTGGGGTAGATGGCGTCGAAGCGGTCGACGTAGTCGGGGCCGAGCGTGGGGTTGGCCTTCATGCCGAGCAGCAGCACCTCGACACCCGCGGCCCGCGCCCTGGTCACGATGGCGCGCAGGTTCGCCTCGCACTCGGCCGGTGACAGGCCGCGAAGCATGTCGTTCGCCCCGAGCGCGAGGACCAGGATGTCGGGCTCCTGGGACAGGATCCAATCGACCCGCCGCAGCCCGCCCGCGCTGGTGTCGCCGCTCACGCCCGCGTTCACGATCTGCACGGGCAGCCCCCGCTCGGCGAGCGCCGCTCCCGCGCGCGCCGGAAACGCCTGATCGACCGGGAGGCCGAGGCCGGCCGTGAGGCTGTCCCCGAGGAACACGACGCGGGGGCCCTCGGCGCGGGCGGCGTCGGCGGCCGTGGACGTGGACGGCGGCGCGGGCGTCGTCGCGGTGGGCGGCGCCGGGGTCGCGGGGGCGCCGCCGCAGCCGAGGAGGCAGAGGAGGAGGAGGGAGCGCATGGGTCGATCTACCCCGAGGGGGCGCGCGGTGGCCCGTCGTCGGTGCAATCGCGACCCGCGCCCTTTCCCCACGGACGGTTGCGTATAGCTTCGCACCGCGCCGGCGCCCGTCTCCCCTCGACCAGCAGAGCGCGCGCCCGAGGTGCTCCTTTGCCGCCGGCCATCACCCTCCGAAACGTGTCCCGCCGCTTCCGCTCCGGGGAGGCCGACCTCACAGTGCTCGACGGGGTGAGCCTCGAGGTCGAGCGCGGGGAGCTCGTCGCGATCATCGGCCCGAGCGGCTCCGGCAAGAGCACGCTGCTCGCGCTGCTCGCCGGGCTCGACCGGCCCACGACGGGCGAGGTGTGGGTGGACGGCGAGCCCCTCCACACCCGCTCCGAGGACGAGCTCGCGCGTTGGCGTCGCGGCGCGCTCGGCTTCGTCTTCCAGTCGTTCCAGCTGCTGGACCACTTCACCGCGCGGGAGAACGTGCAGTTCCCGCTCGAGCTGCTCGACGCGCCCGATCCCGTCGGCACGGCGGATGCGCTCCTGGCGGCCGTCGGGCTCGGGAAGCGCGGCCACCACTACCCGCGCCAGCTCTCGGGCGGCGAGCAGCAGCGCGTCGCGGTCGCGCGTGCGTTCGCCGCCGCGCCGCGCATCCTCCTCGCGGACGAGCCGACCGGCAACCTCGACGGGGCCACGGGCGCCCGCGTGCTCGAGACGATGGACGAGCTCCGTCGCAAGAGCGGCGCCACGCTCATCCTCGTCACCCACGATCCCGCGATCGCGGCCCGCGCCGACCGACGCGTGACCCTGCGGGATGGCCGCATCGTCTCCGACGAGCGCACCTCCCCGGGCAAGGGGTGAGCCCGCGGTTGCTGGCGCGGCTGATCGTCCGCGAGCTCCGCGGCACCCGGGCCCGGGTCGTGCCGTTCCTCGCCTCGCTCGCCATCGGGGTGGCCGCGGTGGTGCTGGTCGCGGGCCTCGGGGACAGCGTGGCCCGCGCCATCCGCATGGAGGCCCGGCCGCTCCTCGGCGCCGACGTGGCCGCGCGCAGCTCCCAGCCGATCCCGGCGGCGTTCGACGCCGTCGCGATCGCCTTCCCCGAGGTCGAGCGCGCGGACAGCGTGGATCTGCTCACGATGGTGGCGGTGCCGCCGGCGGCCGACGGTACGCCCGGTCGCAGCCTGATGGCCGAGCTCAAGGCCGTGTCGAGCGGGTGGCCGTTCTACGGCGCCCCCACGGTGGAGCCCGCGCGCCCACTCACCGAGCTGCTCGACCCCGAGGGGGTCGTCGTCGAGCCCGCGCTGCTGGAGCGCCTGGGCCTCGACGTGGGCGCGGCAGTGCGGATCGGCGGGGCCGCGTTCACCGTGCGCGGCGTGGTGGAGAAGGAGCCCGGGCGCCTGCCGAGCGGCCTGTCGGCGGGGCCGCGGGTGTTGATGAGCCTCGACGGGCTCGCCCGCGCCGGCCTCGGGGACACCGGCGCCCGCGTCACTCACCGCGCCCTGTTCCACGCCCCCGACGAGGCCCGCGCCGCCGCGCTCGCCGGCTGGCTGAAGGACACGACCCGGGGCGCCACGTACACCACCGTCGAGACCTGGTCCGACGCCCAACCCTCCGCGCAGCGGAGCATCGAGCGCAGCTCGTCGTACCTCGGGTTGGTGGCGCTCCTCTCGCTCGTCGTGGGCGGCGTGGGCGTGGCGCAGAGCACGCGCGCCTGGATGGCCCGCCGCCTCGACGCGCTCGCGGTGCAGCGGTGCCTGGGGCTCACCACCGGCGAGCTGCGCCTCCTCGCGCTCGTCCAGACCGCGGCCCTCGCCACCGTCGGCAGCGCGGCGGGGGCGATCCTCGGCGTGGGCGCCCTCGTCCTCGCCCCGCTCGTGCTCGACGGGCTCCTCCCCGCCGAGGCGGTCCAGCCGTGGCAGCCGGGCGCCATCGCGCGGGGGCTCGCCCTCGGGGTCGGCGTGGCGCTGCTCTTCGCCGCGCGCCCGCTCGATCAGGCCGCGCGCGTGCCGCCCCTGCGCGTGTTGCGTCGCGACGTGGAGCCGCTCCCCGACCCGCCGCTCCGCGCCGCGGTCGCCGGCCTCGCGCTCGGCGGAGGCGTGTTCGGGCTGGCGTGGCTCCAGGCCCGCGATCCCGTCGTGGCGGGGGCCTTCGTGGGGGGCCTCGCGGTGGTGGCCGGGGTGGGCGCGCTCGGCGCGTCGGTCGTCGCGCGGTCGCTCGGCCGCCTTGCGCAGGGGGTGCGCCCCTGGTGGCTCCGGCACGGCCTCGCCTCCGTCGGCCGGCCGGGCGCGGGCCTCGTGCCGGCGGTCGTGTCCCTGGCGATCGGGGTGGTCGTCGTGTTGACTACCGTGCTCGTCGAGGGGCGGATCTTCGCGCAGGTCTCGGAGGAGTTCCCCGAGGAGGCCCCCAGCGCCTTCCTCGTCGACGTGCAGCCCGACCAGCGGGAAGGCGTGATCCGCCTCCTCGAGGAGGCCGACGCCACCCAGGTGAAGTCGGCGCCGATGGTCGTCGCGCGCCTGCTCGCCATCGACGATCGCGGCGTGGAGGCCCTGGTGGCCGAGCGCGGCGAGGCCGAGCGCTGGTCGTTCACCCGCGAGCAGCGCCTCTCCTACATGGCCGCGCTCCCGCCCGACAACCGCATCGTCGCGGGCGCCTCGTTCTCCGAGGCCGTGCCCGCCGAGCTCTCCCTCGAGCAGCGGTACGCCGAGAGCCTCGGCGCCACCGTCGGGAGCCGCCTGCGCTTCGACGTGCAGGGGGTCCCCCTCGACTTCACGGTGACCAGCCTGCGGACCGTGTCCTGGGCGAGCTTCAACATGAACTTCTTCCTGGTCGCCGAGCCGGGCGTGCTCGAAGGGGCGCCCCAGAGCGTGCTCGTCACCGCCCAGCTCCCCGCGGCGCGCGAGGCCGCCGTGCAGGACGCGCTCGCGGCCGCCTACCCGAACGTCACCCTGGTCAGCGTGCGCGCGGCCCTGACCCAGGCGCGTGGGCTCCTGGAGCGCATGGCGTGGGGCATCCGCGCGGTGGGCGCGTTCACGGCGCTCGCGGGCATCGCCATCCTCGTGAGCGGCGTCGCGGCGGACGCGGCGCGGCAGGGGCGGAAGGTCGCGCTCCTCAAGACGCTCGGCACCACCCGGGCGGGCGTCGTGGGGCTGTTCGCCATCGAGTACGGGATCGTCGGGCTCCTCGCGGGGGTGCTCGGCGCCGGCGGCGCGTGGGTCGCGAGCTGGGCGGTGGTCACCCGGCTGATGCGCCTCGGGTGGCGCACCGACGTTCCGGCGCTCCAGCTCGCGGTGGCGATCACCGCGGGGCTCTCCGCCCTGGTCGGCGTGCTGGCCAACACCCGCGCGTTGCGGGTGCGGCCGGCGGAGGTGTTGCGGGGGGAGTAGGGGCGGGCGGCGCCACGGGGGATCCTCGGTCGCGAAGGCGCCGTCGGGTGCTCCGGTCGCTCGGAATCGATCGAGCGGGCGTACAGGATTGAGGTAGGATGCCGCACCCCTGTTTCAGTGGTTCCGGAGTGAATACGTGTTCAATCTTCGTTCCTACCGTCCTGCCCTCGCGGCCACGCTGTTCGCCCTGTCGCTCGCCTCCACGCCGGCCTACGCAGCGTCGCCGGATTGGAGCGTCGCGTTGCCGCCCGCTGCGCTCGGCACCTTCATCGACGGATCAGGCCTCCGCGTGCTGGTCGCGGCCGGTGGAACCGGTGCTGACCCCGCCGCTTCCGCGCTGACCGTGTCCCTTCGAGCCTTGTCCTCCGTGAAGCTGACGATGCCGGACGACGCGCTCGGGAACCTCGCCGAGGCGGACGACGCGACCATCGTCGCCAAGGCCAAAGTGCTCCCGGTGGACCTCGTCGCCGTGGTCCGGGTCTTCCCCGGAAACGACGGAGCCGAGAACCTCGTCGCGACCATCTACCGCGTCGACGGCACCGTCCTGAGCGCCTTCACGGCCGGTACGGACGCCCCGCTCGTCTCGCAGAAGACCACGGGTTCGGGCATGGCCGGCGCGGCGTCGAGCGCGGTGGACGACGTGGTGGGCGGCAACGCGTCCGATCGGGACGCCCGTGTGAAGGAATTCGAGGAGCGCGCCATCTGGATGCAGGGCTACGCCGCGGTGGACTCCCGATCCGGTCGCATCGTGTCCACGTGGTCGGTGCCAATCAAGGGCCGTTACGGCGAGGCCCTCATCGGGCCCAGCTTCTACGAGTACATCGGCGAGCCGGATTTCGCCCGGACGTTCAAGAAGCGCAAGGCGACGCGCACCGCGATCATGCTGGCTGGGGGCGCCGTGGCGGGTGGCGGACTCGGGTACATGCTCCTCTCCTCCCAGGTCCCCTCCCAATGCTCGACCGATCGGTGCTACGAGGAGATCGACCGGGCGAACGCACAGGCCTCGGCCATCGGCATCTCGATCGTGACCGCCGGGACCGTGACGCTCTTGATCCCGTTCTTCATCGATCCCCACCCGGTGAAAGCGAACGAGCGCTCCCGCCTCGTCGACGAATACAACGACGAGCTCCGCGAGGAGCTCGGTCTCGGCAAGGCCCGCCCGACCTCGCTCGGGGCCACGTTCTCGGCGGGTGGGTGGGTCGGCGCGGACGGCGGCGGCGCGCAGGTCGCGGGAACGTTCTGAGCACGGCATGGTCCTCTCCCTCCTGGCCGTCCTGCAAACGCCCGCCGCCGCGTCTCCCAATGAGGTGATCGCGGCGGTGGACGCCGCGCAGCGTGACCTCTACAGGCGCGTAGCGCCGGCGGTCGTGTACATCGTCTCCCCCAACGGGCTCGGTTCGGGCATGATCGTGCGATCCGACGGCCTCGTGCTCACGAATGCGCATGTGGTGGCCGGCGCCGATGTGGTGGACATCGTGACCTTCGCCGGCGCCCGGCTGACGGGCAAGGTCGTGGAGCGTGCGCAGGACGTTGACATCGCCCTGGTGAAGGTCGACGCCGGCCCGCTCCCCACGGTGACGTTCGCCTCCGCCGCGGACCTCGCGGTGGGCCAGTGGGCGGCGGCGATCGGGCACGGCGAAGGCGGCGGTTGGACGTTCACGACCGGCATGGTGTCGAACGTCTACACGACGCAGGGCGGGCGCGCGGTGTTCCAGACCCAGATCCCCGTCAACCCCGGCAATTCCGGGGGGCCCGTGTTCGACCTCTCCGGAGAGGTGCTCGGGATCGTGACCGCCGGGATCCAGGGCGCGCAGAACCTCAATTTCGCGATCCGCATCGACGTGGCCGCGCAGACCCTCCAGGGGCTGGAGGGGCTCTGTGACTGCCTGGTCGTGCATGCCCCCGCGGGAGGCCCGGTGTTCGTGGACGGCGCCGCCGTCGGCCTCGGGCCTCGCGTGGCCTTGTCCGTCCCCACCGGGCGACACACCGTGTTCACGTTGGTCGGCGGGAAAAAGATAGAGCAGGTGGTGACCTGGCCCGACACCCGAACGGTCACGCTCGCTCCGTAGGCGCTCGCCGGCCCCCTACGCCGTCGGCTCGAGCAGCTCCCGCCACCCCACGCGCCGGTCCCGGCGGGGCGGAACGTTCGCGCGGGCGTGGAGCGAGGACAGGTCGGGCGTCGGCGCCGGCGCGCGCTCCAACGGGGTGAAGGTGCCCGCGAACACCTCGGCGCCCACGTCCTTGTAGACCTCGCGGAAGGGGCGGCCCTCGGCCTGGGCGCGGCGGAACGCCTCGGCGGCGGCGAAGAGCTCGGGGTCGAGCGTCGGGGCGCGGGGCTCGACGGCGACGGCGAGGTGCGCGGCCACCCGCAGCGTGAGCCGCGCGGTGCGCACGCCGCGCAGCAGCGGGGCCTTGGTGTGCTGCAGATCGCGGTGGTAGCCGGAGGGGAGCGCCCCGGAGAGGTCCTCGATCTCGCGCTGGGCGGCGCGCACGCGGCGGGCCTGCCCGCGAAGGAGCTCGGCCACGTCGGGGTTGCGCTTCTGCGGCATGATCGAGGAGCCGGTCGTGAACGCGGAGGGCAGCTTCACGAGCCCGAACTCGGCGGTGGCGTAGAGGCAGAGGTCGCCCGCCCACCGGCCCACGACGTGACACGCCGCGGCGAGCGCGCCGAGCGCGGCCCCCTCGACGAGCCCGCGCTCGAGCTGCGCGGCGGTGACGGGCTCGACCACGCCATCGAAGCCGAGGAGGCGGGCGGTCAGCGCGCGATCGAGGGGGAGGGGCGAGCCGTACCCGGCGGCCGAGCCGAGCGGGTTCTTGGCGGCCATGGCGCGCGCGGCGTCGAGGAGCGGCAGGGCGTCGAGCAGGGCCCCGGCGAAGCCCGCGGCCCAGAGCCCCCAGCTCGACGGCATGGCGCGCTGGAGGTGGGTGTAGCCGGGGAGGGGGAGATCGCCGTGGCGCTCGGCGAACGTCAGCCACGCCGCCGCGAGCGCACGCCACTCGGCCTCGGCGGCGTCGAGCTCCTCGAGCAGCCACAAGCGCAGGTCGGTGAGCACCTGGTCGTTGCGCGAGCGCCCGGTGTGGAGCTTTCCGGCCACGGGCCCGAGCCGCGCGGCGAGGAGCGACTCGACCGCCGTGTGCACGTCCTCCTGCTCGGGGAGGATGGTGAAGTCCCCCCGCTCGATGTCGGCCGCCACGTCGGCGAGCCCCGCGAGGAGCGTGTCGACGTCGGCGCGATCGAGCAAACCCGCCGCGAGCTGCGCGCGCACGTGCGCGGCGGAGCCCACCACGTCGTGCCAGGCCCACGCGAGGTCGGTGATCGGGTCGTCCCCGACGGTGAACGCGGCCACGAGCGCGTCGAGCGGCTCGCCTTTGTCCCAGAGCTTCATCGGTCCTCGGTGCGGGGGCGCGGCCGTATCACTCGATCCGGATCGACACCGGCATGTTCTCGTCGAGCTCCGCGATCATCCCGTCCACGTCGAGGTGGCAGAACTGCTCCGAGTCCCAGCTGCCGCTCTTCATCGGGGCGCCGTACTGCATCCAGCCGCAGCGGTACGTGCCGTCGAAGGTCTGGTTGTTGCAGGACACGGTCGTGTAGCTGTCGTCGTCGCACTTGCTGAGCGTCAGGTCGCATGACGCGGCCTCCTCGCCCTCGACCGTCCAGAGGCTGACGTCGGGCTCGCGGCACCGCACGACGGGCTCCGCGCACGCGGGCACCAGGAGGACGACGGCGCCGGCGAGCGCGGCGAAGATCACCGGAGAGGTACGATCGCGCATGGGCCGCCACGGTAGCACCGGGGCGGCGACGCGGCCATGCCCCCCTGGGCCTGGTTCTTGCACGCGCGTTCCGCGGAGTTCGCATGCGTTTCCTTCGGCGGGTCGGGACCCTCGCACTCTTGTACGTGGCCTACGTGGTGTTGTTCCTCGGGGGGGCGGCGGCGCTCGGCCCGACGATCGATCCGGACACGTTGTCTCCCGCCGAACAGTCCGCGTCGCTCGGGATGACGCTGCTCGTGGCCGCCATCGACCTCGCGATCATGGGCGTCTGGGTCGCGCGTGCGCGGTTCGGCGGGTGGCGGCTCTGGGCCGTCACCGCGCTCGTGATGTACGGTGTCAAGACGTTCTCGAGCAACCTCGAGACCTGGTACTTCGTCGACGCCGCGCACGTGCCGCCCGAGATGCTCCCGAGCCTGTTCGCGATGACCCTCCCGTTGTGTGTCATCTGGCCCGCGCTGCTGGTCTGGGGGCTCGGTCCGCGGGAGGACACGCCGGGTCGCCCCGCCCCCGTCTCGACGGCCGGGCTCGTCGCGCGCGTGTCGGTCGCGGGGGCCGTGCTCTACCCGATCTTCTTCTTCGTCGCCGGGTATTGGATCGCGTGGCAGAGCCCCGCGGTGCGCGCCTACTACGGGGGGCCCGCGGAGGCGTTGCCGATGTTCCGGCACCTCGCCGAGACGTTCTCCGCCGATCCCGTCCTGCTCCCGTTCGAGATGCTGCGCGGGCTGCTCTGGGTGGCGATCGGCTGGCCGGTGATGCGCTGGCCGCGCGGGCCCTGGTGGGTCGGGGCGCTGCTCTTCGCGACGATGATGGCGCTGGTGCAGAACGATCTCCACCTGCTCCCCAACCCGCTCATGCCGGCCGAGGTGCGGTGGTGGCACTTCATCGAGACGACCTCCTCCAACTTCGTGTTCGCGTTGTGCGCGGCCGCGCTGATCGAGCACGGCTACCGCGCGACGCCGCGAACGGACGCAATCGCCGCTCGGTAGCCTCGGGGCGACGACACACCCGATGGCCCCCAACTCCCACTACCCCGGCAACCCCCAGACATCGATCCACGAGGCGGTGTCGCAACTGTACTCGGCGTTGGGGCTCGCGACGAGCGTGACCGGGCCGGGGGCGACGGCCACGTCGAAGGCCTCAGCGGCCGTGTAGTTGACGAGCGTTCCGCTGCTCCAGAGGGTGGCGCCGACCTGGAAGATCGCGAACGTGGCGCCATCGCCGCACGCCTGCGCCCAATCCTGGAGCCCGGCCCGCCCGGTGAGCCGTGTCACCCCGCGTGGAATCGTGATCGTGACCGTGCTCGGCGCGTGCGCGAAGACGCCGGTGCAGGCGTGCTCGCCGCCCACGTTGAAGCCCGGCGCCCAGTTGGTCCGGTCGACGAGGAGCTCGCCCCAGCCGACGGTCCCAGTGGGGTTCATCGCGGCGATCGGCACGCCGCCCGCCGGGGTGGGGCATCCGGCGACCTCGCCGCCCGCGAGCCCGGAGAGCCGCGTGTGGAGCCAGAGCCGCAGGTCGTGGCGGCGGCGGTCGAAGGCGGGGCCGTAGCCGAGCACGTCGGCGTGCACGTCGTCGCGGATGAGCGCGGCGGCGGCGGCCACCTCGGCGTCGACGGTGTCGAAGTCCATCGGCCCGGTCACGATCCCGGCCACGAGCGCGTCGATGTCGAGGCCCCGCGCGAGGTTGCGCTTCAACACCGGGTCCTCGTAGTCGGCGCCGGTGATCGGGCTGTACGACCACGGGGAGGTGAGCCAGGGCGCCGCCGGATCGACGCCGAGCGCCTCGGTGAAGTAGTAGCCGCCGAGGTCGACGTCGAAGTCCCAGGGGAGGATGCGCCAGACGCCGTCGTCGTCGTAGAGGTAGTAATTGTTGCCGTCGGCGGAGAAGGCGTCCATCGAGCCCATCACCGAGCGGGCCACGCTCTCGCGGGCGAACCCGTCGAGGTCGAGCACGGCGGCGAGCTCCGCGTCGGTGCCGGTGGCGACGACCTCGGCGAGCGCGACGAGATCGGTGCCGTCCCCGTCGACCTTCGTTTGCGGCTCGAACCAAGCGAGCCCGTCGGTCATCGGGTTGAGGCCCTGGCCCCAGTACCCGGAGTTCATGCCGTAGAGCACGCCGTCGTCGTGGCCGAACCAACGCTCGACGTAGCGGTCGTCGATGCTCTCGAGCACCACGAAGAACCCGGCGGGGGCGCCGTTGACCGTCACGCGCGCCCACCCCGTCCGAGCCGCGGGGACGCCCGCCCGGCGCATGATCGTGGTGGCGACGTACTCGTCGAGGTACCCCACGTCCTGCGAGCTGTTGTCGAGCTTGAGCTCGTCGAGGCCGCGGAACTCGGTGCCCTCGACGAACTTCTCGAAGGAGAGCTTGAGCCCCGGCTTGCCCGCGATCTCGCTGCCCTGGCCGAACGCGCGCACGCCGATGTCGGCGACGACCTCCCCGTCCCACGCGAACGTGGCGCGGTGCCACGACTCGGCCCACGGGTTGTCACGGATGGTGAGCCACTCGCTCGCGTCCATCGTGAGCGCGATGGTGGCGATGCGCGTGGGATCGAAGAGGGCGTCGCTGGGATCGACGGGCCCGGGGGCGTTCGGCACGGCCTCGACGCCGAGGTCCTCGAGAGGCGGGTCCTCGCCGGGCGCCGGGTCGGTCGTCACGATCGGAGGCGCGGTGCAGGCGACGAGCCAGAACATGGGCGCATCCTACCGCGATCGCTACCCCAACAGCTCGGCGATCACCCGCCCGTACGCGCCGACCGCGGCCTCGACCATCGCGAGCTCCACCCACTCGTCGGCGGTGTGGCTGACCTCGGAGAGGCCGGGGCCCCACTTGATCGCCGACACGCCGACGAGGTGCGCCCAGTCGGAGAGGGTGGGGGATGCGAACGTCTTCGCTTCCGGGCGCGCGCGGAGGGCCGCGGCGAGCACCGCGGCGTTCCCCGGGGTCTCGACCGGGCGGAAGCGGTCGGACCGGACCGTCACCTCGGCGCCGACGGCCGCGCGCACGATGTCCGCGAGCTCGGCGTGGGTGTACGACGGGGTGGTGCGGAGGTCGACGGTGTAGCGCACGCGGTCGGGGATGACGTTGTGGCGGTCGCCGCCGGCCACCACGGTCACCGCGTGGGTGGTGCGGCCCGCGGCGGGGTGCACGCGGTCGAGCGCGAGGCCTTCGAGCGCGAGGATGTCGCGCGCGGCCTTGTAGATGGCGTTGTCCGCGAGGTGCGGGCGGGCGGCGTGTCCGGCGCGGCCGTGCGCCTCGCAGTCGAGGATGAGGAGCCCGTTCTGCGCCACCGCCACGTCGAGCCCGGTCGGCTCGCCGACGATGGCGTGGTCCGCCTTCGGGAGCGCCGGGAGGAACACTTCGAGCCCGCCGCGGCCGACCTCCTCCTCGCACACCGTCGCGAGGACCAGCTTGCCGCGCTTCGGCCGCGCCCCGGCGAACGCCACGGCCATCGCGGCGACGCACCCCTTCGCGTCGTTCGCACCGAGGCCGTACATGCGGCCGCCCTCGATCGTCGGCGCCCACGGATCGCGGGTCCACGCCTTCCCGGCGGGCACCGTGTCGAGGTGGGAGACGAGCAGGAGCGTCGGGCCCGGCGCGCCGCTGTCCTTCACCGCCGCGAGGTTGCGGTCGGCGAGGATGCGCTCGGCATCCGGCGCGTGCGCGCGGAGCCACGCCTCCATGACCGCGACGGCGGGCCCCTCCTCGCGGGAGGGGGAGCGCGCGGCGACGAGGTCGTGGAGGAGGGCGAGGGGCACCGGAGGCCTACTCGTCGTCCCGGCGCGTCGCGACGAGCATGGTGCCGCAGCCCTCGTTCGTGAACACCTCCTGGAGGAGGCTGTGCGGGCGCGAGCCGTCGATGATGTGCACGCGGGGCACGCCGCCGCGCAGGGCGTCGGACACCGCCGCGAGCTTCGGCAACATGCCGCCGCTCACCGCGCCGGAGCGCACGAGCTCCTCGACCGTGCCGAGATCGCCGTAGGAGACGAGGCGGCGCGGATCGTCCTTGTCCTCGAGCAGCCCGGCCACCGACGTGCAGACGATGAGCTTCTCGGCACCGAGCGACACGGCCAGCTGCGACGCGATCGTGTCGGCGTTGACGTTGAGCAGCGTGCCGTCGGCCATCGCCGCGAGCGAGCAGAACACCGGCATCATGTCGTTGTCGAGGAGCATCTTCGGGAGCTTGGGATCGACGGCGTCGATGTCGCCGACGAAGCCGAAGTCCACGAGCTGCTCGGTGCCGGTCGACGGGTCGCGCACGGTGCGCGGCAGGCGGCGGTGGGCGATGATCGTCGCGCCGTCCCCCCCGGAGAGGCCCACCGCGCGCACGCCCTGGGCGGCGATCGCGCTGACGAGCTCGGTGTTGAGCTGGCCGCGGAACACCATCCGCGCGAGCTCCTGGGTGCGCGCGTCGGTGATGCGGCGGCCGGCGACGACCTCGCGCTTCACGTCCATCTTCGCGCACATCGCGTCGAGCTGCGGGCCGCCGCCGTGCACGAGCACCACGCGGATGCCGACGTGGTGGAGGAGCGCGACATCTTCGGCGATGGCGCCGCGCGCACGTTCGTCCGCCAGGATCGCGCCCGACACCTTGATGACGAAGGTGCGGCCGCGGAACAGCCGGATGTAGGGGTGGGCGCCGAGGAGGGGAGCGATGCGGTTCATGGGCGAGTCCGAGCGGGGCGCGCCGCTTACCCGATTGCGGCGGCACGTGCACGGGCGGGGGTTGCGGCGGTGGGACGATGGAGGGCTCACGTGAGGGCTGACGGGGGCCTGGGCGCCCCGCCGGCCCGAGCGCCGGCGTCGGTCCCCTGCGGGCTCGCTTCGCTCGGTCGGCGCGCCCTCCGCGGCGGAGGGCGCGCCGGACCGCGCGGCCCCGAGCGGCCGCGCGCCCTCCGGGCACCTGGCGCGGGGGGATGGGGTGAGGGCTGTGGCGGTGGGTGGTGGGCGGTGCGGACGCGGCGACCCGACAAAACGGGCGTCAGGGCGGGTCGCCCACTGGATGCGGATCCGCATTAGCCTGGTTCAACGCTAATAAATAT
>JAKFCH010000050.1:0-12426 GCA_036676765.1 Deltaproteobacteria bacterium
CGACTCCGGCGTGGACAGCGATGGCGACGGCCTCGATGACGAGCTCGAGGTCGACCGGCTCGGCACCGATCCGTTCGACGAGGACACCGACCACGACGGGCTGCTCGACGGGGCCGAGCGCGACGCGGGCACCGACCCGACCGACGGCGACAGCGACGGGGATGGCGTCCTCGACGGCGACGAGGTCACCGCCGGCACCGATCCGCTCGACGACGACTCCGACGACGACGGCCTCTCCGACCACGCGGAGCGCGAGCTCGGCACCGATCCCACCGAGGCCGACACCGACCACGACGATCTCTCCGACGGCGCGGAGGTCGCGCTCGGCACCGATCCGCTGGTGGCCGACTCCGATGGAGACGCCCTGGTCGATGGCGACGAGCTCGCGCTCGGCACCGATCCGCTGAACGCCGACACCGACGGCGGCGGCACGACCGACGGCGTCGAGGTCCTGCTCGACGGCACCGACCCGCTCGACGGCGCCGACGACCTCACCGACACCACCGACACCGACGGGGACGGCCTCACCGACCGCCGCGAGATCGCCCTCGGCACCGACCGCACCGACCCGGACACCGACGGCGACGATCTCGACGACGGCGACGAGGTCGACGCCGGCACCGATCCCCTCGACGAGGACTCCGACGGCGACAATCTCGACGACGGCGAGGAGGTCGAGCTCGGCACCGACCCGCTCGTCGAGGACACCGACGACGGCGGGGTGGACGACGGCGAGGAGGTGGAGGCGGGCACGGATCCGCTGGACGGGGACGACGACATCCCCCCGGACGTCGAGTACCCCGACGAGGATCCGGCCGTGGACGACGACAAGGCCGCGGGCTGCGGGTGCGCGACCACGCCGACGAACGGGGGCGGCGCGCTGCTCCTCGCGGGGCTCGCCTCGCTCGTCGGCGCGCGGCGGCGCCGGAGCCCGTGACCGCGCGGGGGCGCTAGGTCGGCTCGACCTTCACCACGACGACGCTCCCGTCCTTCGCGGTCAGCGCGAGGCGGCCGGCGCGCAGCGCCAGGGCGTCCTCTCCGAACAGCTCCCGACGCCACCCCTGGAGCGCGGGGATGTCGGGGGTCTCGGCGGTGGCGAGCTGATCGAGGTCCTCCCGGCTCGCCACCATGCGCGTGGCCACGCCGTGGGCCTCGCACCGGAGGCGGAGGAGGGCCTGGAACAGCGCCACGAGCGACTCGTGGCCCTCCAGCGGGGCGCGCCGCTCGGCGAGCGCGGGCCACTCGTCCTCGGGCATCTCCAGGGCGCGCCGGACCACCGCGAGGAGCGTCTTGCCGTCGGCGCCCCGCGCGACCGGCGCCTTCAGCGTGCGCACCCGCGCGAGCTGCTCGATGTCCTCGGGCAGATGCAGCGCGATCTCGATGAGGGCGTCGTCGTGGACCACCCAGGGGCGCGGCAGGTCGCGCTCCATCGCCGTCGTCTCCCGCCAGGCCGCCAGCTCGCGGAGCACGGCGAGGTTCTGCCGCTTCGCGCCGCGCATGCGGAGCCGCCGGTAGGCCTCGCGGGGCTCGACCCGGTAGCGCCGCTCGTCGAGGAGCGCCGCCATGTCCTGCGCGACCCAGCCGGCGCGGCCCCGGGCCTCGAGCTCGGCCACGAGCAGCTCGTACACCTTGCAGAGGTGCGTCACGTCACCCAGCGCGTAGGTGATCTGGCGGTCGGTCAAGGGGCGCACGGACCAGTCGGTGGCCTGAGAGGCCTTGTCCAGATCGATCCCGAGCAGGCTCTGGACGAGCGTGGCGTACCCGGGCTGATCCCCCTTGTCGCACGCGGCGGCCGCGATCTGGGTGTCGAACACCGGCGAGGGCACGGCCCCGGTCTTCTGGAGGAAGATCTCGAGGTCCTGGGTGGCCGCGTGGAACACCTTGACGATGGTGGGGTCGAGCAACAGCTCGCGGAGCGGCCCCAGATCGAGGCCGCGGGCGAGGGGGTCGATGACGGCGGCGTGCGGTCCGTAGGCGACCTGCACGAGGCAGAGCTGCGCGTAGTACGTCCGCTCGCGGAGGAATTCGGTGTCCACCGCGATGTAGGGCGCGCCGCGGAGGTCGGCGCAGAAGGAGGCGAGAGCGGTCGAGTCGGTGATGATCATGGGCCTCGGGCGATCGATTCGTCCTTCTACACGGCCGCGGCGGCGCGCGCGGGGGCGTCGCGCGACTTCGGCGATAAGGCCTCCCCGATGGCCCTCACCTCCACCGTGCACGCGTTCGACCTCTCCCTCTCCGACGTCGACCGCGGGGTCTACGAGACCCTCCCGCTCAAGGTCGCCCGCCACCCGTCCGAGACCGCCGAGTACATGTTCACCCGCGTCCTGGCCTACGCGCTAGAGTACGAGGAGGGCATCACGTTCACCCAGGGGTTGTCGGTCGCGGACGAGCCCGCGATCTGGGTGCGCGACCTCACCGGCCAGCTCCGCGCCTGGATCGAGGTCGGCACGCCCGACGCGCCGCGCCTCCACCGCGCGAGCAAGGCCTGCAACCGCGTCGTCGTGTACTGCCACAAGGACGTGGGGCCCTACTTCCGCACCCTCGCCGGCCAGCGCGTCCACGCCCCCGAGCGCATCGCGATCGTCGAGCTCGACCGCGCCTTCGTCGAGGCCGTGGCCGCGAAGATCGAGCGCCGCAACACGCTCGCGCTGTCGATCACCGAGGGCCAGGTCTACGCCGACATCGGCGGGGCGTCGTTCAGCGCCGCGCTCGTCCGCCACGCGCTCCCGAGGTGACCGGTGGGTGACCTCGTCCGGTTCCGGCCCCCGTCGCGCGCCGCCTCCACCCACGAGCGGAGCGCCACGCCGGCCGAGCGCGCCGAGCCCATCGAGGCCCTCGGGCTCGCCGTCGCCACCGTCGCCGCCCTGCGCGCCGCCGGGGTGGTCACCCTCGGCGATCTCGTCTCGCGCCGCCCGGCGGACCTCCCCGCCATCCCGGGGAGCGGCACGCTCCTGCTCGACGAGGTCCGGGTCGCGCTCCGCCTCCGCCGCCTCGCGTTCGATGTCCGCCCCCGAGTGGCGACCGTCCGCGCCGATCCCACCGCCTCGCTCGCCGCGCTGTACCTCGAGGGCTACCTCCCCCTCCGCGCCCTCACCGTCCTCGAAGGGGCCGGCATCACGACGGTCGCCGCGCTGTGCGAACGCGGCGCCGACGATCTGCTCGCCCTTCCCCACTTCGGCCGCGGCACCCTCGCGTACGTGCGGTACGGCCTCCGCCGCTTCGGGTGCGCCTTGCGGGGGGAGCGGTAGGAGCCGGGGGAGGGGTGGAAAGGGCTCAACCCCGGGGCCGCGGTGCCGAAGAGCAGGGATGCGCGACATCGCCTACGTGCTCCCCGAGTACCCGGTTGCCTCCCAGACCTTCGTGCACGCCGAGATCGCAGCGCTCCGCGCCGCGGGCCAGGAGGTGGACGTCCTCGCGAATCGTGCGGGCGCGGTGAACATCCACTTCGGTCCCGACGAGTCGGGGCGCCCGGTGCCGGCGGCCTACGTCGGGCTCGACCGCGCCGGGGTCGTGGACGTGCTCCGCGGCTACCGCCACGTGCACACCCACTTCGCCGACTTCGGCCTGCGCGTGGTGGCGCCGCTCGCCGCGCGGGCGAACCGGCCGTGGTCCGTCACCGTCCACGCCGACGACCTGTTCCGGCGGGATGCCGCCGTCACCTCCGAGGAGTGGCGGGCGCTCGACGCGCGATGCCAGAAGGTCGTGGCGATCTCGCGCTTCCACGCCGCCTTCGTCCGGTCCCAAGGCGTGCCGGCCGAACGGGTGGTCGTAATCCCGAACGCGGTGCGACTTGTGGACCTCCTCGCGGAGGCGCCGGCGCCCCCGACCCGACTCCGCACGGTGCTCGCGGTGGGGCGGCCGGTGGTGAGGAAGGGCTTCCCGGTGCTCGTGCAGGCGTGGGCGCGCGCGCGGGCGGCGGTGCCGGACCTCACCCTCGAGATCATCGGCGGGGCGGGGCTCGTGGCCGATCCACCCGCGGGCCTCGTGCTCTCGGCGATGCGGCCCTACGCGGATGTCCTCGCCGCGATGGCGGCGGCCGATCTGTTCGTCGCGCCCTCGATCGTCGGGCCCGACGGCGACATGGACGGCATCCCCACCGTGCTCGCCGAGGCCGCGGCGCTCCGCCGCCCGGTGGTCGCCTCGTCGCTCTCCGGCATCGGGGATCTCGTGTGCGACGGCGTCAACGGGCTGCTCGTTCCCGCTGGAGATGTCGACGGGCTCACCCGCGCGCTCCTGCGCCTCGCCTTGCGCCCGGACGAGCTCCAGCGACTCGGGGCCGGCGGGCCGATGCTCGCGGCCGCGCACGACGCGCGCCGGGTCGCCGCCCGCCTCGACGCGGAGGTCTTCGCCGCATGAGAGTCCTCGTCACCGACGCGTATTGCTCCGCCAACCGGGGCGATGCCGCCCTCCTCGACGGCCTTCTCACGGGGCTCCGTCGGCGCCTCCCCGGCGTGCACCTCGAGGTCACGTCCCACTTCCCGGAGCTCACCCGGCGCTTCCACGGCGTGGACGCGCTCTACGACGGCGACGTGTACGGCGTGACCCGCGCCATCGACGCCGCCGACCTCGTCGTCGGGTGCGGTGGCGGCTCCCTCCACGACCTCTCCGCGCTGGATCTGCACCCACGGCTCGCGACGATCCACGCCTGCGCGCGCGCGGGCAAGCCTTTCGTCGCCTTCGCCCAGGGCATCGGCCCGTTGGAGAGCCCGCTCTCCCGCGTCGGCGCCCGCAACGCGCTCTCCGAGGCGACGTGGATCCTCGTCCGCGACGCGGAGAGCGCCCGGGTCCTCCGCCACCTCGGCGTCACCGCGCCCGTGGAGGTGGGGGTCGACGCCGCCGTGGGCGGGCGGGTCCTCGCGCAGCCGAAGGGCACCGACGGCCCGCTGCTCGGCGTGACCGTGCGCGGCTGGCACTTCCCCGGCGAGGCCGACCCCGCCGCGGCGCAGGACCGCTACGAGGGCGCCGTGGCTCTCGCGTGCGACGCGTGGGCGGCGCGAACGGGCGGGCTGGTCCGATTCCTCTCCACCTGCACCTCGCTGGGCGGCTACGCCCAGGACGACCGCGTCGCGGCGAGGCGGGTCGCGGCCCGGATGGATCACCCCGCGGAGGTGGTCCGCGACACGGCCCTCCCCTTCGACGTGGTGCGCGGGCAGGCCGCCGCGTGCGACCTGTTCCTCGGCACGCGCCTGCACTCGTTGATCTTCGCGACGACGGCCGGCGTGCCCGCGGTGGGCGTCGGCTACGCGCGGGAGACCGGCGAGTGGCTCGAGCAGGTGGGGCTCGGCGGGCGCGTGCGCCCGATCGAGGCGCCCGAGGGGATCTCCGCGCTCCTCCTCGACGCCTGGGAGGCCCGCGACACCCTGCGGGAGGCGCTCGCGGCGCGGCTCCCGGCGCTGGAGGCCCGCGCAGAGGCCCAGCTGGACACGCTCGCCGCGATCGCCCGCGGCGCCCGCCCCGCGCGTGCCGTGCCGGCCCACCGGCACGCGCCCGCTTCGGCCCGGGCAGGGGGGAGTCGGGGAGAAGCGGCGGTCCCGCATAAGCTTGGCCTCCCGCCGCGCGCGCCTACGTGGTGGGGGTCGCGCGGGCACTCTGCGACGGGGGAAACATGAACGCTACGAAGTTCCTGAGGCAGGACCACGACGAGCTGCGGGCGATCTTCAAGAAGCTCGACGCAAATCCGGACGAGGATCGCGCGCAGGATCTCTATGACGACCTCGAGGAGCTCCTGGTCGCCCACACGCAGATCGAGGAGGAGCTGTTCTACCCGGCGGCGCGGGATCTGAAGGGGCTCGTCGACCTGGTCGAGAAGGCGCTGGCCGAGCACGGCGCCGTCGACGGGATGTGCAACGAGATCGCCGACATCGAGCCGAGCGACGCCTCCTTCCGCGGCAAGGTCGCGGCGCTCCGGGACGCCGTGCTCCACCACCTCGAGGAGGAGGAGAACAAGCTGTTCCCCGAGCTGGAGCGGCAGTGCTCCCAGGGGCAGCTCGACTCGCTCGGCCGGGAGCTGGAGCAACGCAAGAACGAGATCCTCGAGCGGGAGACCGAGGAGGTGTAGCGGCTCGGGGGCGGGAGGCGTCGCCGGCGCGAGGGCGGTCCGGCGCGCCGTTTCTGCCGCGCGGGCCCCCCGCCACCCACCGGGGCGGGCGGGGTGCGCAAAACATGGGCTTGGAGGCGTGGACTTCACGCCCGCGCTCGCGTCGTTACGCGTCGACACCAACTTTGGTGTACAGTCGCGTCCGCCATGTCTTCCCTCACCCTGATCCTCTCCGTCCTCGGCAGCCTCTGTTGCTGCGGGGGCTTCTTCCTCCTGCTCTTCCTCGTGCTCGGCATCGTCCTGCTGCGCAAGCGCGGAAAGAAGGACATCTCGCCCCAGGAGGCGGTGGTGGCCGGCGCCGAGCAGGTCAGCCAGATGTTCGTGCGGCCCAAGAAGTCGCGCGAGGAGCTGATGCGTGACGAGGACGAGGACGAGCGCCGGCGATAGCCGAGCGCTGGTCGCCCTCTCCGAGGCGCTGCTCGTCGCGGCCCGGGCGGATGCGCCGGACCTGCCGCTCCACGTGGCGCGCCTCGCCGAAGTCGATCCCGGCGCGCTCGCCGGGGATGCCGCGCGCCTCGCGTTCTGGCTGAACGTCTACAACGCCCGCGTCCGCAGCGCGATCCGCGCGCGCGGCATGCGCGGCACCCTCTCGACGTACCGCCGCTTCTTCCACGAGGTCGGGTGGGTGGTCGGCGGGCGCATGGTGACGCTCCACGTCCTGGAGCACGGCATCGTGCGCGGCAACCGCCCGGCGCCGTGGACGTTCTGGCGCCCGCTCTCCCCCGCGGATCCCCGCGCCGCGTGGGCGCCCGCGCGCCTCGATCCGCGCGTGCACTTCGCGCTCAACTGCGGCGCCGTGTCCTGCCCGCCGATCCGCGCGTACACCGCCGAGCGCCTCGACGAGCAGCTCGACCTCGCGACGCGCGGCTACCTCGACGGCGAGGTGGTCGTGGGGGAGGGCACGCTCACGTTGCCCTACCTGTGCAGACTCTACCGCCGGGACTTCGGCCCCGTGCTCCTCGCCTTCGTCGCCGAGCACGTGGATGCGGAGCGCGCGGCCTGGATCCGCGCCCACGGCGCCCGGGCCCGCATCCGGTGGGGTGCCTACCGCTGGGAGATCGGGGAGTAGCCGGCTGCCGGCCCGGTCACCCCGTCACCAGCACCCCGCTTCCCGTCGTCACCCGCCCGATCACCGCCGCGTCGGTCTCTCCGATGGCGTGCAGCGCGGCCACGGTCGCGTCCGCCATGTCGCCGGGCACCGCGAACAGGAGCCCGCCCGCCGTCTGCGGGTCGTAGAGGATCTCCGCCCGCGGATCCTCCGTGTCCCCGCGCACGTGCCGCCGCGCCGCGGTGTTCTGGGCGTGGAACGTGCTCCGCACCCCTTGCGCCATCAACGCCCCCACGCCGGGGAGGACCGGCAGGCTGCCGAGCGACACCGTCGCCCCGACGCCGCTCGCCCGCGCCATCTCCGCGAGGTGGCCGGCGAGGCCGAACCCCGTCACGTCCGTGGCCGCGCCGGCGCCGAACCGGCCGGCGACCTCCGCGGCGTCGCGATGCGAGCGGATCATCCGCGCCACCGCGGTGCGCACCCACACGCCGCGCGCCCGCCCGGCCGCGTGCGCGAAGAACAACACGCCCGTGCCCAGCGCGCGCGTCAGCACCAGCGCGTTCCCCGGCGCGAGGCGATCCTGGGTGCGGAGCGGCCCCTCCGCGAGCCCCACCACGGTGAACCCCACCTGGAGCGTGTCCGTGCGGAGCGTGTGCCCGCCCACCAGCGTGACGCCGAGCGCGTCGAGGCTCCGCCGCGCGCCGTGCATCACCTGGAACAACGTCTCCTCGGTCGCGCGCGGCCCCTCGTCGGGGATGCCGACCAGCGCGAGCGCCCACCGCGGCGTCATTCCCTTCGCGTACAGGTCGTTCACCGCGTTGACCGCCGCGATCCTTCCTACGAGCCACGGATCGTCGCAGAACGCGGTGAACGCGTCGATGGTGAGGCCCACGCGGTCGCCGCGCGGGGTTCGCACCACCGCGGCGTCGTCGGGATGGGCGAGGCCGAGCTCGACCGTGGCGTCCTCGGGCACGTCCAGGCGGCCGAGCGCGCGCCCCAGCTCGCCCGGCCCCACCTTCGCGGCGCACCCGCCGCACACCATCTCGCTCGCCATGGGGGTGAACGTGGGGGTGTCGTCCGCGGCGATCGACTGGAAGCGCGCCACGAACGCGCGGTCGATGTGGTCCTTCCAGCGAAACGCCCACGCCCCGGAGAAGGTGATCGGCCCCTTCGCGCCGATGGCGACGCCGTCTCCGAGGTTCAGCAGCGTCAAGAACCCCCGTTGGGGCACGTAGGGGCGCAAGGCGCCGCCTCTCTCGCCGCCCCGCCGCACGTACGCGAGCAGGTTGTCGGCGAGCACCGGCCCCTGCCGCACCGCGTACACGCCCGCCTTGGGGAGCGCGTGCCCGTCGAGCGACACGCAGTCGCCGGCCCCGAAGATGTCGGGGTGGTCCACCACCTGGAGGGTCGGGCCCACACGCAGGAAGCCGCGCGGATCGGTCGGCAGCCCGAGGTCGCGCATCCACGGGTGGGCCGCGGCGCCGGTCACCCACACGAGGAGGTCGAAGGGGAGGGGATCCCCGCTGTCGAGGTGGGCCACGCCGGCCTCCACCCGCGTGACCCGGGCCCCGCTCACGATCCGGATGCCCCGCGCCGCCGCCGCCGCGCGCACACGGGCGCCCAGCCCGGGGGCCCACCCCGGGAGCAGCGTGTCGGTCGCGTCGAGCAGCGTGACCCGGCCCCGCGTCCGGTGCCGGACGGTGAACGCGACCTCCACCCCGCCCGCCCCCGCGCCCACCACGAGGACGCGCGGGCCCGTGTCGTGAGTCGTTCCGCTCGGGTGGTTCGCCATCGCCGCGGTGATCCGCTCCACGAAGTGGCCGATCGGGCGCGTCGGGATCGCGTGCTCGCGCACGCCCGGCACGTCGAGCCCCGCGACGGTCGAGCCCACGTCGAAGCTCACGGCGTCGTAGGCGATCGGCGGGCGGCCCTCGACGCGCACCCGCCGGCCGTCGGGATCGATGCCGATCGCGGGGGCGTCCACGATGCGCGCCCCGGCGCGGCGGGCGAGCGGCCACAGGTCGATCTCGGCCTCGTGCGGCGCGTACTGGCCCGCCACGACGCCCGGCACCATGCCCGAGTAGGTGGCGAGCGGCTGATCGAGCACGATCGTCACGCGCACGCCGCTGCTCTCCACGGTGGGGGCGGGCATCATCGCGAGGCGGCGGAGCACCTGCACGTGGGCGTGGCCGCCACCGACGAGGACGAGCTCGCGGAGGTCGCGGCCGTTCGAAGAAGGACGGGAGCGCATCGGGACGCGGAGCGTATCGCCGCTCTCGCGCCGCCCGGGTTAGCTCCGGGGCCCTCTCATCAAATAATAGTAGATGCCCGAAGACGACGTCCGCTATCCAGACGCCCAAATCAGGAACACTCCATGGCAAAGCCCACCGTCGGCGCGCTCACCGGCTTCCCCGAGTGGCTCCCGCACCAGCGCATGGTCGAGCAGGAGCTCATGGACCGCATCCGGCGCCGCTACGAGCTGCACGGCTACGTGCCCGTCGAGACCCGCTCCGTCGAGCCGCTCGAGACCCTGCTCAAGAAGGGCGCCACCGACAAGGAGATCTACGTCCTCCGTCGCCTGCACGCCGAGGACGAGGCCGACTCGAGCGGGCTCGGCCTCCACTTCGACCTCACCATCCCGTTCGCGCGCTACGTCGCCCAGCACCGCGCCGACCTGACGTTCCCGTTCAAGCGCTACCAGATCCAGCGCGTGTGGCGCGGCGAGCGCCCGCAGGACGGGCGGTTCCGCGAGTTCTACCAGGCGGACGCCGACGTCATCGGCATGAACAACCTGCCCGTGTGGTGGGACGTCGAGATGACGATGCTCATGCGCGAGGTGCTCGACGACCTCCCCATCCCGGCCGTGTCGATCCAGGTGAACAACCGGAAGATCCTCGAAGGCTTCTACCGCGCGCTCGGCATCACCGACCTGTCCGCCACCCTGCGCGTGATGGACAAGCTCGACAAGCTCGGCCCCGCCAAGACCCTCGCCGAGCTCGAGGCCGTCACCGGGCTCCCCACCGCGCAGGCGTCGCGTTGCCTCGATCTCGCGAGCATCGCCGGCTCCGATCTCGACGTGCTGCGGCGCATCGAGGCGCTCGGCTACGCCGATCCGCTGCTGCAGGAGGGCCTCTCCGAGATGGAGCTCCTCCTCCGCGAGACCGCGTCGTTGCCCGCCGGCCGCGTCGTCGCCAACCTGCGCATCGCGCGCGGCCTCGACTACTACACGGGCGTCGTCTACGAAGGCGTGATGGAGGGCCACGAGCAGCTCGGCTCCGTCTGCTCCGGCGGCCGCTACGACAACCTCGCCTCCGTCGGCAAGGACAAGCTCCCCGGCATCGGCGTGTCCATCGGCCTCTCGCGCATCCTCGGCCGCCTCTTCGGGCGTGACAAGCTGACCATGTCGCGCAAGTCGCCCACGTGCGTGCTCGTCGCGCTCGCGACGGAGGAGTCCCGCTCCGACGCCCGCGCCGCCGCCGAGGCGCTCCGCGGCCGCGGCATCGCCACCGAGGTGTTCGACCGCCCGCTCAAATGGGGCGACCAGATCAAGTACGCCGACGCGAAGGGCGTCCCCTACGTGTGGTTCCCGGCCGGCGGCGACCGCGCCGAGCACGAGGTGCGCGACCTCCGCACGCGCTCCCAGAGCACCGCGGACCTCGCGACGTGGGCCCCCGACGAGAGCGTGCTGAGGCCGACCATCGTGCGGAACGAGTCGTAGGCGTGGAGCCGGAGCTCGAAGAGCTGTTCGTCTCGTCGTTCATCGCGCCGAAGCACCGCGCCGACGTCCGCCGTTGGCTGGCGGACGAGCACCAGGGCCGGGCGCGCATCCGCGACAAGCTGCCCCTGCGCTTCGCGGCGCTCCTCGACCCGCGCTTCGTCGTCGCGGAGGGCGGCGCCGCCGCGTTCGAGAAGGGGCGCCGGCCGCGGTACCACATCTCGGCGAACCCGAGCCTCGACGGCCGCTGGCTCTCCGAGCACGAGTTCCGCGTGGAGAACGGCGGCTACTACGACGCGCTCATCGCCATCGTCGACCCCGAGCACTCGGCCCTCTACGTCGGGGAGGGCGGCACGAAGCGAATCTACCTGGCGCGGTAGGGCGGATGGGGCGCGCGATTGCGCGCGTCGTCTGGGTGTTTCTGCTTGCCCGTGCCGCAACGGTGCGCACCCTCCGCGCCATGCTCGCCTGGCACGTCACCCATGCGCTGAGCGACCGCCGGGTGGTCGCCACGGAGGCCGCGGACCTGCGCGTCGTGGCGCGCACGGTGATCGAGGCCGGCGGCGCCGGGCTGCTCGCGTTCCGCGCCTCCGACAACCACGTCCACACGCTGTTCGCGGGAGATCGCGCGTCGGCCGGCTCCTTCGCCCGCGATGTCGCCAACGCGCTCCACAACCGCCTCGACCTCCCGGTGCCGTTCGAGCCGACCGACATCCGCCCGATCCGCGCGCAGGGCCACCTCGGGAGCACGTTCCGCTACGTGCTCGGCAACGCCGAGAACCACGGCGCGGCGCACGATCGCTTGTTCGAGGCGAGCAACCTGCCCGATCTACTCGGGATGCGGTCAATCGGCGCCCTCACGCGGGTGCGCGTCCGCGCGATGCTCCCCCGGGTGGACCGCGCGTTCCTCCTCGCGCTGCTCGGGATCGACGCGCTCGCGCCCGCCTTCGATCCGGCGCTCCTCGTCGAGGCCGCGTGCGCGGCGGCGGCGCTCCCGTCCCTCGCCACGCGCACGCCCGCGGCGGTGGCGGCGCGCATCGCGGCCATGCACGTCGCGGCGCCGCACCTGTCCCCCCGAGAATCGGACGCGCTCCTGGAGGTGCCGTCGCGCACCGGCCGGCGGCTCCGGGGCCAGCCGCGCGACGAGGCGCTGATCGTCGCGATCGGACTCCAGATCGACCTCCGATTGCGGCTCGGCGTGATCGCGCCCGACGCGCCCTTCCTGGCGGTCGCCCGGGGAAGGTGAGGGGGCACCCATCGGCGCCGTGGGCGCGGCGGGGGCACCGCGGGTGGGCCGTGCGGCGGGGGCGCCACGGTGGGCCGTGCGGCCACAAGTAGGGGGCCCCAGCTGCGGGGGGTGGCACTTGTGGCCGCTCCCCCGACCGTTTCCACCCATCCAGGAGCCGCCGCGCGCGGCCACGACCCGATTCTCGGCGTTCGCTCGTGCCGCCGACGCCCCCCACGCCTCGGGCACGACTCGACGGCGGCCACAAGTTGCGCCGCAGCCGCCTGAAGGCGCCGGCGGGGTTCATCCACCCGCCCTGCACTGTGGGCAACCACCTCGCG
>JAKFCH010000051.1:0-15898 GCA_036676765.1 Deltaproteobacteria bacterium
CCGCTCCCGGACGACGGGACGCCGGTCACCGACGTGGCGCGGCACTTCATCGTCAGCGGGCCCTCCGCCGGCCTCACGTACCTGCACACGGCCCGCGGCGTGGGCGACTTCGACGGGGATGGCCACGGCGACCTCGTCTTGGAGAGCTACGACTACACCGGCGACTGGCACGGCCGGGCGCACCTCCTCCTCGGCCCATCGAGCGACTGGCCGACCGAGATGTACCTCCCGGAGGCGGCCGACACGGTGTGGGACCTGGAGGGCGCAATCAGCGGCGAGGGCTACGGCATCGACGCGGGCGGCGACTTCAACGGCGACGGGCTGGCGGACATCGCCATCGGCAAGCCCAGCGCCACCCTGCTCGCGGGGCGCCCCGACGCCGCGCAGGGATGGCGCACCCTCGAGGGGGAGACGCAGAGCGACTCGTCAGGCTTCAGCGACATCTGGTTCGCCGGCGATCTCGACGCCGACGGCCTGGACGACGTCGCGTACGCGAGCACCATCGACTTCCGCTGGATCTCCGGCGGAGACATTCCCGTCGGCGAGGAGTCGCGGTGGTACGAGCTGAGCCAGCGCTACACCCTCTCGAACGACGGGGAGTGCACCAGCGCCCTCGGCGGCGTACATGTCCGCCTGGGCGACTGGAGCGGGGACGGAATCGAGGACTTCGCTGCGTGGTGCCATCATTTCGTATCGGGTGAGGAGTACGCGACCATCCACGTGATCGACGGCGCGAGCATACCGGTCGGCGAGCCCGATACCGATCTCTTCGCGTACTCGCTCGGCCACTGGGGCACGCCCGAGGCGGACGACCGGCTGTGGCCCCCCGTGCGCGGCGGCGACTTCGACGGCGACGGCTTGGCCGACATTGTCATTGGCGGAAGCGTGGAGGAGGAGCTCCAGACGGATCAGTACTACATCGGCCTCTCCACCGACGGCGTCCCGGCCCCCGGCACCGACCCCTCCGCCCGCGGCTACGCCATCCGCTCCGACTACGACCCCTCAGGCAAGACCATCCTCTTCCACCACGACACCGGCGATCTCGACGGCGACGGCTACCCCGACCTCGCCTTCCAGCGCACCGACGACCAGGAGGTCGGCGAAAGCATCAGCATCCACGTCGTGCTCGGCTGGGACCTGCCGTGGCACGACGCGTCCTACTGGTAGCGCGCGGTCTCCCCCCCGGACGGACGTCCTGCCCCCCCCCAAAACGAGAAAGGGGCCGCCCGAAGACGACCCCTTCACGCGGCCGGAAGGCCTACTTGCTGCGGCCCATGCCGCCGCCCGAGCCGCCGGACGTGCCGCCGGAGGACGTGCCGCTGCCGCTCGACGAGCCGTCACGCGAGCGCTCCATCGAGGCGGGCGGGCGCGGATCGCGCGCCGGGGCGCGCTGGCCCGAGGACGACGGCTTGGTGAGGGGCGCCTTGGCGGCCTCCTCGTCGGTCGGCGCCGTGGTGGTGGTGGTGGTGGTGGTGGTCACCTCGGTCGTGGTCGTCGTGGCCACGCCGCAGTTGGTGGGGATCGAGGCGAGCATGGCCGAGCAGGAGCTGGCGAGCGTGCCCTTGGTCTCCGGGACGGCTGCGGCCTGGGCCCACGCGTCACGCGTGCTCTTGAAGCCGGTCTCCATGGCGCTCTTGGCCGCGGGGTCGGCGGTGGCGATGCACGCCTCCATCTTCTTGATGTAGTCGTCACACTCGGGGACGCCGATCGAGCCGCCGGCGGCCACGGGGGCGACCACGGGGGCGGGGGGCGGCGGGGGGGTGACGGGGGTCGTGGTGTCGGCGCCACCGCCGCAAGCGAGCGCGAACCCGAGCGCGAGGGACAGGACGGGCAGCATACGGATCTTCATGGTACCTCTACAGTTGCGGTCCGAACCGGTGGACCGGTATCAAGGGCCGTTCGAGCGTAGCGCACACACGCGGCACTTTCAAGGCACGTGACACGGTGGGGCCTTGCCGACAGGCCCCAACCCGAATAGTCGGCGGGCCGCGGAAGTCGGTGCCAAACGCCCGCGCCGCTTCCCGACCGCGCGCCGCGGTCCAGGGTTTCTGGAGGCCACGTGATTTCCGACCTCAATCTGATCCGCAACATCGGCATCAGCGCCCACATCGACTCCGGTAAGACGACGCTCACCGAGCGCATCCTCTTCTACACCGGCCGCATCCACGCCATTCACGAGGTGAAGGGCAAGGACGGCGTCGGCGCCACCATGGACTCCATGGATCTCGAGCGCGAGCGCGGGATCACCATCCAGTCGGCCGCGACCCACGCCCAGTGGAAGAGCACGCAGGATCCCGACGGTCCGTCGTACTACATCAACATCATCGACACCCCGGGGCACGTCGACTTCACGATCGAGGTCGAGCGCGCCCTCCGCGTGCTCGACGGCGCCATCCTCGTGCTCTGCGCGGTGGCCGGCGTGCAGTCGCAGTCGCTCACCGTCGACCGCCAGATGCGCCGGTACAACGTGCCGCGCCTCGCGTTCGTCAACAAGTGCGACCGCCAGGGTGCCAACCCCCTCCGCGTCCGTCAGCAGCTCAAGGAGAAGCTCGGCCACAACGCCGTCATGCTCCAGCTGCCCATCGGCCTCGAGGAGAAGCACAACGGCCACATCGACCTCGTCAAGATGAAGGCGTTCACCTTCTCCGGTGACAACGGCGAGACCATCACCATCTCCGACATCCCCGCGGACATGATGGAGGAGGCCAAGGCCTACCGCGAGGAGCTCCTCGACAACGTCTCCATGTTCAGTGACGACCTCACCGAGCAGATCCTGGAGGACAACGTCCAGGAAGAGACGCTCGTCGCCGCCATCCGCCGCGCCACCATCGCGCTCAAGCTCGTCCCCGTGTTCGTGGGCTCCGCCTACAAGAACAAGGGCGTGCAGCGCCTGCTCGACGGCGTGTTGGCCTACCTGCCGACCCCCACCGAGGTCACGAACGAGGCCGTCGATCTGGCCCACGACGAGGCCAAGATCGTCGTCCCCTGCGATCCGAACGGCAAGATGCTCTCCCTGGCCTTCAAGCTGGAAGACGGGCGCTACGGCCAGCTCACCTACCTCCGGATGTACTCCGGCCAGATCCGCCGCGGTGACACCATCGTCAACGCGCGCAGCGGCCAGAAGTTGAAGGTCGGTCGTCTCGTGCGCATGCACTCCAACGAGATGCAGGACATCGAGGACGCCTGCGCGGGCGACATCATGGGCCTCTTCGGCGTGGACTGCTTCTCCGGTGACACGTTCCACGACGGCACGGTCGACCTCGCGATGTCCTCGATGCACGTCCCCGCGGCGGTCATCGACCTGACCATCAAGCCGAAGAACCAGACGGCCACGTCCAACATGTCGAAGGCGCTCCGGCGCTTCTCGAAGGAGGACCCGACCTTCCGCGTGAGCTCCGACCCGGAGACGGGCGAGACCATCATCAGCGGCATGGGCGAGCTCCACCTCGAGGTGTACGTCGAGCGCATGAAGCGTGAGTACGCGGCCGAGGTCCTCACCTCCCCGCCGCGCGTCGCCTACCGCGAGACCATCTCGCAGCGCTCCGAGTTCAACTACACCCACAAGAAGCAGACCGGCGGCTCCGGCCAGTACGGTCGCGTCGCGGGTTGGCTCGAGCCGGTCGAGGGCAAGAACTACGAGTTCGTGGACGACATCGTCGGTGGCTCCATCCCCCGCGAGTTCATCTCGTCGTGTGACAAGGGCTTCAAGAAGATGCTCGAGAAGGGGGAGCTCATCGGCGCCCCCGTCGTCAACGTGCGCTGCGGCATCAACGACGGTTCGGCCCACCAGGTCGACTCGTCCGACATCGCCTTCCAGCTCGCCGCGATGGGCGCGTTCCGCGAGGCCTACCCCAAGTCCAAGCCGGTCGTGCTCGAGCCCATCATGAAGGTCGGCATCGAAGGCCCCGCCGAGTTCCACGGCCAGATGGTCGGCACCATCATGCAGCGCCGCGGCATCATCATCGGCTCGTCCGAGTCCGACGGCTTCTCCCAGCTCGAGGCCGAGGTGCCCCTCGCCGAGATGTTCGGGTACTCCACCACCCTGCGGTCCGCGACCCAGGGCAAGGCGGAGTTCTCCATGGAGTTCGCGCGCTATTCCGTGGCGCCGAACAACGTGACCGAAGAGCTCGTCAAGAAGTACCAGGCCGAGAAGAAGGCGGGTTAGCGAATTGGCAGGCCCCGAGTCCGTCGACCGCGGCCCGCTCCGGGCCATCCAGGGGGTGCTCGGCGGCGGGCTCCGGCCCGGCGAGGTGGGCGCGATCCACTCGCGGGCCGGCGTCGGCAAGAGCTCGCTGCTCGTGCACCTCGCGCTCGAACGTCTGCTCAGGGCCGAACCCGTCCTGCACGTCGCCGTGCAGGGCGGGGTCGAGTCCGTTCGAGATGCCTACGAGAGCATCTTCTCGGGCCTCCACCACGCGCAGAAGCCGCTGGATCGGGCGGAGGCGCTACTCTCCGTCGAGCGGCACCGCGTCATCCACTGCACGCGCGGGCGCGTCCCGCAGGCGGCGGCCATCGACACGCTGCTCCAGTCCCTCGCGGACGCCATGGAGTTCGCGCCCCGCCTCGTCGTGATCGACGGGCTCCAGCCCACCGCCGAGGAGATCGTGGCCCTGCGCGACCTCGCGGCGCGCCGGGGCTTCTCGGTCTGGTGCGCGTTCACGCCGGCCCAGGCGGTGGACGACGCCCGATTCGACATCTCCCTCGAGATGGTGCCCGAGCGCTCGCTCGTGTGGCTCCACGTGCGCAAGGGGCGCGACGCCACCGTGCCCGCGCCCATCCGCCTCGAGTCCCCCTCGTTCGTGGCCCGGGAGGAGGACGCTCCGCTCCCCGGCCCCTCCACCCGCGTCAAGCCGACCGAGTGCACGCTCTACAGCGGCGGCGCCCACGGCTCCGAGGCCGCCTTCGGCGAGGCCGCCGAGCGCTGGGGCGTCCGCGAGGTCAACTTCACGTTCGACGGGCACGTGCAGGCCCGCACGCGCGGCGCCCACCCGCTCACCGAGCAGGAGCTCGCCGCGGGCGAGGTCTCGCTCGCCTACGTCAGCCGGCGCCTCCGCCGCGGCTACGGCGAGGGCACGATGATCCGCCGCGTGCTCCAGAGCCTCTGGCACCAGGTCGGCGCCGCGCAGGTCGTCTACGTGGTCGGCGCCATCCAGGAGGACGGCACGGTCACCGGCGGCACCGGCTGGAGCGTCGAGCTCGCCCGGATGTGGAACAAGCGCCTCTGGGTCTTCGACCAGGAGAAGGGCGGCTGGTACCGCTGGAACGGCGAGGATTGGGTCGAGGGCGTCCCCGTCATCGACGCCACCGCGATCTGCGGCACGGGCACGCGCTACCTCTCCCCGGTCGGGAAGGAGGCGATCGACGCCCTCTTCGAGCGGACCTTCGGCCCCAAGCCGTAGGCACGGCGGGGTTCGATTCGGGCGCGCCCCCCGCCGCCGAGCCGGCGGGGGTCAGGTGTCCTCCAGGGTCGCGGCGGAGCCGCTCCGTCGGCCCGCTGCGCGCGGCCCGACCGCCGCGGGCCCTCTCCACCCCTGCCTTGGCCTCCGGCCCGCGCTGGAGGGCCGCCCGCGGCGCCTTCCGGCCCCCCTCGCGCGGCGGGGCGAACGTTCGGGGCGCCGGACCGCCGAAGTGTCCGGGGGTGCTCTCCCGAGCTACTGCGCCCCGCCCTTGGTGAGGGACTCCGCCATGCTCCGGCCGGTCGCCTGGGTCTCGTTGGCCACCGTGCTGTAGAACCCGTACATCACCGCCGCGATGGCGATGCAGATGAACGAGATGGTCATCATGTACTCGGTGGTGCTCTGGCCGCGGCGCATGATGGCCTCCCCGGTGGGTCAACGCTCGGCAGTGTAGCAGGGACGGCACCCGGACGCCGGAGATCGAGCTACACCCGCCACCTACGCTGCGGAGGCGGATGTGCACGCGGAGGGGGGGCGGCCACTCGGGCTGCTGGTGCTGATGGCGGGCTGTGGAGGCACGATGTCGGCGGGCCGGCCGGAGCAGTGCGCCCCCTTCGCCGAGCTGGAGGTGACCAACCCCGACGGCGCGGCGCCGGCCGACGTGATCGCGGAGGTGCACGCCGCTCTCGACCAGTTCGAGGATTGGACGGGGCGGGAAGGGGTGTGCGTCGCGGAGGCGCGGCTGGTGCCCGAGATCGTCTCCGACGGGCGCACGGTCCTGGGGCGCAACCACGAGGGCTGGATCGAGATCGTCTACAACCGGGGGGGCCTGGGCTTCGACGTCATCGTGCGCCATGAGCTCTGCCACGCGGTCGATCGCGAGGCCGGCTGGTTCTCCGAGACACGCCCCGACTGGTTTCCCCCGCCCTTGCCCCACGAGGAGCTCGCGTACCTCTGTGACGAGGGGCCGCAGCCCGTCTCACTCACCGAGGCGATCGAGGACACCTGCGGGATCGACCTCCTCTCCGCGCGGCAGGGCTACATCAACGACGAGATCTACGCCGCCGTCGAGGTGGCGAGCGAGCCGCCGGTCGGCACGCTCCCCATCACGCTGGAGCGGCGCGCGCTCACGGGGCTCCCCGAGGAGGGCGACCTCGGACAGTTCGCGGCCGGCGGGAGCGCGCTCGTCCTCTCCGCCTGGTCGGCCGCGGGAGACGATGCGTACGTCATCTCGATCCTGGTGATCGAGCCCGCGTCCGCCGCGGTGGTGGGCGCCGTCGAGGGGCCGATCATGCCGCGCGGCACGACCTACACGCTGCTACCCTCCGACGAAGACCCACTGCTCGTCTACAGCGAACAGGCACGCGCCTGGACGGTGGACACGGCGGCCGGCGCGCTCACGGAGATGCCGTTTCCCCGGTTCGAGCGCGTGCTGAGCGGCGCCGTGCTCGACGGCGCGGCCTGGGTCACGGGCACCGCGGAGGGCGAGGCCGAGGACACCTTCTCGCGCGTGGACCTCGCGACGGGCGCGCGCACCGTCATCCCCTGGCCCGAGGGCATCGCCTCGTGGAGCCCCGCCCCCGACGGCGCCGCCCTCTCGGGGCTCGCGTGGGACGCCATCACCGGGCGCTCGTGGCTCGCCTACGCGCCGGACACGGGCACCTGGACCCGCGCGGTGTACCCAGCCGGCTGGAACGGCATGTCGATGCAGGTCACGCTCCCCGACGGCCGCGTCGTCGCCACGTGGATGGACCTCCTCGCCGTCTCCGAGTACTACCCCGTGGGCCTCGCGGTGATCGATCCCGCCACCGGCGCGTGGTGGCTCCCCGACGCGCCGTGCGCCGACGACGCGATCAGCCTCTTCCCGAACCTTCTCTCCATCGGCGGCGAGCCCTGGCTCCTCGAGTACGGGTACGGCTTCGAAGAGGGGGACCCCTTCCGCGACGTCGCGTACGCCCTCACCCGCGTGGTGGTCCCCGACGAAGGGTGAGGGTCCACCGCCCGCGGTCGGGATCGGGCGCCGGCAGGCGCCCGATTCCGGGGACCGCGGGCCGTGCGGTCGCCCCGCCCCCTACTTCTGGATGAGGAACTCGACCCGGCGGTTGTTGAGGCGACCGGAGTCCGTCATGTTCGTGTCGATGGGGCGGGTCTCGCCGTAGCCGACGGTGATCATGCGCTGGGCGGGGACGCCCTTCGAGAGCAGGTACTCGAACACGGCGTCGGCGCGGCTCTTCGAGAGGCGCTGGTTCAGCGTGTCGTCCCCCACGTTGTCGGTGTGGCCGCCGATCTCGACGCGGAGGTTCGGGGAGTCCTTCATGACCGCGGCCACGTCGTCGAGGACGCCGTAGCTGTCGGGCAGGATGGAGGACTTGCCCGTCGTGAAGTTGATGCGCTGCTTGATCACGATCTGGTCGTTCGTGACCTCGACCCGCTGCGGCTTGCTGTCGGGGCAGCCGTCGGTGTCGTTGTACGCGTTGACGGTCTCGGGCTGGTCGGGGCAGGCGTCGGTGGCATCCCCGACGCCGTCGGCGTCCCGATCGCGGCTGGCGCAGCCGTCGGGCGGATCGCCGGGCTCGTTGGGGCAGCGGTCCTGCGTGTCGGGCACGCCGTCCCGGTCGTTGTCGGCGTCGGGGCAGCCGTCGGCGTCCTCGACGTTGTCGCGGTCCTCGGGCTCCCGCGGACACTTGTCGACGCTGTCGGGGATGCCGTCGCCGTCGTCGTCGAGCTCGGGGCACCCGTCGGCGTCCTTGAAGCCGTCGAGATCCTCGGGGTCGGCGGGGCAGAGGTCCTCCCCGTCGGTGACGCCGTCCCGATCACGGTCCTCGGCCACGGGCGGCGCCCACGGCGTCGGCTCGAGCGCGTCGGTGATGGGCTCCGGCTCGGGCTCGGTGGGCGCGGCCTCGACGGGCGCGGCGGAGCAGGCTCCGGCCACCTTCGCGTGCTCGCGCCCGATGCGGACGTGGTCGGCGGCGCGACGGGTGTCGCCCTGCTCGAACTCGATCTTCACGAACTCGAGGTTCGCGTCGGCGATGGCGAGGTCCTTCGGCGCGCAGTTGGTGGTCTGGTGCGCGGCGGCGACCTCGGCCTGGAGGGCCTCGAAGTCGGTCGCGAGGAGGACCTGGCTGGCGCAGCCCCCCGCGAGCAGGAGCACGGGGAGCGGGAGGACGAGGAGCATCCGGGGGAGGGCCGGGGGCAGAAGCATCGACACGCGCATCAGAGATCGTCCAGGTCGATGTCGTCGAGGGTGTTCTCGCCCTCGGGCTGCTTGGACTCTTCGGGCTTCGTCTCGGGGACGAACTCGTCGGTCTTCTCGAGGTCGGGGCCGATGTCCGCGGACTTCTCGTACGCCTCGGCCGACCACGCGATCGACTTCTTGCAGAGCTGCTCGGCGGCGCCGTAGTCGGAGGAGTTGACCTCCTCCTTCGCCTTCCAGAGGTACTCGCGGGCGAGCGTGGTCTCGTAGACGGCCCGCTCGTCACCCCCGGCCTCGACCGCGGTCTGGAACTTCCGCTCCGCGTCGATCACGAAGTACGACGCGCGGGCCGCGGTGCAGCCCGTGGCGGGCAGGATCGACAGGAGGAGGATCGACAGCAGAAACGGACGCATCGGCGGGTATCAATCCACGTCGATCGGCACGGTGTCAAGTGGCACCGCGTCGGGGGTCTCGATGGGGGCGCCGGCGGGGGCGTCGGCGGAGGCGCCGGCGGGGGCGCTGTCGGGAGGCGGGGGCAGGTCGAGCACGGCCATGCGGTAGCGGGCGGGCGCGCGCTCGGGCGGGAGCTCGGCGGGCTGGGAGGTCCAGGGGACGAGATCGCCGATGATCGGGACGCCGAACACGGGATTGGCCGGATCGCCCTTGGCGAGCTCGACGGACTCCACCGGGGTCACGCCGAGGGCCTCGGCGATGCGCCGCACCGCCGCCATGTAGAGCGTCGTGCCGCGGGTGGGATCGACCAGGAAGTAGCCACGCTCGTGCACGATCACGCGCCCGTAGGCGCCCGACCGGGCCCAGGCCGCCAGCGCGTCGGTGCCGAGCGCGGAGAGGTCGGCGGCCTCCGGATCGTGCGAGACGGCCTGCCACGCGTCGGGCACCGCCCCGGTGACCACGTCGGCGCGCGCCCAGAAGCGCAGGCGCTCCCCGATGAGCCCGCCGGCGCCCTGCGCGCGGAGGGCTGGCGGCACGGCCGAGGGCGAGGCCCAGGAGCGGTACACCTTCTGCCGGTGGACGAGCTGGTAGTAGCAGACGAGGTCCTGCTGCTGGTCGAGCGGAAGCTCGACGATGCCGCCGAGCGCCGTGGGGTCCATCGCCGTGTAGGCCTCGGGGACGCGGATCCGGTTCGCCTTGATCGGCGAGCGGAAGTCGCGGCTGTCGGCGTCCCCCTCGTTCACCGCGCCCTTGTCGAAGCGGTACATCGGCTGGAGCACGGTGAGGGCGAACACGAACGGCCAGAAGAACGCCCGCCACGGCAGGCGCGAGATCCCGATGGACACGAGCGCCACACTGGACACGACGACGAACGCCGCGAGCCGGTAGGGCGCGAACATGCGCGCCATGCCCGGGATGAACTGGAACATCCACGTGAACGGCAGCCGGAGCACGTAGTCGTCGAACAGGCGGGTCACGTTGGTGTTGTCGCCGGCGCCGACGCGGAGGAACGGCCCGAGGGTGCCGAGGTAGAAGAACAGCCAGACGGCGAGCCACCCCCACGAGCGGCGCCGCAGGATCGCGGGGAGCACGCCGATGCCGAGGACCACGAGCGGCAGCGACTCGTTGAGCGTCGGGTCGAACGGGTAGGACGCGCTCCAGCTCGACCCGATCGTGCGGTTGATCGAGGCGTGCACGTTCTCCGCGTAGGTCTGCGGCCGCATCGGCGAGTGCGCGATCGTGTCGTAGGACGGGAACGGGAGGAAGAAGGTCAGCTCCGGGAGCGCCGCCGCGCCGCCGAAGCTCGCGCTCTCGCCCCCGCCGCTCGGCCGCGCCCCCGCGTCCGGGAGCACGTACGGCAGGATGAACGGCCCTGCGCCGAGGGCCGTGCCGAGGGCCACCCCCGCGAGCGCCCGCGTCATGCCGCGCCAATCGAGCCGCGCCCGCTCCACCACCACGTGCTTCACGAACCAGACGGCGCTGAAGATGGCGGTGAACAGCCCGTAGAACCAGTAGAACGCCCCCGCCGCGCCCAGGCAGAGCCCCGCGACCACCCCCGAACCGAGCGCGCGCCGTCGCAACGCGCGGTCGAAGAGCGCCGGGTAGAGGAGCACCCACCAGAGCAGCGCCTGGCGCAGCCCCGAGGCCTGCACCTCGAGGACGCAGAGCGGGTTGACCACGGCGATGGCGCACGCGCCGAGCGCCGCGGAGACGCTGCCCGAGAAGTACCGCCCGAGCGCGTAGGCACAGAGGCCGTTGCCGGAGAGGAGCAGCAGGATCTTCAGGTTGTAGCTGGCCGGAAAGCCGAAGAACCGGTCGAGCGGGTAGGAGAACGCGAGCACGTCGAGGATGTTGCCGGTCTCGGGGTGCCGGCCGAGGCTGACGAAGTCCCGCCAGAGCTCGTAGGGGCCGAGCCCGGCGTCGCTGATGCCTTCGAGCGAGCGGAAGTGCCAGTCGTAGCGCCACAACCACCCGCCGAGCTCCCCGCCTCCGAGGACGACCTCGTCGAGGTGCTGGACCATCGGCCACGTGACCGCCACCGCCGCGAACACCGACAACAGCAGCGCGAGCACCAGCCCGCCCGCCTCGCGCACGCGCCCGTCGAGCCTCATCCGCGAGGCTCCGTGGTGGACGCGGCGTCGTCGGCGGCGGCCTCCTCGGCGGACGCGGTGTCGTCGGGCGCCTCGAGCCTCCAGAGCCGGCGGCCGTCGGTGGTGGTCACCGTCTCCTCCCCGAGGGTGGCCCGCAGGAGGAGGAGGGTCTGCGCCCGCCGCTCCGGCGGGTAGAGGGACTCGTGCATGACGATCCAGCGTACGCCGAGCCGGGCCAGCGCGCGGCTCGCGACCACTAGATCGAGCTCCCCCACCATCGGCGGGAGGCGGTCGAGCCGCCCCGCCTCGGCGACCAGCAGGGCGCGCACGAAGTGGGACCGGTCGAGCACGACCGGGAGGGGCTCGTTGAGCGCATACGGGCTCGGCCGCCCGTGGCCGGTCTGCCAGTAGAGGTAGACGGCGCGCTCGAGGTTCGGCACCGAGACGGGGAGGTCGAGCACCGCGCCGGGGACGGGATCCGCCGCCAGGATCGCGACGCTCTCGGGCAGGTGGGACTCGGAGCGCGGCAGCGGCCAGGGCGCGGGGGAGACGAGGAGGGCCTCGACCGCGAGGAGCCCGACGACGGCGACGCGACCGAGGCGCGGGAGCGCGCCGAGGCCCACGGCGGCGAGCACGCCGAGGCCGAGCTGCACCGCCATCACGAAGCGGAACGGATGCGAGATGCGCTCGAACAGCGGCAACAGCTCGAACATCGCCAGGAACGGCATCGGGATGCGGCGGTCGGTGACGGTCACGTACTCGCCCGCCACGTAGAGGTACGGCCCGAGCATGAGGAGCCCGAACACCCCGATCCACACGAGCCAGGGCGCCCGGTCGCGCCACCGCCGGATGCGCAGGAGGCCCACGCCGGCGAGCGCCATGAGCGTCCACCCGACGTAGGTGACGATGAGCAGCTCCTCGCCGTGCAGCGCCTTCAGATCGGGGCTGTAGACCTTCCCCGGCACGAACGAGCTCACGAGGTCGGTGATGTTGTGCGTCACGAGCGAGGTCCAGACGAACTCGGGATCCCGCTTCACGATGGCGTCCGGCCCGTCGAGCGTCGACGCGAACCCCGCGAGCACCGGCGCGACCGCCGCCCCGGTGACGAGCCCCGCGAGGCCGATCACCTTCGGCAGCGCGCCCCAGCGGATGCGCTCTCGCCGCGTGACCGCGAACACGACGAGCAGCAGCGCGCTCCCGACGATCGCGAACAGGCCGTAGTACCAGTTGGCGAGCGTGCAGAGCGCCATCGCCCCCGCGGCGAGGAGCGCGTTGGGGATCGTGGGGCGCGCCAGCATCCGGAGCACCCCGAGCGTCGCGAGCGGGAGCCCGAACGCGAACAGGGTCTCGGTGATGCCGTTGTAGGCCTGCGCCACGAGGTGGGGTGCCGTGGCGTAGGCGACGGCGGCCACGAGGGCGTCGCGATCGGCGTCGACCCCCGCCCCGAAGAGCTCGGCGCGCACGTGGCGCGCGAGGGCCCACGCGGCCAGCCCGGCGGCCCAGAAGGCGCCGATCACCACCACGTTCATCGCCGCCACCGGCCCGGCGAGCCACTGGAGGGGCAGCGTCAGCACCGCGCCGAACGTGTCGATGAAGAACAGCCGGCTCGACGACGGAAAGTGCTGGAGGTCCGTGCGGAGCGGCAACCGGCCGTGCGCGATCTCGTCGGCCACCCACCAGTAGCCCCACACGTGGTTCCACACGTCGTTGCCCGGGTGGCCCGAGAGCGCGCCGCCGGGATCGAGCGCGAGCGGCCACGTGACGACCACGGCGACGAGGGCGGTGACGACCAGGGCGAGCCGGGTTCCTTGGAGGAAGCGCACGCGCGGAGGGTAGCAGAGGAGAGGCTGGGGGCCGAGGGGGCGGGGTGGGCTCCCGGGCTACCGAGGGGCGTTGGCGTGGGTGGGGATGGGTTTCGGGCGGTCGAGCAGCGAACCGACGCGGCCGTTCGTCGAGGATGGCGGCCTACCCCGGGCGATCGGCCGCCCGGCGCGGCCGTTCGTCGAGGATGGCGGCCTACCCCGGGCGATCGGCCGCCCGGCGCGGCCGTTCGTCGAGGATGGCGGCTTACCCCCGGAGAACGGCCGCGCGGCGCGCTCGGTGCAGCTCGCGCGGCACCTCGAGCCCATCCGAGATCCCGCTCCACCGCGAGCCGCCGACCCGCCGTCAGGCCCTCGGCGGCCTCAGGAGCGTTCGGGGAAATGCGGACCGAGCCCGCGAAGCGGCTGCTGAGGCGCGGCTGCGTGGCTGACGAGGGAGCAGGTTGAAACCTGTGACCGAGGAGGACGCGCGGCCGCGGCCAGCAGACGCGAGCGGGCGACGTGAGCAGTTCCCCGAACGCTCCCGTAGCCGGTATAGTGCGCCGCATGCTGGCGCTCCTCGTCCTGCTCTTCGCGTGCGCGCCGGCGCCCATGCCCTTGCCCGCGGAGACCGAATCCGCGGTGGACCGGGCCACCGAGCCGCCGCTCTACCGGAAGCTCTACGACTACGCCTTCCTGCCCGAGGTGCAGGAGCGCGAGCAGCGCGTGCGCCTGCTCATCTGGCTCCGCCACATGGAATTCAACCGGTACCAGCTCGGGCTCCTCTCGGAGCTCGCGGCGCGCACCGAGCGGGAGCGCCTGGACGTCGAGCGTCTCGCACGCGAGATCGTCGACGAGCACGAGCCCGCCGTGGGCGCGGTGTACGACCAGCTCTGGGAGGCCATGATCGCCGGCGCCACCGAGTCCGACCTCGCCGTCATCGGCGACAAGCTCGACACCGCGCGGATCCGCGAGGCCGACCTGCTCGACCTGCGCGCCCGGTCCGTGCGCACCCTCCTCGAGGCCCAGCAGCCGTTCATGCGCACGCTGACGCCCACCCAGGAGGCGCTGTTCGCCGACGCGACCTTCCTGCTGCGGCACCGGCTCGACCCCTACGCCAACCCGGGTGACTTCCGCGCCCTCGTCGGCACGATCTACTACGCCGGCGACTTCGGCATGTTGACGAAGCCGACGTTCAACCCCGACGAGGACCACCTCAACATCGGCGGCCTCTGGTCCGAGGAGCCCGCCGAGCTCGCGGGCGCACACTTCCCCAACGCGCGGCGCGAGGTGGTCCTCTACATGGTCCTCCTCGAGCCCTCCCTCCCCATGGCGCTCGAGGCCGCCACCCGCCTCCGCGCCACGTCGGGCGCCACCGAGCCGACCGGCCCCGTCGGCGCCGGCGTGGGCGCGGTGGAGGTCCAGCTCGACGCGAACGGCCTCCCGATGCCCTCCATCGTCCCCGGGTCTCCGACGCCGGCCGCGCCGGGCTCGCCCCAGCCGGGAGCGCCGGCGGGTCCCACCCCGGTCATGCCCACGGCGCCGACGCCGGCGCCGCCCGGAGAGCCAAAGCCCGGCGTTCCGGTGCCGCCGGCGCCGGTGAGGGCGGGGGATCCGGGGGGGCGGGGGTGAAACCGGAGGGGGGCATCGATATCGGAATCGGAATCGGAATCGGAATCGATATCGAGTTCGAGTTCGAGGTCGAAATCGAGGTCGATATCGGTATCCGGGCTGTCGACCTGTCGACCTGTCGACCTGTCGACCTGGCGACCTGGCGACCTGGCGACCTGGCGACCTGGCGACCTGGCGACCTGGCGACCTGGCGACCCGGCGACCCGGCGACCTGGCGACCCGGCGACCTGGCGACCCGTCGATCGGTCGACCTGTCGGCCCGTCGACCTTTCGACCTGTCGACCCGTCGACCGTGACGTTGCGCCCGAGATGACCGATCATCTCGCCGTGAAGGTCACGGGTGGACCTCCGCGGCGTGACGTTGCGCCCGAGATGACCCAACATCTCGCCGTGAACGTCACGCACGGCAAAACTCCGGGGACCTGACCAACAGGGGTGCCGACCTCGGCCGCGCGGCGGCAAAACTCCGGGGACCTGACGAACAGGGGTGTCGACCTCGGCCGCGTGGCGGCAAAACTCCGGGGACCTGACGAACAGGGGTGCCGACTTCCGCCGCAAGCCTCACCCGTCAACCCGACCGGGCGTCCCTCCACCCCCGCCCAATCCCCCGAAGCCTCCCCACCGGCCCCCGCTCCCGCGCCACCTGCGCCACCGCGAGGCCGACCACCACGACGTCGCGCCAGCCGCGCTCCACCAGGCGGAGCTGCCCGGCGACCGCGTGGCGCTGGGCCGCCTCGGAGCGGCGATCGAGCGAGGCGCCGCCCTCGTGCCAGCACCGCGCGTCGACCACCAGGGTGCCGCCGCCCGCGCGGCGGCAGAGCTCCACGTCCTCGCCGCCGTGGCGGAACCGCTCGTCGAAGCGGAGGTGGGCGGGGAGGTGGAGGCACGCCCCCGACAAGGCGTCCACGCGCACGTCGGCGCCCGGCACCTCGGTGATCTGCACCACGCGGCCCCAGGAGCGCACCCGGATGCCCGCCGACTCGACGCCACGCGGCCCGATCAGCACGGGCCCGCAGACGCCCCCCACGGCCGCGAGCCGATCGAGGCAGCCCGGCTCGGGCGCCGCGTCGTCGTTGAGGAGCACGGCCATGTCCGTCTCCACCCCGGCGAGGCCCGCGTTGGCCGCGCGCGCGAACCCCTGTCCGCCGCCCAGCCGCACGATGGGCACGTCGAGATCGAGGCCGTCGTCGGAGTCGTCGACCACGAGGAGGGGCCAGCCCTCCACCGCGGTGAGCGCGCGCACGAGCAGATCGCGGCGGCACCGGTAGGGGATCACGACGGTGGGGCGGGTCACCATCGCGCCGCGCGAGGGGACCGGCGGGCGCGCGGGCGCGG
>JAKFCH010000052.1:0-28929 GCA_036676765.1 Deltaproteobacteria bacterium
CAGAGGGCGACGAGCTCCGGGAAGGCGCGCGTGACGATGCCGAAGAGGGCGGCGGCCTCCTCGTGGGTACGGAAGAGGAGGGTCCTCGGGAGGGCGCTGGCGACGAGATGGAACATGGCGCGGAGTTGGAGCAAGAACGAGACCGCGCATCGGATCGCGGCGGGCACGGGATCGTGGCGCGCGGGGGTGACGGACGGCCGTCAGGGGGTGACGACCTTGGTCGGGGACCTCGGTCACCTCGTGCCGTTGGGCGGCCGCGCGGGGGGCGGCCGCGCGGAACAGAGCCGCGACGAGTGTCCGAATCTCGGAGGAGAGCCGCCTCCAATGTCCGGTGGCTGCCGCAGCGGGGCGGTCCGTGGCGCTCCGGAGGCGGGGCATCACCGGATTATCCAGCTTTGTCCGTTGAGCGACCACCCCGCCGCCGGTCACGGGGCGCCAGCGCGGACGTCAGAGCCGGCTCTCCTCCCGAAAGCGGACGTCGGAGGGGGCTCTGCCGCCGCGAGCCCCCCCTTGTCGGCCAAGCCCCTCCGTCGACCCCTACCCGACCCTCAGCGCGTCCCGAACAGCCGCGCCAACGTGTCGAGCTCGCCGGGGAGCACGAGCTCGACCCGGGTCGCGTGCCGCACGAGGTCGGACGCGCGGAACACCGCGGCGTCCGGCCCGTCGCCCAGACCGCGGCGCACCCGCCACGCGTGCAATGCGATGGCGGCCTGGCGCGCGGCGCTCTCGTCGGGGCAGCTCACCCGCAGGCGCAAGGTGCTCGGGCCGGTCGGCGCGATCTGGAGCGTGATCGCCACGGTGCGGACGATGCGACCGAGGAGGGCGAGGTTGCCGGTGGGGGTGCGCAGCCGCGCGGCCCAGTCGGCGCCGCGGGTGTCACCCCGGGCCTCGAGCCGCGCCGCCGCCTGCGGGAAGAAGCGGTCCGGGCGGGTGGCGACGAGCCAGGCGGTGCCCTGCGGGATCGCGTCCGCCAGCGTCGCGGCGTCGAACGCGCCGCCCTCCTCGCTGAGGATGGGCCACACGGTCGCCCCGCCGAGCCGCCCCGGCGCGGACAGCTCCAACGTACGCTTGCCCGAGACCGCCCCCACCATGCGCGCGAACCAGCCGGCGAGCACGGGATCCTCGACCAGGGCGGGATCGTCCCCCCCGATCAACATCGAGGCCTCGGCGGGGAGCCCCTGGGCTCCGCCCTCCACCGGGACGGAGGGGGAGAGCTCTCCTCGCCGCCCGGTGTTCGCGAGCCGCGTCGCTGCTCCGAACAACGCGGATACCGAGGACATGACGATCAATAGCGTACCGTTCGATGGATCGGCAAGGTCTGGCGTGGAGGCGGCGTCGGCACGCCGCCCCACGGGGGGTCACCGACCCGGCGCTGCGGACGTGGCGACGGGGGCGAGCGGGTCCCACACCAGCAGCCACACCGGGGCGGCGCCGGTGGCTCGGATGCGGATGACGCCATCGTCGAGGGCCTCGACGTGGACGCCCTTGGCCTTCGACACCGCGGAGCGGTGCGTCGGAGGGCGGCGCACGTAGACCGCGCCGTCCTCCACCGACACGGTCGCCGGCGAGGCCTCGGGAGGGCCCTCGACCACGAGCGACGTGAGCGTGCGCAGGCGAAGGCCGCGCGGGACATGCTCGTCCACCCAGGCCTGGATCGCGTAGGTGGTGGCGGCGTTGGCGAGGCTCTTGCGGGTCGACCAGAGGCGGTAGCGGCGCGGGTCGAGGTCCACGCGCGACGGGCGGTCCACGAGCCAGACGGTGGCGCCGTCGGGAAAGGCCGCCCACACGGCGGGGTCGAGCAGCGGCGTGGTGACGCGGCCGGCGGCGTCCCAATCGTCGTAGCGGCGCAGGGCCGGCGTGCCGTGGAGCCAGGCCGCGACGAGGCCGGTGGTGACCACGGCGAACAGCGCGGTCGCCCCCCGCGACGCGGGCTCCGCGGGCGCCTCCGCGCGCGCCCGCCACGCGCGCGCCAGCTCCACCAGCGCGAGGGCGAGCACCGCGGCCACCGCGAACGTCGGGACGTAGAGGACGCGGCGGCTGTAGGTCCCGGTCAGGCCGAGGAGCCCGATCCACGGGAGGTAGACGGCCGCGAGCAGGGCGAGCATGCGACCGTGGCGACGGAGCCCCCCGAGGAGCGCGACCCAGAGCGCGATCGTGAGGGCCACGCCCGGCGCGCCGTCGAGGGGCGCGAGCGCGACCGACAACGACGGGAGCAGCGGCTCGAGGAACCCGCGTTGGAGGGCGTAGCCGAAGAGCCCGGCGTCACCGATGGTGTCGGCGTCGCGGTAGCCGCCCACCCCGCCGAGCACGTGCGCGCGCACGGCGAGGAACGCGACCGCGTAGAGGGCGAACGGCCCGAGCACCCGCGCGAGCGACCGGGCGCGTGCCCGCCATCCCTCGCGCCACCCGACGCGGAGCGGGCCGCCGTCGAGCAGCACCAGCCACACGGCGCCCACGGGGAGGAGCAGCACGCCGGCCTCCTTCGCGCCGAGCGCGAGCGCGCCGAAGGCGAAGAAGAGCCCGCGCGCCGCGCGGTCGCGTCGGCCCTCGCGCGCGGCGACGGCGACGCGCACGAGCGCCAGGAGCGCCCCGTAGAAGCCGAGGCCGAGGAGCAGATCGAGGTTGCGTGCCGTGGCGGGGACGACCTCCTCCGCGAGCGGGTGCGCGGCGAACAGGACCGCGCCCAGCGCGCCGACCCACCGATCCGCCCGCTCGGGGGCGCCCGCGCGCCCCTGGTCGCCGCGCGCGGCCGCCCGCACCGCGGGCCCGAGCGCCTCGAGCAGGAGCCCGACGACCACGGCGGTCGCGATGTGCAGCAGCAGGCTCCAGGCGTGCCAGCCTGCCGGTTGCTCGCCGAAGACGGCGCGGAGCGCCCAGAACTGGACCATCGCGGCGGGGCGCCAGAAGTTGGCGTTGTCGCCGCCGAGGCCGCCGGTGAGCGGCACGAGGAGCTGGTCACCGAGCGGAAAGCGCGCCCACGCCACGTCGGCGAGGGCGTCGGCGTCGGTGAACGGGAAGCCGAGCGCGTGCCCGAAGGCGCGCGCGACAAGCAGCCCGAGCCCGACGGTGAGCAGCGGCCCGAACGCGTAGGCGGTCCACCGCCGGTGCGGGTGGGCGTGCCGGTCGTAGACCCCGCCGAGGTGGTCGGCCCACGCCTCCGTCCAGAAGTGGAAATAGTCGGGGAAGGCGCCGCCCCGCGCCGCGTGCCAGAGCGCGTGGGTGGCGCTCGGGATGCCGATCACCAGCAGGTAGAGCGGCCCGAGGCGCAGGTGTTGGCGGAAGTGGCCCCACTCGTGGGCCACGAGCTCGGGGCTCGCGCGGTCGCTCACGAGGATCACCGGCCCGAGGCACACGCCGCCGAGCGCGCGGAGCCGAGGCGACCGCACCACCGTGGCGCCGCGGTACGGCGTCGCGCGGCCCGACAACGCGAGCACGGTGAACCACCCGGCGACGAGCCCCACGAGCGTCGTCGGCAGGCACCAGGTCCACGTGAGGAGCAACAGGAGGCGACGGCGACCGACGGGCTCGTGCGCGAACCCGTCGATCATCCCCGCGCTTGCGACTCGACGGGGAAGCGCGCCTCGAACAGGTCGATGAAGCGGACCACCTCGTCGGCGAGGCCGCCCTCGATGCGGTCGAGCTCGGACTGCCACAACAGCTGCTTGGTGGTGGCGTATGCGGGGCCGTGCAGCCGCGCGAGCTCGGCGGCGTAGGCGGTCGCGGCGTCGACCACGGCCTCCTCCGGGTAGAGCCCGAGGAACACGCCGCGGGCGTGGGCCTCGCGCAGCGTGAGCACCCGCGCGTGCAGGACGATCTCGACCAGCGCGGGCGGCGCGAGCGCGGCCCTGGCGAGGAGCACGCCGAAGCTCGGCACGGGCAGGCCGATCGCCACCTCGGTGACGCCGAAGCGCGCGGGCAGGTCGGCGCCGAAGCGCACGTCGGCCGCGAGGGCGAGCAGGGCGCCGCCGGCGATGGCATGCCCGGTGACGGCGGCCACGGTGGGAGCCCGGAAGGTGAACACGCGGAGGAGCACCTCGCCGAAACGTCGGAGGACCGCCTGCTTCTCCGCCGTCGGGAGGTGCGGCAGCGCCTTGAGGTCGAGGCCACCGGAGAAGAACCCGGGGCGGCCGGCCACGACGAGCGCGTGGGCGTCGCTCTTGTCGATCTCGTCGAGCGCGCCCGCGATGGCGTCGAGGGACGCGGGGTTGAACGCGTTGGCCTTGCCGTCGTCGAGCCGGAGCACGGCGACGGTGGGGTTGCCTTCGGGGGTGGTGTACTCGACGGAGACAGGCGACATCCCCTCCGTTATCGCGGACCGGCGGTCGCGTCTCCGCTCCTGGGCATGTCGACGCGCGCGACGCCGGCGCGCCCCATGATAGCCCCGCCCCCGAGGTGTCGATGTCGGTCCTGCGCGTGGTGGCGGCGGTGCTCGTGCGCGACGGGCGCGTGCTCGCGGCGAAGCGGGCGGCGCACAAACGCGAGGGCGGGCTCTGGGAGCTCCCCGGCGGCAAGGTCGAGCCTGGGGAGGACGACGCGACCGCGCTGATCCGCGAGCTCGGCGAGGAGCTCGGGGTCATCGTCACCGTGGGGGCCGCGCTCGGGGAGAGCGAACACGCCTACGGACACGGCGTCGTGCGGCTGGTCGCGCTCCACTGCACGCTCGTGACCGGTGAGCCGACGCCGCTCGACCACGAGGCGCTCTGCTGGCTCGGGCCCCACGAGCTGGAGAGCGTGCCCTGGGCCCCCGCGGACGTGCCGTTCCTCGCGGCGTTGCGCGCGTTGTTGGGAGGGTGAGCCACCGCTCGCGCCGGGCGACGGTCACGCTCTCAGCCAAGCGCGGAGCGCGCGCCCGCAGGAGGCCGACCCGGCGGAGCCGGGGGGCGCCCCTACTGTTCCTCCGCCCCCGCGCCGAACTTGTGCTCGCACTCCAGGATCGCGAACGTGTCACACGCCGCGCGCTCGACACACGTGAGCTCGCCCGTGATGTCGGCGCCCTCCGACTGTTGGTAGACGCAGCCCTGCAGGCACGAGTCGTAGCTCGGGAACGCGCCGTACTCGCAGGTCTGGTACAGGTTGTCGCAGAGGGACTCGCAGGCCTCCTTCTCGACGGCGGCGCCGCAGGCGAACAGCAGGAGGAGGATCATCGCGCGAGGCTCCCGGTGCCGACGACGCCGAAGGTCGCGATGGTCTCCACGCTGCTGCCGTCGTCCGGGCGCTCGAAGCTGCCGATCGAATAGCGGAACATGCCGACGGTGAGGAGGCTCCCCACCGCATACGACGAGAGCGCGCTGGCCGGGAAGGTCATGCTCCCGTCGTCCGGGCCGCGACACACCACCTGGGCGATCCCGACGCCGGTGCTCGCGTTGTACACGCCGACGTCGATGATGAAGCTGCCGGACCCGCCGGAGGGAGACCACGTGAAGGACTCGCCGGCCCGCGAGATCTGCGCCGTGAAGAGGTCGGGCGGATCCGTGAGGATGATCTCCCGCGGCGAGAGGTCGCTGATGGCCTGGGGCGCGGTGAGGGCGCCGGTGACGTCGAAGGCGTCGATGTCGCGGCCACCCGACGAGACCGAGAGGTCGTAGGTCGCGCTCCGCACGAAGTCGGAGGCTTCGAGCCCGCTGGCGGCGTAGGTGAACGTCGTGTCCGCCCGCATGGAGATGGAGCTGCTGTCGGACGTGAGGTACATCCAATCCCCGGCGTCGAGGAAGGTCGACGCGGGCGCCATCGGTGTCGGGTTGGTGACACACGTCCCGACCGCGGGCAACCAATCGAGCCAGCCGCTGGCGGTCGGCGCGTGGAGCGCGCCGTAGGCGTAGACCTCGATGTCGGCGACCGGCGGCTCGTAGCAGTCGGGGCAGGCGTACTGGACCAGCCCGAACTCGACCACCCCCCCCGTCAACCCCGCCCCGGGCAGGTCGGTGTCGGCGTCGGTGTCACTGTCCGTGTCGGCGTCGGTGTCCGCGTCCGTGTCGGCGTCCGTGTCACTGTCCGTGTCCGCGTCGGTGTCACTGTCCGTGTCGGCGTCCGTGTCGGCATCGCCCTCGACGGCGGTGTCGTCGGGCGCGCCCGTGTCGTCCCCACCCCTCCCGGGGCGGTTCATGAGCCCGAAGGCCCCGCATCCGATCGGCATCGCGACGAGCAGCGCGACGATCATTCGTCCTCCCCGCCGCCGGCATCCTCGGCGGCCGCGGCTTCGGGATCGAAGAGGAAGTACCCGACCGCGCTCACGCCGTCGTAGTCATCGGTGATCCAGAGGTGGATGCGCGAGCCGACGGTGCGTGCGGCGACGGCGGTGACATCCCCGTCGGAGGTGTTGTTGACGGGCACGATGTCGTCGTCCCGCTCCCACTCGCCGTCCTCCATCGTCGCCATGCCCATGAAGGGGTGCATGGCGGAGCGGTAGGTGCCGTGGTCCTCCCAATCGTCGAACCCGACGTAGAACATGTACCGGGTGTCCGCCAACTCGGCGATGGCGAGGGAGATGTAGCCCTCGTCGTCCCAGGCGCCGCGCTCCCCGGCGGGGAACACGAGATCGTCGTCCGGGGTCCAATCGCCCACGCTGGAGCCGTTGATGCGGTACACCTCGCAGTGCCCGGTGTTGGTCGCGCCCGCCACGTAGCCGGTGAACCCCGAGACCTCCCCGAGGGTCAGGCCGAGCGGCCAACACCACTGGGTCACGCTCCCCTGGCCCTGGGAGAGGTTGACCACGGGGTTGGACTCGATGCGCTTCCACGACACGCCATCCCCGGAGATGGCGGCGCCGAGGCCCCAATCGGTGTCCCCGTCGAGGTTGTAGCCCTGGTAGAGCATGACGTAGCGGTTCGAGTTGGGATCCCACACGACCTGCATGCCGTCCATCGCGTCGGCGTCCCACGCGTCACGGTCCTCGGGCTCGTCGAGCAGCGGGTTGTCGGGGTGGGGCGTGAACGTCGTGCCATCGGGGCTCACGGCGTAGCCGAGGCTGAATTCGTCGGCCTCGCCGTCCTCCGTGCCGGTGTACCAGAGCTGGTAGAAGGGGTGGTCGAGCACCTCGGTCACGAAAAAGGTGGTGCCCCGGATGGTGTCCGCCCAATCCTCGCCGGTGGTCGAGAACACCGGGTTGCAGTCGTAGCGGTAGAACGCGGTGTCGTCGACGCGCGTGAAGCCGCACTCGGTGATGTCCCCGGGGTCCACGTCGACCGGCTTGGGGATCACGCTGTAGTCCTGCTCGCAGCCCGCGAGCAGCGCCAGGAGGGCCACGGCGGGCCACACGGCGGGCATGCCGGCGGACAACACGGCGGAGATTCGCGGAGGCGTGCGCATGCCGCGACTCTATCCCCGCGGGCCGGGCTCCGCCGCGATTCCGGGCGGTGGCCGGGCGGTCGTCACGCCGTGGCGCCCGAGCCACGCCCACCCCGCGCCCGCCGCCCACACCCCGCGGGCGAAGGCCACGGACGCGAAGCCGTGGGCCACCGCGGCCACCGGCGGCGGCACCTCGAGGGTGTAGTAGCGCCAGCACCACCGGCTCGTGCCCCAGTACTCCAGGAAGACCCCGAGCAGCGCGCCGGCGAGCAGGATGGCGAGATCGCGACGGCGATCGGCGGCGGTCGCGAGCACCCCGAGCATGAGCGCGATCACGACGTACGTGGACGTCGTGCCGATGGACGGCCAGGCGAACCAGGTCATCCACGCCACGAAGCCCGGGAAGGCGACCCACCAGAGGGGGGCCGCGGGGAGCCGACGGGGCAGGGCGCGCTCGGTCACGAGGGCGAGGCGCTCGATGGTGAGGGCGGCGACCGGCCAGGCGGGCAGGATCCAGGTGGGCGGCCGCTCGGCGGTGTAGTAGGTCCAGATCTCGGTGGTGGTGCCCCACCACTCGATGACCAGCCCCCCGACGAACGCGACGGCGGCAAGCCGGAGATCGCGGCGCACGTCGACGCCCCAGACGAGCGTGAGCGTCATGAACGCCCAGATGCCCGCCAGCAACCAATCCATGCCGCGCGACAGGTCGATGAGGCGGTTGAACGCCACGGCGACGCCGAGGTAGCCGACCCCGAGCAACGCGACGGCGTAGAGGCTCCGGCCGTCGTAGCCGGCGCGGACGTAGGCGAGGAGCGGCCACATCGTGCGCTCCTACCGCGCGGCGCCGCCCTCCGCCCAGGCGGCCGCGATGGCGTCCATCCGCGCGCGGTTCACCCCCATGTCCCCGCGGCCGACGCGCGAGGCCGATCGGTACTCGACGCGCCCCCCGCCCTCCGCGGGGACGAAGACGACGTGCACGTCGTCGACGAAGCGAAGGAGCGCCGAGGTGAACGTGAACCGCAGGGAGGTCTCCGTCTCCTCGACGAGGGCGGCGCGGGGCATCGCCGCGACGATCGCCTTCATGCGGGCCTTCGCCGCGTCGAGATCGCCCGTGTAGACGAGCGGCGCGGCGAAGTGCTCGACGTCCTCCGGCGGGGCGGCCGTCGACACACAATTCGGCGTGGGCGGGCAGGGCGCGACGAACGCGCCCGGCGAGAGCGGCGGCGAAGCGGGGGGCGTGCCGGCGCACGCGACGAGGAGCGGGGCGAGCAGGGCGAGCGAGCGGGCGCGCATGCGGGGCTCTATCCGCCACGGGAGCCGTGCCGGGGGCCGGCACCAGAACGTGACGGCGGATCGGTGGAGATCGGGGTAAACCGTGGGCCCCGTAGGAGGAGCCCATGGTCGCTCGCGCCGAGTTCTTCACCGCGCACCTCGCGAACACCGGCGCCCGCCTCGGCACCGGGATCCTCGCCCTCCTCGCGCTGGCCGGCTGCGGCAACGACGCCGGGTTCAAGCGGGTCAACGAGGGCCCGATGGTGGCCATCACCGCGCCCGCCGCGGAAGAGGTCTTCCGGCAAGGCGGCGGCCTGCTGGTCCTCACCGGCACCGTGAGCGACGACTTCGACGAGCCCCACGGGCTCTTGGTGCGCCTCACCGTGGCCGACGGGGAGCCGGTGGACGTGACGCCCGAGCCCGACGGCACGGTGTCGGTCGACGTGAGCCTCGATCTGCTCCCGCTCGGGCCGGTGACCCTCGTGCTCGCCGCCACCGACAGCGACGACGCCTCCGCCTCGGCGTCCGTGACCGTGCACCTCGGCGGTCCGACCGGCGCCCCCACCGTCACCATCACCACCCCCGAGGACGGCGCCGCCTACCCCCTCGGAGAGGCCGTGGCCTTCCGCGGCGAAGGCACGGACCTCACGACCCTGCCGGACGACCTCGTGTTCACGTGGTCCTCGAGCCTCGACGGCGAGCTCCCCGGGGCGCTCTCGTCCGACGGCGACTCGGCCGTGTTCGCGTCGGCCCTGTCCGCGGGCGCGCACACCATCACCCTCACCGCCGAGGACACCGACGGCGAGCAGGGCAGCGACAGCATCACCGTGCTGATCGTGGAGGAGCCCGTCGTCGCCGAGCCGGGGGATCTGGTGTTCTCCGAGATGATGGTGAACCCCTCGGCCACCGAGGACGAGGTCGGCGAGTGGGTCGAGCTCTACAACACCTCGGGCTCTCCCATCGATCTCGCGGGCTACACCTTCCGAGACGACGACGAGGACACCTGGGACCTCGAGGGGCCGCTCGAGGTGGCGCCGCACGACTACGTGGTCCTCTGCGCCCACCTCGATCCGCTCGTGAACGGCGGCGTGCCGTGCGACGGCTACTTCCTGCGCAAGATCGATGTCGGCGGCGGGATTGCCCTCGCCAACGGCCCGGACGAGCTCGTGCTCACCCGCCCCGACGGCGTCGAGATCGACTGGCTCCACTACGACGACACCTGGTACACGGTCGCGATCGCCCTCGGCCTCGATCCCGCCCGCCTCACCGGCGGTGACAACGACGACCCCGTCTATTGGTGCGACCAGGTGACCGTGCTCGAGGGCGTCGCCGAGCCGGGCACGCCCGGCGTCGAGAACGACCCGTGCACGGCCGACGAGCCCGAGGAGTGGTAGCCGGGGTGGCGCTTCCGTAGCCGGGACCGCCGACCTGTCCACGCTCCCGTACGTCCGCGCGCGTCCGCTTGCCCGCGGCGTGACGCGGGATACCTCCGTCGGCCCCCACTCCCGGAGACCCCATGAGCCTCGTCGGCGCCCCCGCCCCCAGCTTCTCGCTCCTCGACAACGCGCGCCAGTCCGTCACCCTCGAGAGCCTGCGTGGTTCCAAGGTGGTCCTCGCGTTCTTCCCCGCCGCCTTCACCGGCGTGTGCGAGAAGGAGCTCTGCACCTTCCGCGACTCCCTGGCCGCATTCAACGGCCTGAACGCCAAGGTCCTCGGCATCTCGGTCGACGCGCCGTTCTCCAACGCCGCCTTCGCCACCAAGAACGCGCTGACCTTCCCCATCCTCTCCGACTACATGCGCGCCACCGTGAACGCCTACGGCGTGGCCCACGCCGACTTCGCCGGGATGCCCGGGTACGTCGCCGCGAAGCGCTCCGTGTTCGTCGTGGACGAGAAGGGCACGGTCATCTACGAGTGGGTCGCGCCGAACCCGGGTGTCGAGCCCGACTACGCCGCCGTCCAGGCGTCGCTCGGGTAAGAGCGGTGTAAGGGCCGCGGAGAAACACGCGGGGACCGTAGGGGTAGACGCTCGAATCGACTTGTGTAAAAAACGCGTCAAGAGTCCTTACCCCCTGCTTTCCTTTTTCTGATACGTTCCCGGCCCGATGCGCCAGTTTGTCCCGCAGTTCTACGGCATAGAAGAGGCCTTGTTCAAAGCGCCCGTCGGCATCGTCGTTTTGTCGACGGACGGGTGCTTCGTACGCGTCAACGCGGCGTACCGCGCGCTCACCGGTCGGGACGACGCCTGGCTCCTCGGGCGCCCCCTCACCGACGTGCTCGCAACGCGCGCGGACGATGTGCGTGCCCACCTCGCCGCGGCGCTGCTCCGCGACCCGTCCGAGCCGGACGTCACGTGGACGGCGCTCCACCAGCGTCACGATTCGGCGGTGGAGACGGACATCACCCTTCACGCGGTCCGCGATCCCGAGGGCGGGGTGCGGCACGTGCTCGGGTACGTGCAGGCAGTCGCCGCGCACGCACGCGCCGCGCACGCGCTCGACCAGACCGAGGGCATGATCCAGCGCGCCTTCGCGCGCGCCGCCGTCGGGATGGCGATCCTCGACGCCGCCTTCCGGTTCCGCCAGGTCAACCCGGCGCTTGCGAGCATGCTGGACCGCTCGCCCGAGGACCTCGTGGGCCGGCCCTACCGCGACTTCCTCCACCCGGACGAGCGCGCGGAGTTCGACGACCGCGCCAGGCACCTCCAGCACGGTCACATCGACCCGGGTCAGATCGAGCGGCGCTTCATCGACGGCGCGGGGCGGATGGTGCACGTCCGGGGCGGGGGGGCCCGCGTGGCCGGCGGCGGCGAGATCCTCTACTTCTGCGTCTACGTCAACATGACCGAGCAGCGCGACGCGGAGGCCGAGCGCGCCCAGCTCCAGGAGCAGGTGCTCCACACCGAGCGGCTCCACACGCTCGGCCAGATCGCCAGCGGCATCGCCCACGAGGTGAACAACCCCGTCGCGATCGCGGCCGGCGGGGTGGACCTCGCGCGCCGTCACATGGTGGCCATCCAGGCCGCGGCCGAGAGCAACGACCTCCCGACGTTGCGGAAGCACGTGGCGAAGCTGGACGCGAGCCTCCGCTACTGCGAGGAGGGGTGCGCCCGGCTCGCCAAGGTGGCGCGCAAGCTGAGCGCGTTCTCCGCGCTGCACGGCGGCCGGATCGAGTCCGTGGACGTGAACGTCCTCGTCCGCCGTGCCCTCGAGGTCGTGGAGCACGACCTCCGCCATCGCGCGGAGCTCGTGGTCGAGCTGGGGGACCTGCCCCCGCTCGTCGCGCACCCCGCGCGCCTGGTCCAGGCGGTCACCAACCTGCTCGTGAACGCCGCGCAGGCGATCGACGGCCCGCCCGCCGAGAACCGGGTCCACGTGCTCACGCGTGCGCTGGACGCGGAGATCGAGATCATGGTGTGCGACTCCGGCGTGGGGATGTCCCCGGTCGTGCAGGAGCGCATCTTCGAGCCGTTCTACAGCACGCGGTCGCGCACCGACGGCGGCGGGCTCGGGCTCACGGTCGTCAACGACGTCGTGCGGCAGCACCGCGGGCGCCTGGACGTGACGAGCGAGCCCGGAAAGGGGAGCCGCTTCTCCCTCTACCTGCCGTTGGTGAACGGGCTCGGATCCCCCCCGGGGATCGTGCCGCCGTCGACCGCGCGAGCGAGGGTGCTGGTCGTGGACGACGAGCCGTTCCTCCTCGCCATCGTGGCCGAGATCCTGGGGGCGGAGCACGACGTCGTCACCGCCGATGGCGGCCCGGAAGCGCTCGCGCTGCTCGGCGAGGACACCCGGTTCGACGCGCTGCTCTGCGACCTCATGATGCCGGGCGTCGACGGCATCGCGGTGCATCGGTTCCTGCTGGAGCACGCGCCCGCCCTCGCCGCCCGCACGGTGTTCGCGACGGGCGGGGCGTTCACGCCGCGCACGGAGCAGTACGTGACGAGCCGCCGCATGCCCGTGCTGCTGAAGCCGTTCACGGCCGAGGAGGTGCGGGCCGCGCTGGCCACGGCGCTGGCGGTGAGGGCGAGCGCCCGCGCGTGACGTGGCCCCAGGCGCCGGTCCGTTTCGACGGAGAATCGTAAAAAAGACTCTTTGAAACTCCATTGTCATTCAAGAGCCCGCGACTACCTGTAGCGGGCCTCTCGGCAAAGGAGCATTTTTCCCATGAGTCTGGACCTGTTCAAGGAGCAGGGCGTGCCGCTCGATCGCCAGGTGTTCACCTGGCGCGAGCTCGCCGGCATGCCCATCAGCAAGCTGGACGACGACGCCTTCACCCGCGTCCGAATCATCCTGATGAACGGCATCGAGGCGGAGGCGAATCGCTTCAGTCATGCCGCGGCCCGGATGAACCGACCGCTCCAATTGGCGCTCGCGCGCGTCCGGCGCGTGGAGCAGCACCAGCAGACCATGGTGAACTGGCTGCTCGGCGCCGACCACTCCCCCCTTGAGACCACCATCGGCTTCGAGCAGGTGGCGGTCGAGATCACCGCCGCCGCCGCCCAGAGCGAGCCCGACCCCTACCTCGCGAGCATCTACCGTTTCGGGATGCTCGAGGACTTCGACCACCTCTACCGGTTCGCCTCGCTGATGGACCGTGTCGAGGGCAAGGACGCCAACAACATCCTCCAGAGCTACACGGACATCCGGCCGGGCCGCCCCACGAGCGTCGAGCACCGCGCGCCCGAGGACGATCTCCGCAACCCCTACGATCGGCGCACCGCCGCGCCGATCACGCGGCTCAACGCCCTGACGATCATGGCGGCCGAGCACATGACCCACGACTACTACATGGTCATCGGGCCCCAGTTCGCGGATCCGCTGGCGCGCCAGCTCTACGCCGAGATCGCCTCCATCGAGGAGCAGCACGTCACCCAGTACGAGTCGATCATCGACCCCACGGAGACGTGGCTCGAGAAGTGGGTCCTCCACGAGGCCAGCGAGGTCTACAACTACTGGTCCTGCGCGCGCCAGGAGTCGAACCCGCGCCTCCGCGCCATCTGGGAGCGCATGGTTTCCTACGAGCTCGGGCACCTCCACTTCGCGATGGAGCTGTTCAAGAACGTCGAGCACCGCGATCCCGCCGAGATCCTCCCGGCCACGCTGCCGGAGCCGGTGGCCCAGAAGAGCCATCGCGCCTTCGTGCGGGACGTGATCCGCAACGAGACCGACCTGCGCGCCATCGGCACCCGCCTCGTCCCGAAGAACCAGGTGCCGGAGGACTCCGCCTCCAACGCCTACCGCAACCAACTCAACAAGGACGGATCCCCCTCGGAGATCGTCGCCGCCGGCTGGCGGTGGGTCCCCGGAACCGAACTCGTGAACACGGGCGCCCTCGTGGGCGCCGAAGGAAGGGCGAAATGACGACGACCAAGGAGAAGATCGCGGGGATGAACCGCACCGGCATCGGCATGTCGCCCGTGGACGGCGAGCAGATGGTGCAGGGCGCGCGTGACGGCGCTCCGAGCATGAGCGGCAGCGCGGCGGGCGTGCAGACGGTGCGCGAGCAGTACATCGCGGAGCGCACCGGGATCGGCTCGATGCCGCCGCCGACCACGCTCAAGGGCGTGGCGAAGGCCGCCGCGGCCATCGTGCGCGACCAGCGGCCGAACGTGTTCCTCGACCGGCTCGGCGAGCGCCTGGCCTTCGAGCGGACGGGCGTGCGCCTGTACGACGCCCTGCTCTGCCACATGAGCGTCGTCACCGATCCCAAGCTCGGTCCGACCGTGAACGACCTGCGCACGATCCGGGACGAGGAGCACCGCCACTTCGAGATGATCCGCAACGCGATCGAGGGGATGGGCGCCGACCCCACGGTGCAGACCCCCGCGGCCGACGCGGTCTCCGTCGAGTCGCAGGGCCTCCTCCAGATCCTGACCGATCCGCGGAGCTCCCGCTCCCAGTGCCTCCACGCGATCCTCGTGGCCGAGCTGGCCGACAACGACGGCTGGAAGATGCTGATCGAGCTCGCGCGCAGCGTCGGGCAGACCGATCTCGTCGGGCGCTTCGAGCAGGCGTTGCGGGAGGAGGAGGTCCACCTCGAGAAGGTGCGCGGCTGGTTCAGCGCCCAGATGAACGCCGACATGAAGGAAGGCCGCGTGGGCGTGGAGGCGTAGGCTTCCACCCCGGCGACGTCGGGCCCCCACGGAGGGGCTCGGCGGCAGCCAACCACGCGTTGTCTGCGTTATGCGCCGGACGTGCTCGTGCTCCTCCTCCTTCCCATGGTCGCTCCCGCGCTCGCCGACCCGGCGGTGGCCTCCCCCCCGCCGACCGGGCCGAACCGCGCGTGCGCCACGCAGGTGCCCGTCTCCACGCTGGAGGCGGCCCTCGCCGGCGCGGAGGCCGCGTGGGGCATCGACGAGCCGGCGTTCCGGCGCGGGGTGGAGGCCGGTCGTGCCGCGCTCGCCTGCGCCGCGGGGCCGCTCTCGCCCGACACCGCCGCCCGCGTGCACCGGGTCGAGGGGCTCATGGCGTTCCTGGATCGGGACACCGGGCGCGTGGCGAGCGCGTTCGCGGCCGCGCGCGCCCTGGATCCGTCCTACACCTTCCCGGAGGCGATGATCGGGGCGCGGAACCCCGTGCGGGTCGCCTACGACGCCGCGCCTCCGTCCGGCGGCACCCGGCCCGTCCCGCCGCCCGCCCGGCGCGTGACCCTCTGGGTGGATGGCGAGCCCGTCCGCGCCCGCCCCGACGCCCGCGCCGCCATCGTCCAGGTGCAGGTGGCGGACGCCCCGATGGGGGCCAGCGTGTGGGTCCTCCCCGACGATCCGCTCCCCGACTACCGCTTGCGGGGCGAGGGGCTGCGGGTGCCGATGTTGATCGGCGCGGGGGCCCTCGCCGCCGGGGCCGGCGTGTTGTGGGCCCTCGGCGCGGACGCCCGCGTCGATGCGTTCGAGGAAATCCCGCTGTCCGAAGCCGAGCGCGCCGAACGCCAGGACACCGCGAACACGCTCGGGGCCCTGACCGTCTCCGTCGGGGCCGCCGCCGCGGCCACCGGCGTGAGCGCCTTCCTCTTCGCGCGGTGGTAGCGATGACCGGCCCGTTGACCGTCGGTCGCATCGTCGAGCGCTACCGTGTCGAGGAGCTGCTCGGCGAGGGCGGCACGGCCGCCGTGTACCGGGTCCGGCACACCCACCTCGGCACCGATCACGCCCTCAAGGTCCTGACGCTCGCGAGCGCCCAGGCGGGGCCGCGCCTGCTGCTGGAAGGGCGCCTGCAGGCCGCGCTGCGCCACCCGAACATCGTCGCCGTGACCGACGTGCTCGAGATCGACAGCGGTTTTGGCCTGCTCATGGAGTACGTGCCACCGCCGACCCTCGCGGGGTGGATCGTGGCCAACCCGCCGCGCGTGCATGTCGCCGAGGCGCTGTTCCGCGGCATCCTCGAGGGCGTGCGGCACGCCCACCAGCACGGGCTGGTCCACCGCGATCTGAAGCCCGCCAACGTGCTCCTCGCGCGGGTGGACGCCGCGACGGCCGCCGGCGGGCTCGTCCCCAAGGTGGCCGACTTCGGGCTGGCGCGGCTCCTCGACGCCGACGGCCACCGCCACACCCGCAGCGGGTTCGCGATGGGGACCCCCCAGTACATGGCCCCGGAGCAGTTCCGCGACGCCAAGGGGGTCGACCGCCGGGCCGACCTCTTCTCGCTCGGATGCATCCTCCACGAGCTGCTCTCCGGCGCCCCCGCCTTCGCGTGGACCGACCTGATCCGGGTGTACTCGGCCATGTCCGCCGGTGACTGGGCGCCCCTCCCGGCGGACGTGCCCGCGCGCCTGCGCGCCGCCGTCGCCGGGTGCCTCGAGCCCGATGCCGACGCGCGCATCCCCGACTGCGGCACGCTGCTCTCGATGCTCGACGGGGCGGAGCGCCCGCGCGGCCCCACGCTCGTGCCGGGGGCCGAGCAGGCACGGGTGGCGGCGGGGCCGGTGGCGCCGGCCCACCCCGTGGCTCCGCCGCCCGCGGAGGCCGCGACCATCGAGCTCCCCGTGCCCGGCGCCGCCGCCGCGGCCGCCACGTTCGTGACCTCGCCCCGCGCCCCCGACGAGCCCGAAACCGCGGGGCGGACGATCGTGGCGCCGGTACCCCCCGAGCGGCGCAGGGGGCCGCTCGCCCTGGGCCTCGGCGTCGCGGGGGCCGTCGTGGTGGTCGCGCTCGTCGCGCTCGCGTCGTGGCCGGACGCCGCCCCGCGCGCCGAGGGGCTCCCGATCGAACCGCCGACAGTGGCCGAGCCTCCCTTGGCCGCCGCCGCGGTGCCTCCGGGCGCCGTCGGGGCCAGCCCCTCCGCGAGCGACGCCGCCCTCCCGCACACCGCCCCGCGTACGTCCGCGCGGCCGCCCCGCGCCCCGATCACCGCGAGGCCGAGCGAGGCCGTCCTCCCGACGAGGGAGGCGCCCGCCCCGTCGGCTCCCCCTCCGACGCCGACCGCCACCACGTCCGAGCCCGCCCCGGCCTCCGACGCTCGTGCCTCCGTCCGGGCGAGCGGCGCGTCGACCGTGTGGCTCGCGGGCTCCGGCGGTCGGTTTCCCCTCCCCGCCCGCGTCGCGCCCGGCCGCTACCAGGTGTGGGCCGACTTCGGCGCCGGCGCCGTGGCCGCGAACGAGGTGGCGCTCGCCGCCGGGGACGACGTGGAGCTCCGGTGCAACGACGGCTTCCAATCCTGCCCGGTGCACCGATGATCCTCCTCGCCCTCGCCGGCTGCCTGTTCGTGTCGGACACGGAGCTCGACCGCTTCCTCGACGAAGACCAGGACGGGCACGACGCCGTCGCGCTCGGCGGCGACGACTGCGACGACGAGGACTCGGGAATCGTGACGTCCACGTGGCACGTCGACGCCGACGGAGACGGCTTCGGCGATCCCGGGGCGACCGCCGAGGGTTGCGAGGCCGGCGCGGGCCTCGTCGACAACGCCGACGACTGCGACGACACCGACGCCACCGTGACGCTCGCCTCGACCTGGTACCGGGACGAGGACACCGACACCTACGGCGACCCCACGGTCACCGCCACGTCGTGCGCCGCCCCCGACGGCTTCGTCCCCAATGACGACGACTGTGACGACACCGACCCCCGCCACGGGCTGCCGCTCACCAACTACCTCGACGCCGACGCCGACGGGTACGGCGATCCCGACGAGACGCTGCTGAGCTGCGTGTGGGAGGACGGCTACACCACCAACGACTTCGACTGCGACGACGCCGACCCCGCCGTCCACCCCGACGCCATCGAGTACGGCGCCACCGACCACGACTGTGACGGCGCGACGGGGGACGGTCGGCTCGACAACGCCGGTGTCTTCTTCATCGGCGACTACACGGGCGCGAGGATCGGCACCGCGGCCGTGCCGGTGGGGGACATCGACGGCGACGGCTTCGGGGACATCGCTGTGGGCCTGCCCGGAGCGGGCGCCGAGCAGGTGCGCATCGGGTCCGGCGCGGCGTCGGTGGGCGAGCCCGGCGACATCCAGGCCATCCGCCTCGAGGGCGCGCGGACGTGGTGGGACGAGGGCCAGGCCGAGGCGGGCACCGCGCTCGCCGTGGGCGACTTCGACGGCGACGGGGTCTCCGACCTCGCCGCCGCGGCGCCCGGCGGCGGCGCGCTCGGCTCCGGGACCGTCGCGCTGTTCTGGGGGCGCTTCCCCGCCGCCGCCGTGTCCCCCGACGCGAGCCTCCTCGGCACGACCGCCTCCGACCGCTTCGGCGAGACCGTGGCCGCCGGCGAGTCCACCGGGGACGGCGTCGGGGACCTCGCGATCTCCGCGCCGCTGGCGCGCACCGTCTACCTCGTCGCCGGGCCCGTCGGACCCGGTGAGAACGTCGGCGTGGACGTGGCGCTCGCCACGTTCCGGGTCGGCACCGACGCCAGCGCCGACCGGACCCTCCCGCTCGCGCTCGGCGACATGGATCTGGACGGCCGTGACGACGTGCTCATCGGCACCCCCTGGCTCGATACCGGCCGCGTCGACACCGGCGGGGTCTACTTCTGCATCGGCGGCGCGCCCGGGGTGTACGACGCCGCCGAACACTGCAACGGGCAGGTCACCGGGGAGGTCGCGGGGGACTCCCTCGGCGCCTCCGTCGCCGTGGGCGACCTCGACCGCGACGGGTGGCTCGACCTCGTGGTCGGCGCGCCCGGCGTCGACGGCGCGGTGGCGGACATGGGGGCCGTCTACATCTTCCTCGGCCGCGAGGATCTGTTCTGGAACCCGCTCGAGGCCACCGACGCCGACGTGACCCTCCACGGCGAGGCGGGCGCGGACAGCACGGGCGGCCGCGCCGGTTCGTCCGTGGCCGTCGTCGGGGACATCGACGGGTCCGGCGGCCTCGACCTCGCCATCGGCGCGCCCGCGTGGAACGACGTCTACGAGGGCTACGGCGTCGGCGCCGCCTGGTTCGTGCTCGGCCCCTTCGCGCGCGGCGCCACCTCGCTCGGGGAGGCCGAGGAGCGCTTCACGTGCATGTACGGGACGGGCAGCTCCGACGGCGGGTGCGCCGCGGGCACCTTCGTGGCGCCCGCGGGGGACATCGACGGCGACGGCCTCGCCGACACTCTCGTCGGCGCGCCCGGCTGGATCTTCGACGAGGATGCCACGGGGGCCGTGGCGCTGGTGTTCGGGAAGAACGTCCGGTAGGCGCGGGGCGCGACGAACCGCGCCCCCACCGATCACACCTTGAAGTACCGCGCCTGCGGGTGGTGCACGACGATCGCCGCCGTGGACTGCTCGGGGTGGAGCTGGTCCTCGTCGGCCATCGAGATGCCGATCCGCTCGGCGCCGAGGAGGCGCATCAGGTGGCGCTGGTCGGCCATGTCGGGGCACGACGGGTAGCCGTAGGCGTAGCGGGCGCCGTGGTACTGCTTGTGGAAGAGGTCCTTGATGTCACGGGCGTCCTCCCCGGCGATGCCGAGCTCCGCGCGCATCTGGCGGTGGGTGAACTCGGCGAGCGCCTCGGTCACCTCGACGCCGAAGCCGTGCAGGTAGAGGTACTCGGTGTACTTGTTGTCCGCGAACCACTCCCGGGCGACCTCGCTCGCGTGCTGGCCCACGGTCACGGCCATGAGGCCGACGACGTCCTCGTTGCCAAAATAATCCGCGATGCAGAGCCCGGACTCCACCCCAGACTCCGGGGGCGTTGCGGGGGGTGGACCCCCCGCCCCACGACGAGGAGCGACCTTCTGACGCGGAAAGGCGAGCCGCGTGCCATCTTCCAACACCAGGGCATCCCCGTCCTTCTGGCACTTGAACCAACCGTAGACGGCCTGGGGCTTGAGGATCCCCTCGCGGGCGCAACGATCGACGAGGTCGACCAGGATGGGGCGCGCCACCGTGCGCAGCTGCTCCTTGTGCTCCTCGGGCGTGAGGTTCTTGCGGAGGAAGCCCCATTGGAACTTGTAGAGCACGTCCTCGTTCACGTAGGGCAGGAGCGCCTTGAGGGAGACGTCGACCACGCGCGAGCCGTAGAACGGCGGCGTGGGGACCGGCACGGGCAGGACCGGCTCGGCGTCGCGCGGATCGTAGGGCACCGGGCGCTCGGCGCGCGGCGGGGCCTGGGTCTCGGCGGCGGAGCCCTCGGTGACGGTGAGGGCGTCGTCGAACGCGGAGAGGGTCTCCATGAAGTTGAGGCCGGAGAAGGCGTCCTTCGCGTAGATCACCTTGCGGCCGTACGTCTGGGAGCAGTCCTGCTCGACGTAGGCGCGGGTGAGCGCGGCGCCGCCCAACACCACCGGGGTGGTGAAGCCCTGCCGGCGCATCTCCTCCATGTTCTCCTTCATGATGACCGTGCTCTTCACGAGCAGGCCGCTCATGCCGATGGCATCCGCCTTCTCCTCCTTGGCGGCCTTGAGGATCTGGTCGATCGGCTGCTTGATGCCGAGGTTGACCACCCGGTAGCCGTTGTTGGTGAGGATGATGTCGACGAGGTTCTTGCCGATGTCGTGGACGTCGCCACGCACGGTCGCCAGGACCAACGTGCCCTTCTGCGGGCCCTCCGCCTTCTCCATGAACGGCTGGAGGAAGGCGACGGCGTACTTCATCGTCTCGGCGGACTGGAGCACGAACGGGAGCTGCATCTGGCCCGACCCGAAGAGCTCGCCGACGACCTTCATGCCGTCGAGCAGGATCTCGTTGATGATCTGGAGCGGCTTGTACCTCGTCATCGCCTCGGTGAGGTCGGCCTCGATGCCGGGGCGCTCGCCGTCCACGATGCGGTCCTTGAGGCGCTCCTCCACGGTGGCGTCGGCCTTCTTCTCCACCTTCACCGCCTGCGCGTCGGCGAACATGGCGAGCAAGGCCTGGAGCGGATCGTAGCCGGAGTCCCCCTCGGTGGCGATGCGGCGGCGGTCGAAGATGAGGTCCTCGCACACCTGGCGCTGCTCGGGCGGGACCTTGTAGAGCGGCGTGATCTTGTCGGCGTGCACGATGGCGGCGGTGAGGCCGGCCTCGCGCGCGTGGTGGAGGTAGACCGAGTTGAGCACGTGGCGGGCGTGCGGGTTGATGCCAAAAGAAATGTTGGAGAGGCCGAGCACGATGCCGCACCGCGGGAAGTGCTCCGCGATGAGGCGGATGCCGTCGAGCGTCCAGGCGCCGAGCTTGCGATCGTCCTCGTTGCCGGTGCAGATCGTGAAGGTGAGCGGATCGAAGAGGATGTCGTCGGGGGAGATCCCGTCGGCCACCGCGAGGTCGTGGATGCGCCGGGCGACCGCGAGCTTGCGCTCGGGGGTCTTGGCCATGCCCTCCTCGTCGATGGTGAGCGCGATGACGGCGGCGCCGTGGGTGCGGCAGAGGGCGCACACCTTGTGGAGCCGCTCCTCGCCGTCCTCGAGGTTGATCGAGTTCACGATCGGCTTGCCGCCGATGCGCTTGAGCGCCGCCTCCAGCACGGGGAGCTCGGTGGAGTCGATGACGAGCGGGGCGTGGACGGCGGTGGCGAGGCGCTTCACGAGCTCGTCCATGTCCCGGACCTCGTCGCGACCGACGAAGGCGGTGCACACGTCGATGGCGTGGGAGCCGCCCTTCACCTGGGTCTTGCCCATGCCGACCATGCCGTCCCAATCCTGCGCGTCGAGCAGGCGCTTGAACTGGCGGCTGCCGTTGGCGTTGGTGCGCTCGCCGATCGCGAAGATGTCGGCCTGCTGGCGGAGCGGCGCCACGCCGTAGAGGCTCGCGGCGGCGGGCACGAACTCGGGCGAGCGGTGCTTGGGCTTGATGCCGCGGATGCGCTCGGCGACCGCGCGGATGTGCTCGGGGCCGGTCCCGCAGCACCCGCCGACGATGGCGACCCCGTCCTCGCGGACGAAGCGCTCGTGCCAGTCGGCGAGCTCCTTGGGGGTGAGCGGGTAGTGGGTGCGTCCGTCGACCAACTGGGGGAGCCCCGCGTTGGGGAGCACGGAGATGCGGCTCTTGGCGTGGCGGCCGAGGTAGCTGATGTGGGCGGCCATCTCCTGCGGACCGGTGGCGCAGTTGAGCCCGATGATGTCGATGGGGTACTGCTCGAGCACCGTGGCCGCGGTCGCGACGTCGCTCCCGAGCAGCATCGTGCCGGTGGTCTCCATCGTGACCTGCGCCATGACCGGCACCTTGCGCGGGTACGTGGCGAGCACCGCGTAGATGGCCGCGAGGGCGCACTTGGTCTGGAGCAGGTCCTGGCAGGTCTCGACGAGGAGCACGTCGACGCCGCCGTCGAGCAGGCCGCGCACCTGCTCCTGGTAGCCGGCGAACATCTCGTCCCACCCGATGTGGCCGAGGGTCGGGAGGCGGGTGCCGGGCCCGATGGAGCCCGCCACGAAGCGCGGGCGATCGGTGAAGTGGGCGGCGGCCTCCCGGGCGATCAGGGCGGCGCGCTTGTTGATCTCGTGGCACTCGCCGGAGAGGCCGAACTCGCCGAGCACCCAGGGGGCGCCGCCGAAGGAGTTGGTCTCCACCACGTCGGCGCCGGCCTCGAAGTAGCGGCGGTGGATCGCGCCCACCACGTCGGGGCGGGTGTAACAGAGGATCTCGGAGCAGTTCTCCAGGCCGTTGTAGTCGGACAACGGCAGGTCGAAGCCCATGAGCTGGGTGCCCATGCCGCCGTCGAAGAGGAGGATGCGGTCGTCGAGGACATCGAGGAACGGGCTGCTTTCGAGGCTCATTTGGATCCGTCCGGTGTGGCGCCGGTGGCGAGGAGCGTGGTGAAGGCGGGTGCGCGGCGGTCGGTGTGGACCGTCGTGACCGTGACGTCGAGGAAGCCGGCGGCGGCGAGCCGCTCGCCGAGATCGGAGAAGCCGAGGTGGAGGTGGCCGAGGCGGTGGCGCGCCCATTCGTGGACGTGGGGCGCGAGGTCGAGGATCAGGACGCGGCCGCCGGGGGAGAGCGCGCGGCGGCATTGGGTCAACGTGTCGTCCGGATCGGCGCAGCAGTGCAACGACTGGGAGAGCACGATCAGGTCGACCTCCCCGGGCGCGAGCGGGAGCGCTTCGAGGGTGCCGCGGCGGGGCTCGATCCGGAGGTTCTCTTCAGGGACGGCGAGGCCGGCGAGCGCGGCGGGGTCGCGATCCACGGCGATGGTGTGGCGGGCGCGCGCGGCGAGCAGGCGGGTGAGGTGCCCGGTGCCGACGCCGAGGTCGGCGATGCGGAGCGGGGGCACCAGCGCGAGCAGCAGGTGCGCGAACGCCTCCCAGGAGCGGCCGGGGAGGTAGTCGGCGCCGAGGCCCTCGGGGGCGGGGGCACCGCGGGCGGCGAGCACCCGGTCGAGTGCTTTGCGGTCCGGCTCGGAGAGCGCGGCGGTGGCGAGCTGGACGAGGGCGTCCTCCCCGTCGGGGGTGGCGAGCACGGAGCGGGTGGCGGTGCCGTCCTTGCGCGTGGCCACGAGCCCGACGCGGCGGAGCTGGGCGAGGTGCGCGGACACGGTGGACTGGCCGAGGCCGAGGACCTCCTGGAGCTCCGAGACCGAGAGCTCCTCGCAGCCGAGCAGCGCGAGGATGCGCAGGCGATTGGGGTCGCCGAGGGTGCGGAAGAGGGTCGCGCGGTCACTGGGCATCGGGATTAGCGATGTATCGCGATGGAGCGATGCGGGTAGTGGAACCCCAGGGGCCTGCATCCCTCCTTACATCAACAACCGCGCCAGCTCCTCCTCCCCCCGTTTTGCGTCCGCGAAGCCCAGCGCCTCGATCTCCGCCGTGAAGCTCTTGTGGAAGTACAGGTACGACAGCAGGTCGGAGTTGTCGTCGGCCTCGCGGTTGTGCAGCGCCGAGAGGAAGGTGCGCGTCGCGAACGGCAGGTGCGACCGGTGCTCCTCGAAGCAGGCGGCCGCGATCATGCCGAGGTCCTCGCTCGGCCGGACGTAGCCGGTCTCGACGACGTGGTAGGGGCGGTGCTCCCGGCCGAGGCGCTCGAGGAAGTCCGGAAACGACGCCTGGCCCCATTGCAGGAGCTTGTTCACCGAGTGGACCTGCCGGATGTCGTCCTCGATCTCGTCGAGGAGCAGCGCGTCGAGGGCCTTTCCGGCGAGGAAGAGCGGGCTCGGCGACTGGTTGGGCGCCCGTTGCGCGTCCTGGCTCGTGTTGCGCTTGACCCCCACCACCAGCACCTTCTCGGCGCCGAGCACGATCGCCGGCAACAACGGGGTGTTCTGGCGGAGCGAGCCGTCGACGTAGTAGCGGCCGCCGATCGAGACCGCGGGGAACACCAGCGGGATCGCCGCGGACGCGAGGCAATGGACCGCCTGGATGCGCTCCGGCTTGAGCAGGGAGTTGGGGCGGTCGTACGAGAGGATCGGGCCGTCGGTGAACTGGATGCAACGCCCCGTCATCACGTCGGTGGTGGAGACGACCATCGCGCGGAGCTCGTGCCGGTCGATGCGGCCGTGGAGCACATCCCAGGGGAGGTCGTCGCGCACGCGCTCGTAGAGCGGGGTGGGGTCGAACAGCGCCTGCCCCTCGCCGACGGGCGTGCGGCGGAACAGGAACGGATCGCGCCACGAGAGGAGGTCGCGCATGCTCAGGTGGTAGACGTGGTCCACCTCCATCTCCTGCCACCCCTTGGCGAGCGCGACCACGCCGACGCGACCGAGGGCCCCGACCCACGCGCCCGTGAGCGCGCCGATGCTCGTGCCGCAGATGATCTTGGGGTCGACTTCGCGGCCGAGCATGGGACCGAGCACGTCGAACACGTAGCGGAGCACCCCCGCCTCGTAGGCGCCCCGGGCGCCCCCACCGCTCAGCACCAGACCCAGCACGGGGCCACTGTACACCGGGCGTCCGGTGCTTGGGTCGACGACGGCGGCGAGAACCGCGTCCGGGGCCCCCGGCTGGTCCCCCGTCCGGGGCCCCCTGGCCCACCGGATTAGAAGGGAACCATGGATCTCATCGAGCAGTCCGCCGCCCTCCCGACCACGGCGGGCGTCTACGTGTTCAAGGACAAGCACGGCGAGGTGCTCTACGTCGGCAAGGCCATCAACCTGCGCTCCCGCGTCAAGCAGTACGTCCAGGGGCACGACGAGCGGTACATGGTCCGCTATCTCGTCGCCGCGGCGCAGTCGGTCGAGGTGTTTCCGGTCCCGAGCGAGAAGGAAGCCCTGATCCTCGAGAACGAGCTCATCAAGCAGCACCGCCCCCGCTACAACACCAAGCTGCGGGACGACAAGAACTTCCTCCACCTCCGCATCGATCCCAAGTCCCCGACCCCCCGGTTCACGCTCGTACGCCGCATCCAGGACGACGGCGCGCGGTACTTCGGCCCCTACGCCTCGGCCACGAACGCCCGCCGCACGCTGTCCTTCGTGAGCCGGAGCTTTCCGCTCCGCACGTGCACCGACCAGGTGCTCCGCACCCGCAAGAAGCCGTGCCTGCTCTTCCAGATGAAGCGCTGCATCGGCCCCTGCGTCGACCTGTGCACGTCCGAGGAGTACGGCGAGGTCGTGCAGGACGCGATGCTCTTCCTCTCGGGGAAGGACCGCGAATTGGTCGGCCGCCTGCAGTCCCGCATGATGACGCTCGCCGAGGAGGAGCGCTTCGAGGAGGCGACCCGCGTTCGCGACCTCATCGCGGCGGTGAAGAGCTCGCTCGATCGGCAGTCGGTGGTCGACGTGCGGCTCGGGGATCGCGACGTGTGGGCGCTCTACCGCGAGGGCGCGCGCGGCGCCGTGGCCGTGCTGCCCGTGCGCGCGGGCCACATGCAGCAGCCGCTCGTGTTCCCCTTCGAGGGCGAGATCGCGGAGGACGGCGAGCTGCTCTCCGCCATGCTCAACACCTGGTACGACGCCGGCGAGCGCGTTCCGCCCGAGGTCCTCGTCCCCGTCGACACGCCCGACCACGCCGCCCTGCAGGACGTGCTCTCCGACCGGCGCGGCACGGCCGGGCTCAAGGGCCGGGTCACCCTCCTCGTGCCGAAGCGCGGCGAAAAGGTGCGCGTGCTCGAGATCGCCGAGCAGGCGGCAAAGGCGCGGTTCGCCACCACCCACTCCGCCGAGGAGCGGATCAGCCACGCGCTCGAGGCGCTCGCCGAGATCGCCGGGCTGGAGGTGCCGCCCTATCGCATCGAGTGCTACGACAATTCGAACCTGCTCGGCCAGGATCCCGTCGCCTCCCAAGTCGTGTTCATCGAGGGCGTGCCGGCGCGCGCGGAATATCGCCGCTACAAGATCAAGACCGTCGTGGGCGCGGACGACTTCGCGAGCATGCGCGAGATCCTAGGTCGACGGCTGCGGCGCGCCTCGGAGGAGGGCAACTTCCCCGACCTCATCGTGGTCGACGGCGGGCGTGGCCAGCTCACCGCCGCCGAGGACGTGCTCCGTGAGCTCGGGCTCGAGGATCAAGCGGTCATCGGTCTGTCCAAGCCGCGCACCGAGCGCCGGCGCGGGGAGCGCGACGCCGTCGACAAGATCATCCTCCGCGGCAACCCCGACCCGGTGGTCCTCGCCGAGAACCACCCCACGCTCCGCATGCTCCAACACATCCGCGACGAGGCGCACCGCACCGCGATCGGGTTCCACCGCAAGACCCGCTCGAAGTCCCACCTCAAGAGCGCCCTCGACGATCTCGTCGGCGTCGGCGCCGCCCGCAAGCAAGCGCTCCTCGTGCACTTCGGGTCGGTGAAGGCCCTGCGCGAGGCCGATCCCGGTCGTATCGCAGAGGTGCCCGGCTTCGGGCCGGCGCTGGCGCAACGGGTCTGGGAGGCGCTCCAGAAGGGCGTAGCGGGAGAGTAGAGCCCGTGGTATCCGTGCGTCGCTTTCGAGAGAGACGCATGCTTCTGATCGCATTCCTGGTGGGCTGTACGGGCGGTGACGACACGGGTGAGCCCATCGTGGGGAGCGCCACGGCCGGCGAGGCCCTCTACGCCGCCTGCGCGAGCTGCCACGGCGTCGACGGCGCGGGCACCGAGGCCTACCCGAGCCTCATCGAGGAGATCCCCGAGAAGTCGGACGCCGAGATCACGGACATCGTGCTCAACGGCACGGGCTCGATGGCCGGCTACCCGGACTTCGACGATCAGGACATCGCCGACCTGCTCGCCTACCTCCGCGCGACGTTCGGCTAAGCCACGTCCCCGTTCTGGAAGACCGTCGCGCTGCTCGTCGTCTCGAACGTCTTCATGACGTTCGCCTGGTACGGCCACCTGCGCGACCTGCGCGACAAGCCCCTGTGGATCGCGATCGCGGTCTCCTGGGGCATCGCCTTCTTCGAGTACTGCGTGCAGGTGCCCGCCAACCGGCTGGGCTTCTCGCACGTCAGCCTCGCCCAGCTCAAGATCCTCCAGGAGATCGTCACCCTCGTGGTCTTCGCGGGGTTCGCCGTCTTCTGGATGGGCGAGAAGCTGACCTGGAACTACGCCGCGGCCGGGCTCTGCATGTGCGGGGCGGCGTGGTTCATGTTCCGGGCGTAGATCGTGGGGTCGGTCTGGGCGCCCCCCCGCCCGCGGCGGGCGGGGTCGGCGCCCTGCAGGCTCGCTCCGCTCGGTCCGCCCGCGGTCCGGGGTCTATTCGAAGGTCGGGCGCGGGCGGGACCGGCCCGCTCGGAAGCGGGCCGCCTTCCGGTCGCCTGGCGCGGGGGGGGTGTCGATCTCGCGGCGGGCAGGCGCGACGTGGTGGCCTCGCACGCGCCGTACGGCGGCGCCGCGGTCGAGCGTGACGTTAGATGGCCCACCATCTTCGGGTGAACGTCACGCTCGTCGGCTGAAGCGTGATGTTCAGCACGAGATGACCTCCTCATCTCGCGTCGAACGTCACACCAGACGCGTGGAGCGTGACGTTCGAGCGCGGATGATTCACGACGTCGGGGCGAACGTCACGCGGGCGCGGCGCACGTCCCCGCGGCGCTCGTCCGCCTTCTATTCGGCCACGGGCGCGGCCTCGCGGCCCCCCGCGGCGCGGTGTCTTGAACCGCAGGGCCGAGGATGTGGGGGGCCTGCTGTCTACCGTTCAGCGGAGCGCGCGCGACTCAGCACCCGTCGACACACTCGCAGCTCGCGCCGCACTCCACGTGAGCCGCGTACGAGCCGTCGCACGTCGCATCGCACGTGTCGGCGCCGCAGGTGATCGTGGCGCCGGCGCCGCACGCGATGCTCCCCTCGCATGCGAGCGAGCAGTCGCCGAGGTCGGAGCACGTCAGCGCGAGGCCTCCGCACGAGCCGTCACCGGTGCACGCGACGGCGCACGGGCCGCCCTCAGAGCGTGACCGTCATTCCCGGACCGAGCACGCGAAGCGGCTACTGAGGCGCGGCTGCGTGGCTGACGAGGGAGCAGGTCGAGACCTGTGACCGAGGAAGACGCGCGGACGCGCCCAGCAGACGCGAGCGGGCGACGGGAGGGGATGACGGTCACGCTCTCAGCACGTCACCACGGCGTCGAGGCAGCTGCTCCCGCCTGCACACTCGACCGCGACCGAGCCACGCAGGCCGCCGGTGATCAGCGTGCCCCGGCACGCCGCGCTGCCTCGCCCGCAGAAGATCTCGCACGGCCAGCCGTCCGGGCACGTGATCGACTGCTCGCTGCACGCGCCGCCCCAGTCGCACTCGATGTAACAGACGCCCCCGGAGCAGCCGTCGGTGCACGCCTCCGGGCACCGGCCGGACCCCGGTGGCTCGAGATCCTCGGGGCAGGTGCCGGTGTCGACGGTGGTGTCGGTGTCGGTGTCCGTATCCACGTCGGTGTCGGTGTCGGTGTCCGCATCCACGTCGGCGTCGGCGTCGGCGGTGTCCGGGCTGGCGGTGTCGAAGCTGGCGGTGTCGGGGCTGGCGGTGTCGCTCGTCTCGCCAAGGCACTCCGCGGGGCACGGGTCCACCTCGGCGGGCGAGCCGCAACCGAGGAGGAGGGCCAGGATCCAGCCGAGCACCATGGGGCGGAGTGTACCCGAGCGTGGACGGCGGCCACCCTACCAGGCGCTCCCCGGGCGCCACCGCGCGAGGGGCG